>CADDZE010000025.1 GCA_902812465.1 Acidobacteriota bacterium | reverse complement strand
CATCGGTTCTCTGCTTGGGTCAGGTTAGGACGCTGAAGCAGGTCTGGCCCCAGGGATGGCGAATTCTGGGGCATTTTTATCGCGAGCCGGAGCGGCGAAAGCATCCAAAGTTTATTTTGGCCCTTGGCCTTGCGCTGTGGAAATGACGCACGGTGGAAAGCGTGGAAAACTCAAGCAGCAAGTTTCCCACTCTTTCCACGGCGCTTGGAAATCCGGCGAAAAGCACGCCGGATTCCCCCATTCCCACAGCACCGACGACGGCTGATATATAGACACAACTTTCAAATTACTCCCGGGATCGGTCAGCGTGGTGGTCCAGGCGCTGCCGTCGGCGCAGAGGATCCCGTTGTTGAGACCGCTATAGGCGTAGGTGATCGTGCCACCCGTCCGCAGGGTTGCCCGGAGTGGTCTCGTATTGAAAGGTGTAAGAGGTACCGTCGGGCAAACTGATACGGCTGACCAGGTAGACGGGCGTGGCGGGGAGTTCGCCGATGCCGCTGCAACCAAAGTTGGTCTGCACCGTGTACGCACTATAGTCCACATAGACGCTCACGTCTCCTGCCGGCCCTGCATACTGGAAGACCAGAGGGTTGGGAGGGCCGCCGGACACGGTTAACGCCGTCATACCGAGCGTGTCGGTGAAGTGAGAGCCGTCGGTGGTTTGGATGGTGTTTCCGTTCGCGTCCGTCACGGTGCCCGCACCCGTGCCCTGCTGTAATGGAGCTGTGATGGTCTGCCCGGCTGGTGACGTGATCGGGCTGATGGACGCCGTCGTCGTTCCCGCGTATGCTGTCATTCGAAATCCCGAGCCGCCTATTGTGGTTCCGCTGCTCCAGCTGGGCCCGGGAGGCCGCGTACACTTCTGGGAGTCCGGACTGAATATGTTGTTGATAGAGAAGAGGTGGTCCGGTAGCGTTAGGATCGATATAGGTGAAGCCATTAAAGACGTAAAACATGTGAGGCTGGTGCTGGGAGTCGTGCAGTAGTTGGGCCCATAGGCGTGGTATGTCACATAGCCAGTCAGGGCCTGCGTGATCGCCCGCCACCCCCAATTAGGCACAGCAATCCAAGCCGATTGTCCCTAGGCTTTCAGGCCTGGGTACCAGATGGAGCTGTCATACCCCAGCCGGTAGTAAAAGGGCATGCCGCGCCCTGCATTATTGACGATGGGAATCTCGAAGTGGACATTGAGGTTGGCGTTGTTGACGGTATCGAAGGGGCCGCTACGAGGATAAAAGCGCGGGGGGACAGAATCGGGAGAGCTTTCTCCTGGGCCGGACAAGATTCCTGGCATGAGCCACGCTGAACGCAGGGCACCCCTCGCTATTTAGCGTGGAACCCCAGCCCGAAGGGCCAAGTAAAGGACTACTCCCAACCGAACGCTGTGTGGTCACGCGCCCCTCCTCTCGCCCACCCTGGCGGCCCGGTCGTCGCAGCCGGTGCGGGCGGCAAGGAAATTGGCGATCTGTTAGTCCAAGGCGGGGTGGATCGTCAAGCGATTTTTTTGAAGCGGGCGAACACCCGGCTCTCGCGAGGCACTTTGGGTACCGGCCGCTTGTCCAGCTACCGGCGGAGAGCACTTGCCTGGGGGCTGGGTTGTGGCGGCACGAGTGCAAGCTTTGCCTATCTTCGCTAGCTTGATCTTTGCCCAAAGAAAATGCCGCTCGAGGGA
Organism: Acidobacteriota bacterium; assembly: GCA_902812465.1. Classification (GTDB taxonomy): domain Bacteria; phylum Acidobacteriota; class Terriglobia; order UBA7540; family UBA7540; genus CADDZE01. The sequence continues at coordinate 52,743 of CADDZE010000025.1, read as the reverse complement.
CGCCTCGCAGACGGCTCCAACCGCGATTCTCGCTTGATATCAGTCCTGAGCTGGACGGTGCCTGGGCCAACCGAGTGGCCGCTGCTGGGTGGTCGCGCGGGCTATGCCGGATCTTGGGCGGCGACCGGGTTGGTGAGCGTGCCGATGCCTTCAATCGTGACGCTCACCGTATCGCCAGGGCGGAGGAAGACAGGAGGCTTGCGGAAGACACCCACGCCGGGAGGAGTGCCGGTGGCAATGATGTCGCCCACCTCCCAGGTGAGCGATTGAGAGAGGTAGCTGATGAGGTAGGGGATGTCGAAGATGAGGTGGCGGGTATTCGAATCCTGCATGGTCTGGCCGTTCAGCGTGAGCACAATGCCCAGGCGATGGGGGTCGGGCATCCCACTGCGCGTGACGATCCAAGGACCGCAGGGGGCAAAGGTGTCGCAGCTCTTACCGCGATACCATTGTTTATCGCCAAATTGCATGTCCCGCGCCGTGACGTCGTTGAACGCCATATAACCGGCTACATGCTCATAGGCCTTCTCGCGGTCGATGGAGCGGCCCCCCTTGCCGATGACCACGGCCAGCTCCGCTTCGTAGTCCACTTGGGAGGAGTTGGGGGGCAGGCGAATGGGGTCGCCCGGATGGCAGACGGTGTTCGCTGACTTGAGGAAGAAGATGGGAGTCTGGGGCGCCTCAATCCCCTGCTCGCGCGCGTGGTCGGCGTAGTTGAGGCCCACACAAACAATCTTGGGCGGCCGAGCAATGGGAGCCAACAGCCGCGCCGAAGCTAAGGGCGTGAATAAACCCGGCAAACAGGTCTCTGGCGTAATTCCTTGCGCAAGGCTGCCAGTGAGTATGCTCAGGGCGTGCAGGTAATCCTCACCTCGGGCGATCAGGTCGGTGAGATCACGCACGGCCGGTTGACGCCGGAGGACATGAACCGCCGCGCTCAGGCGGGAGTCGGGCACTTCGCCCCTCTCGAAAAGGGCTAGGGCTACGTTGACGTCGACGATGTATTCGCCCTCAAGCACGCCGGCACGTTCCTGGCCGTCGGATTGGTACCTGATCAACCGCATGCATCAGCCTCCGCTGGAAGATGACGCCTAATGAGAGGATAGGCGCAAGCCCGCTATTGTCTCGATCTTTGGGCTGTGAAGCAAGACCGGTTTGGCGGAGAGGCTCTGCCGCGAAGTCCTGGGGTGGGCGGAATTTGTTGGGCCGGGGGTGTGGCGGGAGCGAGAGAACGTCAAACCAATAACTCAATATTGTATTCGTTATTGTATATAATTAGGGTGAGCCATGCTCTTCTCCGTGCGCCCATTATAAATTTGACGAAACGACCCGGATATGTTGTTGAAAACAAAGGGCCGGACCATTAAGCTACCAGCCGTGAACCGGTTCCGGCACCATCCCGCCGCCTGCACAGGGAACCGGTTTCTCGCCCGGCAAGAATCCCGGCAGCAGGGCAGGCAATGAGGCAAGCCAGGTCCTGGTGGTTTTTAGGGCCCGTTTTGTGGCATAATTGAAGCGGTTAGAGGGGGAGAAACCTCTCCGGATGCTATCTTCAGCTCGACAGCTGATCCGAAGTGCCGAGCGGCATCTTGTAGCCAGCGAGTAGTTCGGTGGTGAGGGGCTTGCTCGGCCGCCTGTCTTATGCATCAAGAGACAGATCCCGTGCGGATTTTGGTAGCTGACGACCATCCTATCCTCCGCCACGGATTGCGGAAGTTGCTGGAAGAGGAGCCGGGCTTCAGCGTCGTGGGAGAGGCTTCAGATGGTACCGAGGCCGTCAGGCTTGCCCGCGCGCTGAAGCCAGATATTCTACTGTTGGACTTGGCCATGCCCCGGAAGGGCGGGATGGAGGCTTTGCGCGAACTCGCCGACTCGACCGAGAATACGCGAATCATCGTCTTGACGGCAGCGATTGACAAGGCTCAGCTCGTCGAAGCGCTGCAGCTCGGAGCGCGGGGCGTCGTCCTGAAGAATTCAGCGACGGAACTGCTCGTCGAGAGCATCCGCGCCGTTATGCGTGGCGAGTGCTGGGTAGCGCGCGAAACGGTGGGAGGACTGGTGCAAGCGTTGCAAAAGCTGATGCCTTCGACGCGCTCCGGCCCACGCAACACTTTTGGACTCACTCCTCGCGAGCTTGAGATCATCGAAACGATCGTCGCTGGTTATACGAACAAGGACATTGCCTATCGGTTTTCGATCAGCGAACAAACCGTCAAGCACCACCTCACGAACATTTTTGACAAGCTGGGCGTCCACAACCGGCTTGAGTTAGCGCTCTTCGCCATCAACCACCGGCTGGTCGGCGACGCGTAATCTCCTTGTTTAATAACTAGCCTCGAACTGGCACTCCGCTGTGCCAATCTCCTGTCACCCTTTGGCCATTGCGCATTTTTCCCCGAACGATAAGCTAGCGTCTGGACCGAAGGAGACGGATGGATGGAGTCGTCCAGCTCGCCGACAGAATATCGCCCACCAGGCAAGCTGGGGCTGGGACAACCCGAGCGGGAGAACAGGCGCGCGCGCAACGCTTTGCGGTGAGCATACCGTTGCGCTACCGGGAGAGGAGCCAGCAGGAGTGGTCTGAAGGGTACACAGAAAACATCAGCAGTTCGGGCGTGCTGTTCCGTGGTACGAAAGAGACGGCGCCAAGAACTCCCATTGAGATGAGCCTGCGGCTTCAAGTGAACCACGAGGGTGTAGCCGAGGTGATCTGCCAGGGAACGCTGGTTCGCGTTAGTCCGGGTGACGGAGCGGAGGCACAGCCGGCTATGGCCGCGACCATCACCCATTACAGGTTTGTTCGACTATGAGCGCAATATGAACCCAACCACCGCTGAGGCACAACTGGCGTTCATGGCGAGAACGCTCTGCCGAACGATAGCACGGAACGAGAAGTGCGCGCGTCCGAAGCGATGCCGGCGCGAACCCGAGAGTGGCTGCTGACGTCGGCCACGGGAGATCTCGCATCTGATTTCAGCTCAGCCTTGTTGTGAAGAAATCTCGGGGCTGGAGGGACCCGAGGGACGCCGATGAGATCCGGGCGGATAGCTCATAACCGTCCAACCTAAGCTGAGCTTCCCCTCCTAACTCTTCTCACGAGGCAGGCTTATAGAGAAACAGACTCTGTAAGTCACAGGGCGGAGCTATATCCAAATCCATGACAGACCTCTGGCAGCTGAACACCGCAGCCGATGAGCGGGCGGACAAACCGTGGTACGCCCTCTACACCCGGCATCAGCACGAAAAGACCGTCGCCCAGCTCCTCTCGAGCAAGGGGTTCGAGGTTTTCCTTCCGCTGTACTCCACGGTTCGGCAATGGAAGGACCGCAGAAAGGAGCTCTCTCTCCCGCTGTTTCCGTGCTACGTCTTCCTGCACGGCGGACTGGACCGACCGCTCGACATTGTGAGCACGCCCGGGGTCCAGCACGTTGTCGCCTGGGGCAGCCGGCCAGCTCCGATCCCAGCGGCAGAAATTGAGGCGCTGCAGCTGGCGGTGAGTGCGTCGCTGCGAATGCAACCACATCCTTTCTGGGAGGTGGGTGACCGCGTACGGGTAGTGCGGGGAGCACTGGAGGGTATTGAGGGCATTCTGGTCCGGAAGAAAAACGGGTTCCGGCTAATCCTTTCGGTGGAGATGCTGGGAAAATCGGTTGCGGTCGAAGTAGAAGCCACAACTGTAGAACGTGTTGCGGGACAAGATTGGCTCTTGTCTTCCTCCAGGTTGAATGCAAAACCGCTCCTTCCTAATCGAGGAACGTCGGGACCGAGCCGCTGGTTGTAGTTAGGCCGGATCCATCCTTGAGTGTCTTCCTCATTTGCAAAGATAGAAAAGCCTTCCGTTTCCAAGAGGAGCTGAAGGGCCCCGGACCGACCTAGTGCTCGGTCTCCGTCTGAGCGTTTCGCTGGTGGAACAGGCAGCGAAAGCGAGTGAATCGTGATCAAGATCATCGGTGTCCATGTACCGCGCAGAGCTTGCCTTCTGGCAGTCCTGGACGCCTGTTTCATTACGCTGAGCTTGCTGCTAGCGGTAGCGGTGAGGTTTTCCTCTTTCAGCGCGGCGACCAGTACGTCCCTGGCCGTTCCGCAAGTTCTCGTCGTGGCGCTCGTTTGCGGCCTCTCGCTCTACTATTACGAGTTATACGACTTGGGTATTGTGCGGCAGCGAAGCGTCATGTTCGTCAGGCTGCTCAACGCGCTGGTCGTCTCCGGGTTGGCGTTGGGTGCTCTCTACTACCTGCTGCCGCAGCTGAACCTCGGGCGGGGTATTGCGCTCGTGGCCGCTCCCGCCATGCTCAGCCTGATCTTGGGCACACGCCTGGTGCTGGGCAGCCACAACCTCTTTCGTGGCTCCGCCGAACGCGTACTGGTCGTCGGAACTGACGAGGCGGGAATTTCTACGGTGAGGGAAATTATTGCGCGACCGGAGCTGAACCAGAAGGTCGTGGGATTCCTAGACGAAAAGGGGGAAAACATCGGCCGCTCTCTAGTTAATCCCTGCGTGATCGGCGCCGTGGCGGACCTCGCCAACGTGGTAAAGCGAGAGAAGGTCGACCGGATCGTGCTGGCGCTGCGCGAGCGCCGGGGCAATACGCCCGTGGATCAGCTGGTACGGTTGAAATTTGCTGGAGTGCGCGTTGAGGATGCGCACACCGTCCACGAGAAGGTCACTGGCCGGATCCTACTGGAGCGCCTATCACCTAGCTGGTTTATTCTGTCAGACGGCTTTCGCAAGTCAAGGTTTCTGTCCGCCAGCAAACGGTTGTGTGACGTCCTGCTTTGCTGCGCCGCTCTCCCCGTGGCTTTCTCCCTGATGGGATTAGTAGCCGTAGCCATCTGGCTGGATACGGGTGGTCCTGTCTTGTTTCGCCAGCGCAGGGTGGGCTTAGGCGGCACCACCTTCGAGATCCTCAAGTTTCGCTCGATGTACCAGAACGCCGAAATCAGCGGCCCGCGATGGGCGGTCGAGGGCGATCCCCGGATCACGCGCGTGGGACGCTTCATCCGGAAGTTCCGGCTGGATGAGCTTCCTCAGCTCATCAACGTGCTGCGCGGCGACATGAGCTTGGTAGGCCCCCGCCCCGAGCAACCGGAGCTCTGCGCGCTGCTCGAGCGGGAAGTGCCCCTCTTCGTGCAGCGTTATTCGGTGCGCCCCGGCATCACCGGCTGGGCGCAGATCAAATATCAGTACGGCTCAAGCGTCGAAGAGAACAAGCGCAAGCTGGAGTTCGACCTTTACTATATCAAGCACCTTTCGGTCTTCCTCGACCTCGCGATTATCCTCGAGACGTTCAAGGTCATGCTCATTGGTCGCGGGGCCAAGTGAGGTAGGCCGGCAACTTCTGAACCGGGACAACCGATGAAACACAAATCTCAGGAGACGAGCCTGTCACAGCTTCTGGCCTACTGGCAGATTCTTTGCCACTCGAAGTGGCAGGTGGTGCTGGTCACCTGGGCGTTGAGCCTTGCCTCGATCGTGGTGATCGCAAAACTTCCCGACTACTATCAAGCTAAGACGACCATTTTGGTCGACCCGCAGAAGATCCCAGAGCGCTACGTCGTTCCGACGGTGACCCAGAGTCCGGCGGAACGGCTGAACACCTTGAGTCAGGAAGTGTTGAGTGCTACGCGACTCCAGCAAATCATCGATGAGCTGCAGCTTTATCCGGACCTTCGCCATTCCCTCTCGCCGGAGCAGCTGATTGATCGTATGCGGCAGGACCTCAAGGTGGAGGTGAAAGAGGGCTCGGGACAAGCGCTGAGCGCCTTCACCATCACTTACACATCACGCGACCGGCGAGTGGTCGCAGAAGTCGCCAACCGGCTGGCCATGACGTTCATCCAGCGCAACCTTCACAGCCGCGAGCAACAGGCCAACGAAACCACCGAATTCCTCGCCGCTCAGCTCGAGAAGGCCAAGAAGGACCTGGAAGAGCAGGAGAGTCAGCTGGGGGCTTTTCGGATGAGCCATCCAGGCGAGATGCCGGACCAGATGCAGGCCAACATGCAGGCTTTGGCCGGCCTTCAGGTGGAGCTGCAAGCCAATGTCGAGGCTCTTAACCGGCTGGACGAGGAGCGTATTTTACTGACACGGGTGCCTGATGTTGCGGCGAAAGCGGGGGACGCTCCGTCTCCCCTGAGCCGGCGCGCCCAGCTCGAAGCCGAGAAGCAGCAGCTCGAGCAACGCTTGGCAGAGCTGAAGGAGCGGTACTCTTCCGACTATCCCGACGTCCAGAATGCGATGGCACGTCTGGCGCGGGTAACACAGGATCTCGAGCGCCTGCCGCAGCCAGGTACCACCGCCGCAGTGCCTGAGGCGTCGGCCGTGGCCGTACGCCTGCAAATTAACAACCGCGAGACGGAACGGCTAAAAAGGGAACAGGCTCGCATCAAATCCCAGATTGCGATGTACCAAGCCAAGGTCGACGCCATGCCCTTGCGCGAGCAGCAGGTTGCCGACTTGGTTCGCAACTACGAGACGTCAAAGCGGCTTTACGAATCCCTCCTCGAGAAAGCCTCCAGTGCCGAGATGGCCGCGGACCTCGAGCAGAAGCAGCAGGCCGAGCACTTTTCCATTCTCGATCCTGCGCGGACGCCGGCTGAACCATTCAAGCCCAAGCGTCTTCGCTTAATGGTCGCGGCGGTCGTTGCTTCCTTCCTCGGCTCGATCGGGTTGGCACTGGCAAGGGAGCAGTTGGACAACACGGTCCGCGTTGAACGGGAGCTGAGGGAAATGGCTCCCGCTGCCTGTTCCTTGCTGGCACTGATTCCCCGGATTGACACGCCTGCCGATCGGCGCCGGCGGGTGTGGGTGGCGACCCTAACCGTTGGGGTCGCCCTCCTGGCATGTCTCGCCGTAGCCGGATTTCTTTGGAAAGAGCGTCCAATCCTGTGAGCCGATTCTTCGAAGCACTGCAAAAGAGAGTTCTGGTACCCGAGTTTGAGACCATCGCTTCCGGCGAGCGGGAGAGCAAACCAGCGGCGGCGCCAGCCGATGAGGTCTTCGGCTCGTTACAGCCCAAGATTCGAAGCGACTGCCGAGCAGTGTTTCACAGCGATCCCGAGGGAATAGCCGCCGAGCAATACCGGCTTCTGCGTCGCCGCCTGGTTGCACAGTTTCCCTTAGGCGCCGCGCTGCTGATCACGAGTCCGGCTCCCGGGGATGGTAAGACGTCGAACGCAATCAACCTGGCCTGGTGCTTGGCGGAGAACAAGCGGCCGACCCTTCTCTTGGAAGTCGACCTGCGCCGGCCGTCGATGGCGGCCCTCCTGGGTTGTTGCCCAGCCAGGGGAGTGGAAGCGGCGCTAAGCGGCGAAGCAGAACCGGAGGAGGTTGTGGGAAAACTCTTGTGCGAGTTCCCCCTGTACGCTGCCCTGGTGAGCAATGGGCACAAAAGTCCCGCCGGCCTCTTCAGCGAAGTGGCAGTAAAACGCTTTCTAGGATGGGCGAAAAAGCAATTTGACTGGGTCATCATCGACGCCCCGCCCGCCTTGCCCATGGCGGACGTCAGCGAGTTGCGGGTCCACGCCGACGCCACGCTGCTGGTGGTTCGCGAGCGTAGGACGCCGCGCGAGCTGATAGTTAAGGCTCTGGAGGCTCTCGGAGATCATGTCCGCGGCGTGATTCTGAACGAGGCCAGCGCTTCCTTCGACCCCTACTATCGTTACTACGGCGAGTACTACGGAAAGGATAGAGACACGAAATAGCCATCCGCGATCCGACGGGTTTCACCCGCTACGGCCCGGGCTCAGGAGGCCTAGCCATGAAAAACGAGACCGATACTGATAGGGGTGATCGAGGGGTGTGGCGCGCGGCTCTTCTATCGCTTGGGCGACTATCGGCAGTGCTTTTAGCCCTCTCCTTCGGGCCTCAGTTGACCAGACTGAAGGCGCAAAACTGCGCGAATCCACCTAACGCGATCGTGGCCGAGAACTGCCTACCCGGAAATCCAGCCAGCGAATGGGACGTCGGCATCAACGGCGACGATCCTAGCATCGTAGGCTTCGCGAGTGACATGAGCGTAAATCAAGGCCAAACGATCAATTTTAAGATCAGGACCGATGCCACGGCTTACACGATGGACATCTACCGCCTGGGCTATTACCACGGGATGGGAGCCCGCAAAGTAGCGAGCATTCAGCCGTCGGTGCAGCTACCGCAGAGTCAACCTCCTTGCATCCAGGATGGCGCCACCAATCTAGTGGACTGCGGCAACTGGGCGGTCACCGCCTCCTGGCAAGTGCCGGCCAACGCAACCTCGGGCATCTACTTCGTCCACCTAGTCCGCAGCGACACTCAGGGTGATAACCATATTGTCTTCATCGTCCGCAGTGACTCCAGCCATTCCGATCTGCTATTTCAAACGTCGGATGAGACGTGGCAGGCCTATAACGACTGGGGACCGGGCCCAGGGGGCGGCGGTGGACACAGCCTCTACGGTCCCACAGGGCAGTTCGACATTAACAATCGCGCCCACAAGGTGAGCTACAACCGTCCGTTTCACACCCGGGATTTCGAGGACGAGTCCCTGTCTTTTGTCTTTGGGCCAGAGTACGCCATGGTGCGGTGGCTGGAAGCCAACGGCTACGACGTGAGCTATTTCACCGGCGTCGATGCCGCCCGTTACGGCAGCTTGATCCTGAACCATAAGGTTTACCTGTCAGTAGGGCATGACGAATACTGGTCGGGACCACAGCGCGCAAACATCCAAGCGGCTCGCGATGCCGGCGTTAACCTTGCATTCTTTAGTGGCAACGAGGGATTCTGGAAGACACGGTGGGAGAACAGCATTGACGGCTCGAACACACCGTATCGCACCCTAGTCTGCTACAAGGAAACGTACGCCAACCAGGTGATCGACCCCGCCGATCCGCCAACCTGGACAGGTACCTGGCGCGATCCGCGCTTCAGCCCGCCGGGCGACGGTGGGCACCCGGAAAACGCGCTGAACGGCACGATCTTCATGGTCAACGGCCCTGGCTCAGACAATATTAATCTCTCGATTCAAGTTCCGGCCGCAGACGGTAAAATGCGCTTCTGGCGCAACACCAGCATCGCCAACCTCACCACAGGTCAAACGGCTACTCTGCCTGCTGGAACGCTGGGGTACGAATGGGATGAGGATCTCGATAACGGATTCCGTCCTGCCGGCACGTTTGATCTGTCCACGGCAACCTATAACCTCACTAGTGACCTGCTTTTGGATTATGGCGAGACTTACGGAGCAGGTACAGCCACCCACCACATGACGATGTATCGGGCGCCAAGCGGCGCCCTAGTATTCGGGGCTGGCACGGTCCAGTGGTCGTTCGCACTCGACGGTACGCACGACAATCCCCTTGGCGCGAGCACTACCCCCGACGTTCGAATGCAACAGGCAACGGTGAACCTGTTTGCCGACATGGGTGCACAACCCGGCAGTTTGCAACCTGGCTTGGTCGCGGCGAGCCCTTCGACGGACACCACCCCGCCAGTGTCCACCATCACTTATCCCGCGCCGGGCACGAATATCCAGACCAACCAGATCACCATCACGGGAACTGCTGCCGACTCGGGAGGTGGCGTTGTGGGCGGCGTGGAGGTTTCCGTCGATAGCGGCAACACGTGGCACCCGGCGACGGGACGGGAGAGCTGGAGTTACGTTTGGCAGCCTACACAAAACGGGTCAGCCACCATTATGAGCCGGGCTGTAGATGATAGCGGCAACCTCGAGACGCCTTCTTCAGGGGTAACCGTGAACGTGACAGGAGCCGCTTGCGGAACTGGCAACAGCATTTGGAGTTGTTCCACGGTTCCCGGAATAACAGACGCCGGAGGCGACTCCTCCGTCGAACTGGGCGTTAAGTTTCGCTCAGACGTCGCTGGGTTTGTTACTGGAGTCCGATACTATAAGAGCGCCAACAATACCGGGATCCATGTCGGGAATTTGTGGAGTGCTACCGGCACGCTGCTAGCCTCAGTGCAGTTCAGCGGCGAAACCTCCTCGGGATGGCAACAAGCGAATTTCAGCAATCCCGTGCCGATCGCTGCCAATACCACCTATGTGATCTCCTATCATTCGAATTTCGGACACTACGCCGATGACCAGAATTACTTCAGTACGACCGGAGTTGACAACCCCCCTTTGCACGCCCTCGCGAACGGAGTAGATGGCCCCAACGGCGTCTTTGCCTACGGGTCGAGCAGTACCTTTCCCTCCAGCGGCTATTATGCCAGCAACTACTGGGTGGACGTCGTATTTTCCCCCTCAGGCACGGGTAGCGGTCCCATCGTCACCTCGGTTTCGCCCGCCAATGGGGCAGTGAACGTCACCACCACGGCAACCGTCACCGCAACGTTCAATGAGGCGATGGATCCTACCACCATTAACACGAACACCTTCCAACTGCTGGCGGTGGGCTGCACGGAAGGCAGCTGCGTCGTTCCAGCCGCGGTGGCTTACAACAGTTCGACGTTTACGGCTACCTTGACGCCCACACAGGCGCTATCCAACTCGACCACTTATACGGCGAACGTCTTAGGAGGGGCCAACGGCGTGAAGGACACCAATGGGAACGCTCTCTCTTCAAACTATACGTGGTCTTTCACGACCGTCGGAGCTCCCGGGCAGTGCCCCTGCAGTATCTGGACCTCCGGAACACCAAGCACCCCAGACGCCGGGCCTGACCAGCCCGTGGAACTGGGACTAAAATTCACCTCAGACCAGAACGGATACATCACCGGCATCCGCTTCTACAAGAGTGCCGCAAACACCGGCACGCACACCGGTAGCTTGTGGACCAGCAGCGGGACCCTATTGGCCACGGCCATTTTCACGAACGAAACGGCTTCGGGATGGCAGCAAGTCAGTTTCAGCAGCCCGGTGGCGATCACGGCGAATACAGTGTACGTGGCGTCGTACCACACCAGTGTCGGGCATTACGCCGACGATCAAGGCTATTTTGCAACTCGGGGTTTCGATAATCCGCCCCTGCACGCCTTGGCGGACGGAGCTTCGGGGCCTAACGGCGTCTACAGCTACAGCGCCGATAATCCCTTTCCTGCTTCCGGCTTTAACGCCAGCAATTACTGGGTCGACGTGGTCTTCGCCTCTAGCGCCGTAACGGTCTCCCCCGCTTCCCTTTCCTTTGGAAGTCAACAGGTGAATACCACCAGCGCGCCCCAAACCGTGACTCTGACAAACAACTCGAGCAGCACGCTTACGATCAGCAGCGTTTCAACCTCCGGTGATTTTGCGCAGACGAACACGTGCGGTACCAGCTTGCCGGCGGGATCGAACTGCACCATCAGTGTGACGTTCACGCCCACCGGGACCGGGACTCGTACCGGCACTTTGACCATTAGCGATTCGGACCCAAGTAGCCCGCGGACGGTGTCGCTCTCCGGGGTGGGAACCAATGCCACTACCGTCAACCTTTTACCGTCATCGCTCTCGTTTGGAAACCAGCTGGTGAATACGACGAGTGGGGCTCAGGCCGTGACATTGACCAACACCGGCGCATCGCCCCTCACCATCACCAGTATCGGCATAACCGGCGCCAACAGCGGAGATTTCGCGCAAACCAACACCTGTCCACTCAGTCCGTCGACCCTCGCACCGAACGCCAGCTGCACAATCAATGTGACCTTCACGCCCACGGCCACAGGTACGCGCACCGCCTCGCTCAGCGTCAGTGACGACGGTGTCGGCAGCCCGCAAACGGCGAGTTTGAGCGGAACGGGCACCGCGCCGGCGGCCAGCCTATCGCCGACGTCACTCTCGTTCGGCAACCAACCCGTGAATACGACCAGCGCGCCCCAAGCTGTGACTCTGACCAACACCGGCTCGGCCACGCTCAATATAGCCAGCATCAGCATCACCGGTACAAATAGTACAGATTTTGCCCAGATCAACAACTGTCCCGCTTCATTAGGCGTCGGAGCGAACTGCAGCATCAACGTGACCTTCACGCCGACGGCCACCGGAACCCGCACTGCGTCGCTGAGCGTCAGCGATGACGCAACGGGCAGTCCTCAAACGGTGAGCCTTACTGGAACAGGAATATCGACGCCTGCGGTCAGTCTCTCGCCCGCCTCGCTCAATTTCGGCAACCAGCCGGTGAACACGACCAGCCCACCCCAGACGGTGACTCTGACGAATACCGGTTCGGGGACACTGACGATCAGTAGTATCGGTATCACGGGGACGAACAGCGGTGCCTTCGCCCAAACCAACAACTGCCCGGCGTCGCTCGGTGCGGGCGCAAACTGCACCATCAGCGTGACATTTACGCCGACATCCGCCGGTGCCAAGACTGCGTCGCTGAGCATCAGTGATAATGCGGCCGGCAGTCCGCAGAAAGTGGGTTTGAGCGGTACGGGGACGACGCCCGCCGTGAGTCTGTCTCCCACGTCGCTGGCCTTCGGTAACCAATTAGTCAGTACGAGCAGTCCCCCCCAGGCTGTCACCCTGACGAACACAGGATTGGCTCCGCTGACCCTCACGCGCATCGCGATGGGCGGTATGAACCCCGCATCCTTCGCCCAAACCAATAACTGCCCGGCATCACTGCCCGCTGGAGCCAACTGCACCATCAACGTCACCTTCACACCCAAAACCGTGGGAGTGAAGAGCGCGTCTCTGAATATCAGCGACAATGCACCTGGAAGCCCGCAGAAGGTAAGTTTGAGCGGCACCGGGATCCAGCCGGCGGTCAGCCTGTCGCCCGCATCGCTCTTCTTCGGCTCGGTCAACGTCAACACCGCCAGCGCACCACAAGTCGTGATTCTGACCAATACGGGCACGGCCGACCTGACCATCAGCACGATCACCCTGATCGGCAACAATCCCGGGGATTTTACTCAATCCAACAACTGCGCAACCAGCGTAGCACCCGCGGCGCAATGCCTCATCACCGTCACTTTCACACCGACGAGAACAGGGATTCGCACGGCCAGCGTGGCCGTTTACGACAACGCTCCGAACAGCCCGCAGAGAGTCGGCCTCTCCGGCATTGGCCAGTGATGGCACACGACTAACGCACCCCGCAGCGGCACTTCAACCCCAACTAATGACGCAGGAGATGACATGATTCGCGTCGGTATCGTCGGCTACGGCTACTGGGGACCGAACTTGGTCCGCAACTTTGCGGAAGCGGGCGAAACCAAGGTTGTAGCCGTGTGCGATACCTCCTCCGAGCGGCTGGCGCTGGTCGGGAGACGCTATCCCGGCATCGAGGTCACGCGTGACAGCCACGCGCTAATCGCCCGCGAAGATATCGATGCGGTCGCCGTGGCCACGCCGGTTTCCACGCACTTTCAGCTCGCCTTCGAGGCCCTGCGAGCCGGCAAGCACGTGCTGGTCGAAAAGCCTATGACCAGCACGTCGGAGGAGGCGAAAAGGCTGATCGATGAGGCCGAGCGGCGACGTCTAACTCTAATGGTCGATCATACGTTCGTCTACACAGGGGCTGTGCGCAAAATCCAGTCGCTGGCCGCCGAGGGGCAGCTGGGTGAGATCTACTACTACGACTCTATGCGAGTGAATTTGGGCCTCTTCCAGAGCGACGTAGACGTCCTCTGGGACTTAGCGGTGCACGACCTGGCGATCATGGACTTTGTGCTGCCGGCACACCCCACGGCCGTCAGCGCGACGGGGATGAACCATGTGGGCGACCGCGAGAACATCGCCTATCTTACGCTGTTCTTCGATCGTCCGCTCATCGCTCACATCAATGTCAATTGGCTCTCTCCAGTGAAAGTGCGGCGCACACTCATTGGTGGAAGCCAGCGCATGATCGTGTACGACGACATGGAACCGAGCGAGAAGGTGAAGATTTATGACCGGGGAGTCACCATCAGCACTAGCCCGGAAGTGATTTACAGCACCCTGATCGGCTACCGCTTGGGCGACATGTCCGCGCCGCAGCTCGACATGACAGAAGGCCTGCACCACGAAGTGAGGCACTTCGCACAGTGTATTCAAAACGGCGAGCGGCCGACGACGGATGGCTATGCCGGGCTGCGCGTGGTGAGCATTCTTGAGGGCGCCACGCGCTCGATGAAGCGTCGCGGCGCCCTCGTGGAACTCGACCAGAACCAGCCCGTAGGGGCGAGCGCCTGACCAGAACCAAGGAGGCAATCCAACATGGAGTATTGCCGTATTGCGGAAGATGTGAAACTCGGGCCCGGAGTCCGAATCCATGCTTTCGTCAATCTCTATGGCTGCACGATCGGCGACAACAGCCGAATCGGGGCATTTGTGGAGATCCAAAAGAACGCGATTATCGGACGAAACGTCAAAATATCGAGCCACACCTTCATTTGCGAAGGCGTGGTCATCGAGGATGGGGTCTTCATCGGACACAACGTCAGTTTCATTAACGACAAATACCCGCGAGCCACAGGCCCTACGGGCGAACCGCAAACCGAAGCGGACTGGAAGGTGGTGCCAACGCGCGTCAAGCGCGGAGCGTCCATTGGCACCGGCGCCACCATCCTATGTGGCGTGACCATCGGCGAGGACGCCATTGTCGGCGCCGGCAGCGTGGTCACCCGTGATGTACCCGATCACGCGGTGGTCGCAGGCAACCCGGCGCGCTTGCTGCGAAAGGCGGTGGCCGCGTGAAGGTTCCCTTTGTCGATCTCAGCGTCCAGCATTGCGAGCTGGAGCCGGAATTAAAGGCGGCGTTCGCGCGGGTTCTCGAACGTGGAAGCTTTATCCTAGGCCCCGAAGTTGAGCGCTTTGAGACGGCGTTTGCCGAATACCTCGACGTGGCACAGGCCATCGCGCTCCATTCAGGCACGGCAGCCTTACAGCTGGCCCTTCAGGCCCTCGGCGTTGGCCCCGGCGACGAAGTTATTACCGTGGCCAATACGTTTATCGCCACGGCCGAAGCGATTAGCGCCGTCGGCGCCCGCCCGGTGTTTGTGGATATCGATCCCGTGTCCTACACCATGGATGTCGCGCGCGTGGAAAGCGCCATCACTCCCAAGTGCCGGGCGATCGTTCCGGTACACCTCTATGGCCAGTGTGCGGACTTGGATCCGCTGCTGGAAATAGCCCGAGCGCACGGCTTGGCGGTGGTGGAAGACGCTTGCCAGGCGCACGGCGCCGAGTACAAGGGGCAAAAAGCTGGAACTGTTGGCGACATCGGGTGCTTCAGCTTCTATCCCAGCAAGAACCTGGGGGCGTGCGGCGAAGGCGGGGCGGTGGTGACGCGCAACGCAGAACTCGCACGGCGCATCCGGCTGCTGCGCAACCACGGGTCAGTCTCGAAGTACGAACACGCTTTCCCCGGATACAACTTTCGCATGGAGGGAATCCAAGGAGCAATTCTATCGGTGAAGTTGCCGCATCTGGATCTTTGGAACCAAGAACGGCGCGCTTTGGCGGAGGAGTATGGCCGCCGCCTCAGGGGCTCGAACGTGGTTCCGCCGGTGGAGATGCCGTACGGGCGGCACGTCTACCATCTTTACGTCGTGCAGGTAGACGACCGAGATAGGGTGCGTGGCGAGCTGGCCCGGCATGGGATCGAGACCGGGCTGCATTACCCCCTGCCCCTGCATTTGCAGGAAGCGTATCGCTCCTTAGGGTATCGTTCCGGCGATCTTCCAGTATGCGAACGTGTCGCCCAACGGCTGCTCTCCTTGCCCATGTATCCAGGCTTAGGAGCAGAAGCCGTCGAGTATGTGGCAGCAGCGATCTTAGAGGTGACGGAGTGCCTTACGCCAGCAACGGCAAGGACGATTTAACAGCCGAGAGAACGGTGGCGGCTACCTTCGGGCGCCGGCAGACGCATCCCGATCCCCACTGGGAGATCGAATTGGCCTCGGCGCTCCGCAAGTTACATCGCGCCGAGGACTTGCAGGGACTGTTCGCGCGTTTTCGCGGCGGCGAGTCGCCCTTTGATGCGCTGATGCGACGTGTCCTATTACGTGCGCTGTGCCGAAAGGCTGGGCACGGCCTCCAGGTGAGCCCCGAAGTAGTGTTCCAGCACCCGGAGACCATGAGTTTCGGAGACGGTGTGTTCATCGGTGCTCATACGATGATCCAGGGGCGGTTCGACGGCACCTGTTCCATCGGGAACCACGTTTGGATTGGCCCGCACGCCTATTTTGACGCCCGAAACCTCGTGCTCGAAGACTACGTGGGCTGGGGGCCTGGAGCCAAGGTGCTTGGATCAACGCATACCGGCGTGCCTCTCGAAGAGCCGGTCATTGCTACGGACCTGGTGATCAAGCCCGTGGTGATCGGATACGGAGCGGACATCGGTACCAACGCGACGATCCTCCCCGGGGTGCGGGTAGGTGCCCACGCCATTGTGGGCGCCGGAGCGGTGGTCACGCACGAAGTCCCTGAATACGCCATCGTGGCTGGCGTCCCGGCACGGGTTCTGCGCTTCCGCCGGGATTTGCCCGAGGCCAAGGAGACGAGATGAACCCTATCCCCGGAAAGTGCGTATTGGTCACCGGCGGAGCCGGTTTTATCGGCAGCACCATCGTCGACCACCTGCTGGCCGCCGGTGCGGGCGAGGTGCGCGTTCTGGATAATTTCGTTCGCGGTAGCCGCCGGAATCTCGAGCCGGCAATGAAACAGGATTGCCTGCGGGTGATCGAAGGTGATATCCGCGACCGCGAGCTGGTGGATCATGTCATGGCAGGCGCCGACTACGTCTTCCACCAGGCCGCTCTGCGCATCACGCGCTGCGCCGAAGTGCCACGCGAAGCCGCCGAAGTGCTTATCGTTGGTACTCTGAACATACTCGAGGCCGCGGTTCGCCACAAAGTCAGGAAGATTGTTGCGGCATCCTCGGCTTCGGTTTACGGCGAACCCAGTTATCTCCCGATGGATGAAGCGCATCCGTTCAATAACCGCACTCTGTATGGTGCCGGGAAGATTGCCAACGAACAAATGCTGCGCGCGTATTATGAAACATTTGGGCTTCACTACGTGGCGCTGCGTTACTTTAACGTTTACGGGCCCCGCATGGACCTCGAGGGTCTCTACACTGAGGTACTGATCCGCTGGCTGGATGCCATCGACCATGGCAAACCGCCTTGTATCTTTGGTGACGGCAGCCAGTCCATGGACTTCGTTTTCGTCGACGATGTGGCGCGCGCCAACTTGCTGGCGCTGGAGAGCCCCGTGACCGATGAAATCTTGAATGTCGGCACTGGGGTGCAGACGAGTCTTCGTCAGCTGTGCTATCTGGTGCTGCACCTTACCCGCTCGCCGCTGCAACCCGAGTACCGCGAGGCGCGCAAGGTGGCGAACGTGAAGGCGCGGCGTGCAGCCGTGGA
Source organism: Acidobacteriota bacterium (assembly GCA_902812465.1). Taxonomy (GTDB): domain Bacteria; phylum Acidobacteriota; class Terriglobia; order UBA7540; family UBA7540; genus CADDZE01. The sequence goes on along the minus strand of CADDZE010000025.1, from coordinate 35,465 downwards.
GAAGGCGGAAAGGCTGCTCGGCTTCCGCACCCGCGTGGATCTCCGCACGGGCCTCGAGCGACTGATCCGCTGGCGGCAGTCAGTCAAGTCCGAAGAACTGATGGAGCGTGGCCGGTGAGCCGTACCTTGTCAGGTGGACTCCGTCTCATTCCTGTGGCGCGGCCCTATGTGGGTTTGGAGGAAGAAGCAGCGGTCGCCGAGGTGCTGCGAAGCGGCTGGCTAAGCCAAGGGCCGCGGGTGGCAGAGTTCGAAGCAGCCTTTGCTGCTTATGTAGGAGCGCCGCACGCCGTAGCGGTGTCGTCGTGCACGACGGCACTGCACCTATCGCTGGTGGCGCTGGGCATCGGCAGGGGAGACGAAGTCATCTGTCCCAGCCTGTCTTTCATCGCCACGGCCAACGCGATTGCTTATACCGGCGCCCGCCCAGTCTTTGCAGATATCGACCGGGAAACCTACAACTTGGACCCGACGCGGATCGAAGAAGCGATTTCACGCCGAACGCGGGCCATCCTCGTGGTTCACCAAGTAGGTCTGCCCGCCGCTCTCAACGAAATTCTGGCCGTCGCCTCGCGATACGGCCTACTGGTGATTGAAGACGCGGCTTGCGCGCTTGGTTCGGAATACTTCGTACGCCGAATCGGAATGCCTCACGGCGTTGCAGCCTGCTTCAGCTTCCACCCGCGCAAGATCCTGACCACAGGGGAAGGCGGCATGGTTACAACGGCGGATGCTGACCTCGCTGAGAGGATTCGGCGGCTGCGCCAGCACGCGATGAGCGCTTCCGACGTCACGCGGCATACTGCCCGGCAGGTTGTGTTCGAGACATACGATGAGGTGGGTTACAACTACCGAATGAGCGACCTGCAAGCGGCCGTCGGGCTGGTGCAGCTCAGGCGGTTTGATCGGCTGCTGGAACGGCGCCGTTATCTAGCCGCCCGGTATTCCCGGCACCTTGAACGAGTGCCGTGGCTAAAGACTCCGGAGGAGTCTGCGGGTGCGCGGCATAACTTCCAGTCTTACATGGTGCGCCTACGGCCAGATGCACCCGTTTCCCGGGAGACCTTGATGCAGGCACTGCTGGAGCGCGGCATCTCAACCCGCCGCGGCGTCATGGCCATACACCGGGAAGTACCCTATCAAGAGGAGAAATGGAAAGTCAGTCTTCCCGAGACCGAAGCGGCAGCTAACAGCACGGTGATTTTGCCCTTGTTCCACCAGATGACGGAAGAAGAACAGGACTACGTTGTTGAATCTATCTCCCAAGTCGGAGCTTTTGCCCCAACAGGGACATAACTAAGCCTGCGCCGCAAGAGGCCATCGCCGTGGCCTAGGGGGGAAACCTTAAGGAGTTTCTGCCGATGACCAAGCTCTTGTTGAGACTCGTGCTGCTAGCAATGCTGGCCCCGCCTCTCTCCGGCCAGATCGCGCTGGATGTGACTACTTCCCAAGACGGATCGACTGCGAGCACCACGATCGCGACCAGCACGTTTTCGACCGCCTCGGGCAACGAGCTTTTGCTGGCCTTTATTTCGACCGACTACCTCTCCGGCGCCAACACGACGGTTACCGCCGTGTCCGGTGCGGGACTGACCTGGGCCCCTGTAATACGAACAAACGTGCAGAACGGCACGTCCGAGATCTGGCGAGCCTTCGCCGTGTCCCCGCTGGCCAACGTCTCCGTTACCGCTACCCTTTCTCAGAAAGTGGTGGCGTCCATCACAGTCATGAGTTTCACGGGCGTCGACAGTTCCGGGACGAACGGCTCTGGAGCGATCGGAGCGATTGGGAGCGGAAACGCTAACCCTGGGGCCCCCACCGCAAGCCTGACAACCACGCGCAATGGTTCCTGGGTGGTAGGTGTGGGCAACGACTGGGATAACCCCATCGAGAGAACCGTGGGGCCAGGCCAGACCCTGGTGCATCAGGATCTTACTCCCACAGGAGATACTTACTGGGTGCAGAGGGAAACAAACCCCATTTCGAGCAGCGGCACTCTGGTCACCCTCAACGATACGGCGCCGACCAGTGACCGCTACAACCTCAGCATCTGCGAAATCCTTGCCGCGTCGACCGGCGGCCAAACCTGGAGCATTTCAGGCACAATCACCCCCGCTTCGTACGGCAGCGGAGCCACCGTGACTCTTACGGGAACTTCAAACGGCAGCACCACCGCCGACCCTTCTGGCAACTACAGTTTCAGCGGACTGAGCAACGGCTCCTATACTGTCACGCCAACGAAGCCCGGCTTCACTTTTAACCCTCCCAGCCAGGGCGTCACCATCAACAACGCCAACCAGAGCGGCATCAACTTCGCTGCCCAGCCCGCGCCGCCTTCTGGATCCCTGGCGATCGATGCCGTGGCCTCGCGCGATCAGGGAAGCGCAAGCTTGGCGGTGACCAGCCCCAAGTTTTCGACCACTTCCTCCAACGAGTTGCTTCTGGCATTTGTGGCTACCGACTACGTTTCCGGAACGAATACCAAGGTTACTGGGATCTCCGGGGCAGGATTAACGTGGGTGCTGGTGGTGCGGACCAACGTCGAGCAGGGAACGTCCGAGATCTGGCGGGCATTGGCCACTTCGCCGCTGAACAACGTCACCGTCACTGCCACACTGTCCCAGAAGGTAGCCTCCTCGATCACGGTGATGAGCTTTATCGGAGCGGATAGCTCCGGAAGTAATGGCTCAGGGGCCATTGGAGCCGTCGCGTCGGGGTCCGGCGACTTCGCAGCGCCTTTTGCTACGCTCACTACCACGCGGAACAACTCATGGCTGGTTGGTGTGGGCAACGATTGGGATCGTGCCATCGCCCGCAAGCTCGGGCCCAATCAGACGATGGTGCACCAGTACTTGTCGCCCGGTGGAGATACGTACTGGGTGCAGCGACAGACCAGCGCCACGCCTCAAAGTGGAACGGTGCTCAGCATCAATGACACGGGCCCCACCGGGGATCGCTTCAATTTGAGCATTTGCGAAGTGTTGCCTGCGGTCAGCCTACGAACCCCCACGGTGTCCATCAATGCTCCTGCCACGGGAGCAACGGTCAGCAGCCGGACTACTCTCTGGGCAACGGCGCCGGGAAATGTGGCGGTATCCGCGGTGCAGTTTGTGTTGGATGGCGTCAATTTGGGAAACCAGATTACCTCGCCTCCCTTCTCGATGACTTGGGACACCACAACTGTCTCGAACGGGCAGCACATTCTATCGGCGATCGCCTACAACGCCGCGGGTGACCAGGGTACCTCGGCACCGATCACGGTCACGGTCGATAATTCAGGTAATCCGTCGGTGGTGGGAAGCTGGTCCTCGGTAGTCAATCTGCCAGCCGTCGCCGTCAACCTGATTCTGCTGAAGAACAACAAAGTGCTGTTCTACGAAGACGGCAGCACGCCAACCATTTGGGATTACATGAACAACACATTCACCAATGTTCCCGCTCCCGCAGACCTCTTCTGTTCTGGACACGCAGCCTTAGCCGATGGCCGGATTCTGGTGACGGGTGGCTACGGGCAAAGCGGCAATAACTTTGGGATCTCCAACGCCGAGATCTTCGATCCGACCAGCAACCTCTGGGCGGCGGTGCCGCACATGGCCTACCGCCGGTGGTATCCGACGGCCACCACATTGTCAGACGGTCGAGTGCTGGTCACTGCAGGCTGGCAAACCGCAGAACATACCAACGCGGGAATTCCTGAAATCTACGATCCCGCCACCAACCAGTGGACACAACTCACAAGCGCCGATAACCCCTTCGAGACGTATCCGTTCATCTACCTTCTGCCCAACGGACAACTCATCCACGTGGGCGGCTCGGAATATCCAACTAACACAGACATCCTTAACCTTACCTCACAAAGCTGGTCGGTGGTGGATCCCAATCTCCCCGACGGCGCCAGTGCAAGTATGTTTCTGCCCGGCAAGATCATGAAATCGGGGAGCGCCACCGATAGCCAGGGAGTCGGGCCCTCATCCAACACCACCTACGTCTTGGACACTACACAGGCCTCGCCGGCTTGGCACCAAGTGCCGTCCATGGCTTATCCGCGCAGCTTCTTGAACCTTACAACCCTGCCGGACGGGACGGTACTAGCGACGGGCGGAGAGACTGACAAGAATGGCGGGAATATCGCTAACGCGGTGTACGCCGCCGAGCTGTGGTCGCCGCAGACACAGACCTGGACCACCCTGTCCTCGATGCACACGCCACGCGAGTACCACTCAACGGCCCTGTTGTTGCCTGATGGCCGCGTGCTCGTCTCGGGCATGGGCGCGGACTTCGGGAACGTGCCGGATGAGCTGAACGCCGAATTCTATTCGCCGCCTTACCTGTTCAGGGGGCCACGGCCGGTCATCAGCCAGGCACCTTCGCAGCTGCAGTACGGCAGTAACTTCTTTGTGGCAACACCAGATGCCTCTACCATTCAGTCGGTCGTGCTGATTCGGACCGCGGCGGTCACCCACTTCTTCGATCAGAACGCGCGGTATGTGCCGTTGAACTTCCAACACACGACCGGAGGCCTGAGCGCGACGGCACCCGCCAACGCCTACCTAGCTCCGCCCGGCTATTACATGCTCTTCATCGTCAATACGTCGGGCGTGCCCTCAGTCGCACCCTTCGTTCAACTAACTCAGTAAGAACGAGTTCTTTCCTTATGTTGCCAGTAATCTCGCTTATAACGGGGCGCGGAGAGCTTTCAGTCACCACGCAAGCGCCTCGCCATCGAAGTTCCAGGGAGGCCAGACCAGATTCATCCGGTTTTGAAGTCGTGATCCGGCCTCGCCGGGGATGGCAAGGTATCGACTGGCGCGAGCTCTGGCATCACCGCGAGCTTTTGGGATTTCTCGTGTGGCGGGATGTCAAAATTCGCTATAAGCAAACCGCTTTAGGAAGTCTTTGGGCGGTGCTGCAGCCTTTGCTAGCGATGCTGATCTTCTGCGGCCTGTTCAGCCGCGTCGTGACAATAGCTACTGGGGGGCCACCGTACGCTCTGTTTGTCTTCGCTGGTCTAGTGCCCTGGACGTTTTTCGCCAATGCCCTTACCTTGTCGAGCACCAGCTTGGTAGGAAACGAGCAGATGATCCGCAAGACTTATTTCCCCCGCCTTTTCGTTCCCTTGGGCACTATCTTCGCCCTGGGTCTGGACCTCCTCGTGGGCCTCGGGTTTATGGGACTATTGCTGGTCTATTATCACTGGGTGATTTCGCCAACTCTGCTCTGGCTACCTGTCTTCTTAATGGCCGGTGTCCTGGCGACCACCGGAGCTGGGCTGGTTCTCGCCGCGCTGAATGTCTACTTTCGGGACATTAAATACGTGGTGCCATTTGCCATACAAATGGCTTTCTTTCTGACGCCAGTGATCTATCCGCTGAGCCGCTTGCCCGCGCGGCTGCGGACTTTCGTGGCACTCAATCCTATGACCGGTGTCATTGAAGGCTTCCGGCATGCCTTGCTGGGCATTCCGGCTGCCTGGGGGCCAGCAGTCCTCTCGCTGGGTGTCAGCGCCATATGGTTTGTGGCCGGGCTTTTCGTCTTCCGGCGTATGGAGCGCGACTTCGCGGACGTGGTGTGAGCATTGATGGTTCCAGCGATTGAAATCCGAGGCATTTCGAAGCAATACCGGCTGGGGGAGGGAACCCAGCTATACGGCAGTTTTCGCGAAGCGCTGGTTGACATGGCTCGTCGGCCCTGGCTGAGACTGCGGCGGCAGACGGCGGCGAAAAGACACACTGCCAATCGCTCCTTCTGGGCCTTAAAGGACATCAGCCTCGATGTCTTCGCGGGGGACACGGTCGCCATCATCGGCCAGAACGGTGCCGGCAAGAGCACGTTGCTCAAGATTGTGTCCCGCATTGTCGATCCGACCGAGGGGACCGTCCGACTGCGTGGCAGGATGGCCAGCCTGCTTGAAGTCGGCACCGGTTTTCACCCCGAGCTTACGGGGCGCGAAAACATTTATCTCAATGGCGCCATTTTGGGCATGCGCAAGGCTGAAATTGAGGGCAAGTTCGATGAGATCGTGGGCTTCTCTGGCATCGCACCTTTCCTGGATACTCCCGTCAAGCGATACTCCAGCGGCATGTACGTGCGGCTTGCCTTTGCCGTAGCTGCGCATCTCGACCCGGAGATTCTGATCGTGGATGAGGTGCTTGCGGTAGGCGACGTGGGATTCCAAAAGAAGTGTTTGGGGAAGATGAGCGAGGTGAGCCGAGGAGGGCGCACCGTGCTGTTCGTCTCACACAACCTGGCGGCGGTCGAAGCCCTGTGCCAGCGGGGGTTGGTGCTGGATCGCGGCCAAGCTGTCTTCTGCGGGTGTGCGAAGGAAGCGGTCCAGTACTACCTGCGGAATGTCGTAGCGGGCGGAGAACAGAGCTCGTCGCACATTATCGACCTGTCGGAGGCGCCGAGCCGCCCGCCAAAGTGCCAGCCACTCCTTCAGCGCGTCGAGCTTTATACGCAGACTGGTGAGCCTTTGAGTGGCGAGCTCCCGGTGGGAGAAGGTCTCCGTGCGCTGATCTACTTCACGCTTCCCCACCCCTGCGTGAGCTTCGACGCCTGGCTGGGATTCGATACACCTTACGGCCAACGCATCTGCACGGCCCATACCGCTTATGAACCCGAACGTCCCCATGAAGAGCGGACGGGTGACCAGCTTTTCGTTTGTGATATCGCCAGTCTTCCGCTCGTCCCCGGCGAGTACAGGTTAGCTGTCGGTGTCGATATTGCGGGACGAGAGGTCGACTGGGTCGAGGAGGCCACTCGGATCTCCGTTTGCCGGTCCGATTACTATGGAACGGGGATCGTGCCGACGCGCGGGACCTTCTTGATCGAGAACCGCTGGCAACTCCACACTCCGGAAACTGGCGGAATGGCGGCTCAACCCTCAGCCGCCAGGCGTGCTACGAGCCTTCTGGTATAGGGTTGGCTTCCATGTCTACAACCACGCCGATGGTTAGTTTTGTCGTTCCTTGTTACAATCTCGCCCGTTTCTTACCCGAGTGTCTCGATTCCATTCTGTCCCAGAGCTACACCGAATTCGAAGTCTTGATCATGGACGACTGCTCGCCCGACGATACGCCCATTGTCGCCGCACGATACCTTTCGGACCCGCGCGTCCGGTACATTCGAAATGACACCAACCTCGGCCATCTGCGAAACTACAACAAAGGCATTGGCCTCTCGCGTGGAAGGTATGTCTGGCTCATCTCGGCCGATGACCGACTGCGCCGCCCGTACGTTCTGGAGCGGTATATCCGCCTTATGGAGCGCCATCCCGAGGTGGGATACGTCTTCTGCCCAGCCATCGGCATCGAAGAGGGCCGGGAGACAGGCCTTCTACCGCAGTTTTTCTACGGCAATCAAGACACAATCTTCAAGCGTAGCCGCTTTGCTCTGACCTTAGTGGGGTCAGGAGGCGGAATCGCGTCTCCCTCTGCCATGGCCCGCAAGGATTGTTACACCAAGTTAGGTTTTTTCCCTTTAGACATGCCGCATCTGGCCGACCTTTATCTGTGGTGCATGTGGGCCCTTCAATATGACGTCGCGTATGTTGCCGAACCCATGGTTAACTACCGGTTGCACGATGCGAGCATGCTGCGCAGTTTTCGCGAGAAAAGGCCTCACGTCATCGTTTCAGACGACATCACGTTGTTGTGGCGGCTCGAAGAGCAGTTTCGCTTGGCTGGCCGTCCCCGACTGGCCAGAACCTGCCGCCGGTTGATAGCAGCACGCTACGCCTATTATCTAGGTCCCAAGGCCAAGGGCGAACCCAATTACACGACGACCGCGCAGCAATTCGAGCACTGTTTGCACTGCCACGTACCGCTAGAAGCCGAACGGCAGTGGTTGCGCGCTCACGTCTACGCTGGCCTGGGCGACCGCTTTTATCAACGCGGGGAGTTTGGCACCTCACGCGAATACTACGCGCAGGCGCTTACGCTGGACTTGTGGTTGTTCCCCGTTTGGATCAAATATCTGCTCATTGCGATCGGCAACCCGGGCATCAGAGTAAGGGCGACCCTTGCGAATGTGAGGCAGATAGTCGTCCAGGCTCTGGGTGCTTCGTAAACCCATTGCACCGCGTCCTCACCCGGCACTTTTCGGTCGCACGCCTCCTGTAAGCCTATTTCAGACGTTCATGAAAGTAGATTGGCTCATCGTCGGCGCGGGCTTCACCGGCAGCACGCTTGCTGAACGGATTGCCACCCAGCTCGGCCAGACGGTGCTCTTGGTTGACCGGCGAAGCCACGTCGCTGGTAACGCCTACGACAAATATGACGAAAGTGGCGTGCTCGTACATCAGTATGGCCCGCACATTTTCCATACCAACTGCCGAAAGGTGTGGGACTATCTCTCCCAATTTACGCAATGGCGACCCTACCAACATCGTGTGCTTGCCGTCGTCGACGGCAAAAAGGTTCCCGTTCCCTTCAACCTGACTTCCCTCCACAGACTCTTTCCGGCTAGCTCTGCTGCCCGGCTCGAGGATCTGTTGATTCGTCACCATGGTTATGGGGCCAAGATTCCCATTCTCCGGCTGCGCCAGAGTGCCAACCAGGAGTTAAGTGCCCTTGCTGACTTGGTGTACGAGAAGATCTTTTTGGGATACACGTTGAAGCAGTGGGAGTTCCGTCCCGAGGACCTCGATCCGTCAGTCACGGGCCGCGTCCCCGTGCACGTCAGCTGGGATGACCGCTACTTTCAGGACACATATCAGGCCATGCCCGCACGTGGTTACGCTGAGTTGTTCCGCCGCATGCTAGCCCATCCTAACATTGAAGTGGGGCTCGACACCGACTACCGGCGGATTCAAGGCCAAGTACGATTCAATCGCATGGTCTTTACTGGCGCGATCGACGAGTTCTTCGACTACGTTCACGGTCCGCTGCCCTATCGCAGCCTTACATTCGAATTTCTTACTGTGGATTGCGAGTGGTATCAGGAAGCAGGGACGATCAACTATCCGAACGGGGAACGGTTCACCCGCATTACGGAACAAAAGTACCTATCGGGTCAAGCCTTACCCCGAACGACCATTGTCCGCGAGTATCCCGAGAAGCATGTGCCGGGGCAAAACGAGGCATACTACCCCATTCCTCGCGAAGAGAATCGCGAACAGCACAAGCTCTACCTCCGCGAAGCCGCCAAGCTGAACGGCTCGGTATTGTTTGCAGGAAGGCTTGGCGACTACAAGTATTACAACATGGATCAGGCGGTCGGGCGCGCCTTAAGACTTTTCGAGGAAATCGCTGCACCATGAGCCAACAAGTCTGCGCCGTCGTGGTGACCTATAATCGCAAGGCTCTGCTGGCAGAGTGCCTGCAGGGCCTTTTGAAGCAAACTCGTCCGTTAGATGCGATTCTCGTGGTCGACAATGCGTCGACGGACGGCACCGAGGAAATGCTGGCAACATGCTTTCCCCAGGTTCACGTACTCCGGCTTCCAGAGAACCAGGGGGGTGCCGGTGGCTTTCACGCTGGCATGAAGCACGCTTACGGATCGGGTTTCGACTGGATGTGGGTGATGGACGACGATGTCGAGCCTTTGCCAACGGCGCTGCAAGTGATGCTATGTTATGCGCCTGTGTCCGACTTCATCCATGTTCGGCGCCATTATCAAGGCACTGCCTTCCCGTGGGAGGGACGATGGGATTTCTCGTTCCCCGAGAAACGGCCGCTCCCCAAGGATATTTCCTTTGACGATGGCCGCGAATGGATCGAGGTGAATTACGCCTGCTTCGAAGGCGCGCTGATTCACCGCCGAGTTGTTGATCACATTGGTTACCCGGACCCACGGTTCTTTATCTTAGGAGACGACACCATCTACGGTTACCGGGCGTCCCAGTGGACGAAGGTGATCTACGTGAACTACATTGGACTGGAAAGGAAACTGCCACCGAAAACTCATCCGGACCGACACAAGATCTATTTTGTTTTCCGCAACCGCTTTCTGCTGTACGAACACCTTAGGCGCATTCATGCACCTTTGTCCCGCGCCGCTTTTTGGATCGCATGTGCACGTTCTGTTTTCTGGAACCTGCGCACACAAAGCGACATTAGATCAATGGCAGGCATTCGCTCCATTGTGCTGGGTCTGAGCCACGGCCTGCTAGGCCGATATGGCCGACCCGCCTGGCTACGATGACTTTCACAGGCCATCCGGCGATTCGCCGCTTGTTCCGCGGTCTTGGGCGGCCTGCGTGTGGCCCGAGACGTGTACCAGCGACGATCGCGTATCCTGATGTACCACCGGTTCGGTGTTTCAGGCCGTGTTGAAGCGTCCTTCAAAAGCAGTGCGACTACATCGCCCGGCGTTACCACGTGCTGTCACTTACGCAGCCTGTCATGATGCTCCAGGCAGGCCAGCCCCTTCCCAACAATGCCACGGTAGGCAAGTGGATGATGGCTATCGAGACTTTTATGAAGTTGCCGATCCGGTTCTCCGGCGATTGGGGCTTGCCGCGATGGTGTTCTTGACCACCGATTTCGTGGATGGCAAGGATTGGCTTTGGTTCGACAAGCTTTAGTATTGCATCCAGCACATCCAGGGGTCGAGCGCGGTTGTATTCTTAAGCGGGAATGAAGGAATACATCTGGAGCCGGCGAACACCGAGGAAAAGGTGCGCGCGCACCTCTCACCTGGGACTTGGTGCGCCGAATGGCGGCCCAGGGGGGTGGAGTTCGGAGCTCACACGAGAAGCCACCGAGCCTCATACGCGCTGAAGACGAAACCAAACTGGTCGATGAAATTGCGGGCTCAAAGAAAAGGATCGAAGAGGAGCTGGGTACACCAGTCTGGCACTTCTGCTGTCCCAACGGCGACTACGATGAAAGGCTTGCCCGTTTGCTTGGGGAGGCAGGATTTGCGTCAGCCGTGACGGTCCAGCGAAGCCTGAATTCTAAGAAGCCGAACCTCTTCCCGTTGAGGCGTATCCGTATCGAGCCTGATTGGCCAGACGCTGATTTCCGCCATTACGCAACGGGCTCACCGCTCCGGGCGGTGCGGGGCCTATGACAAAAGGGGACGTTCGCTGCCGCGGATGCGTACTCGTACTGGGTGAGAACCCGTCGGTCTGCCCGGCCCTTGTCCGATCGCTGGGACGTGCAGGACTCACGGTAACATTCGGCAGCCAGGATCCGGGTTCCATTGTTGCGCGGTCGAGGCTCGTATCTCATGTCGTTAACTTCCCCGCGGGCGGGATGCAGCCATGGTGTGAAGCCCTTGAAGAGCTTTTGCGCCGCCAGGCATATGATCTGGTGATTCCGGCCACTGACGGATGCCTTGTGCCGATTGTCCTCAATCGCGCGCGATTCGAATCACTTGCTCGGCTAGCCGTTCCGGATGCCCTCGGTTTTGCGCAGACTTATTTCAAGCAGAACACAGTCACCATGGCGAACCAACTGGGCGTTCCCGTTCCCCAAACGGTGGTTCTGCACGATGCCGCAGAGCTCGATAAGTTCGAGCGCGGGTCCGGGATGGAGCTGCCTCTGTGATCAAGCCAGTATCATCCAAGCTCTGGCGCGAGGCGAAGCGACTGGACGTCGCGGCCTGCCTCGTTCAGGACTATCGGCTGCTGCGCCAGCGTGCCCAGGAACTCCTCAAGCTAACGCCAGTCCAAAGTTACTTCCGAGGAGTGGGCGTCGGCCAAGAATTCTTGACTGTCGACGGAACCGTTTTGGCCGCCTTCCAGCACGAACGTCTTCATGAACCCCTCCAAGGAGACGGCAGCTCGTACCGTGAGAGTGTTCCCCTGCATGCAGGCATACTCAAGCAGTCGATCCGGATGCTCGAACACGTGAAGTGGATCGGCATGGCCATGGTCGAGCACAAATGGAACCCCGCGAGTGTTACCGAAGGCTAATCGAAAGTGTGCACGGCATGATCGATAGCCTGGCCTCCGGCCTCCACGCCGAAGCTCAGACCCATCAGTCACCGGCGCCGACGCCCAGCTTTACCTGGACTCACCGCTTCCCGAAAGGTCGCCGGAGCCGAGCCAGCGATCCACCAGCTGTTGAGCGACTCCCGGCAGGGCGGTCAAGCCGAGCCCTGCGCAGGTGCTGATCAACCCCTAGTCAACCCACGCCGTGAGTATTCATTTTGGACTGGAGGGTCTTCTCGTTCCTGCCCTGTACGTGGGCGGAATGCTCGTTTTTTTGATCTCGGTTTTCGTCAGGCCGGCGGCTGGTGTTTATCTACTCGCCTTCACCCTTCCTTTGCAGACGGGCCGCTATCGCTTGCACCAGTATCCTTTGGGCGCGCAGTTTGTTGACATCACCTTACTGGGGGTCATTCTCGGCATGACGCTCCGGCGCCAGGAGTTGCGCCTGCGAACCCCTGTTACGGCTCCGCTGTTGTTTCTGGCGATCTACTATTATGCCTGGCTTGTCCGAGGATCGCTGTACCTCAACGCGCCTTTGCCCTTTTCGATCGATGACCCGCGGTTCTCGAACTGGAAGAACTATGTTGAACTCTTTGCCTTCGCACTGGTGGTGCCCAACGTCATTCGCGAGAAGGCGCAAGTGCGAACCCTGATTCTGGTCATGTGCGCCTCGTTCCTGGTTGTCAACCGCAGCTTTTACCATACCATCAGCGGCCGGGACCTTTCACACTTTTCCTATGAGGAGCGCGATGCCGGTCCTTTGGGCTATGCCGGCGAGAACGGCTTTGCAGCGTTCGAAACGATGTTCTGCGCTTTCCTGCTCGGACTTCACAGCTTTGCGCGTCGGCAGGCAGTCAAGCTAGCTCTACTCGGTCTTATAGCTGCAGGCTGCTACTGCATCCTGTACTCCTTCTCGAGGGGCGCCTACTTGGCCAGTCTCGGAGTGCTGATAGTCCTCGGAGTTCTCCGCCAACGAAAACTAATTCTGGTTTTCGTGCTGCTGCTCGTCATCTGGCAAGCCGTCCTCCCGGAAGCCGTGCAGGAGAGAATTCTCATGACCAAGCGCGACGAGACGACAGGCCAATTCGAGTCCTCGGCGCAAGAACGCCTCGACCTTTGGCAGGATGCCAAAGGTCTGTTCTTATCGAGCCCAATTGCGGGCATTGGCTTTGACACGTATGAGTTTCTGGGACGGGTCGGCCCGTTTCGAGACACACACAACTATTACATCAAGGTTGCTGTGGAAACAGGAATCGTAGGGCTTGTTGCGTTCCTCTGGTTATTACTGAAGATGTGCCGCCTAGGCTACCAACTCTTCCGATCTTCCGATGATCCCTTCTGGGCGTCGATTGGCTTGGGCTTTGTTGGCCTGATGAGCGCAGCCGTCCTGCTAAACTTTTTCGGGGATCGCTGGACCTATCAACAAGTGAACGGCCTCATGTGGATGCTGTTCGGATGCGTACTGCGTGGCTTGCGATTAGCGGCTTCCGAAGCCTCTGAAGCAGCCACATCTTATGCTCCAGTGGTGGCAACTGCCCCCCACCCCGGATTGGGCATCTGAGGTAACGTTGCGAGTGGAACCACCGGTTCTCGAAGCGTCGCCTCGGCTGCAGGTCGCGAGGCAAACGCTGCGTCCGCCCGCCGGCGCGCCGGTTCACATTCTCTTTCTCATCGACCAGCTTTGCCAGCCGGGTGGTGCTGAGCGGGCGCTGCTGAATGCCCTCCGGCTTCTGCCGAAGGAGCGGTTTCACTGCTCGGTAGCAACCTTCAGGCTTGATACCCGTGTTGCGCTGTTTCGCGATCTTTCCTGCCCCGTCTACCACTTTCCGCTACGACGGACCTATGACGCGAACGCGTTAGCCACAGCCGTCAGACTTAGGCGGCTCATTCGCGACCAGCACATATCGATCGTGCATAGCTTCTTCGAGACCTCGGACCTGTGGGGCGGATTGGTAGCCAAGCTGAGCGGCTGCCCCATGCTGATCTCCAGCCGGCGTGACATGGGAATCTTCCGTGCACGCAAGCACGAGTGGGCCTATCGGGCAATGGGGCCCTTCTTCGATCGAGTGTTGACGGTTTCCGAAGAGGTGCGGAGGTTCTGCATCGAGCATGACAGGCTCGACCCCAGCAAGGTGGTGACGGTCTACAACGGCATTGACCTCAAGAAGGTCGAAGAGGGTGATGGAAGAGGCGAGCTTCAGCGCTTGCTCCGACTTAGCCCGGGCACCCGCGTGGTCGTCACGGTGGGACACGTGCGTAGGGTGAAGGGGTTCGATATTTTAATACGCGCTGCGGCGACAGTTTGCCAACGACTTCCCCGCACGACGTTTGTGGTGGCAGGAGAATTCTTGGAGCCCGACTACGTGCTGGAGCTGGAGGACCTCGCACGCTCGCTCGACGTCGCCGAGAGGGTATGCCTGCTCGGCGGCACGGAAAATGTCTTCCCTCTCCTGAGGATCAGCGATGTCTTCTGCCTGCCTTCGCGGAGCGAGGGATTCTCGAATGCCCTGCTGGAGGCGATGGCGTGTGGGCTGCCGTGCGTCGTGACCGGGGTGGGTGGTAACGCCGAGGCTGTCAAGGAGGGCCATAACGGGTTTCTAGTTCCTCCGGAGGATCCGCTAGCGTTGGCAGAACGCCTCCTGGTTCTCTTGGAGAATTCTGCTCGAGCCAAGCGCATGGGTGAGGCTGGAGCACGCATAGTTCGCGAGCGCTTCACCGTGGAAGCCATGATCGATCAGCTCGTGGGTATCTACGACGACCTGCTCGAGGCCAAACGACATTGATGCTCGCTTTCCTCGCGCACGTTGGATTCTGGGCGGCCCTCACCTTGCTGGTGTACGTTTATATCGGCTACCCCTTGTTGCTCGCCTTCCTGGCGCTGCTGGCTGGCCGTAACGAGCGCCACACGCCCAGCGAGGGCTACCTCCCGACTGTCTCCGTGCTGATCGCCGCGTACAACGAGGAAAAGAATATAGGTCAAAAGATCGCACAAACGCTCGCACTCGACTATCCAGCTGATCACATTGAGGTGTTAGTGCTGTCCGATGGATCCACGGACCGGACCGACGCCATCGTGGAATCGTTTTCCGATCCGCGCGTCCGCTTGTTGCGCGTTTGCCCACGCCAGGGCAAAACACATGCCCAGAACCAGGGCGTGAAGCACGCCCGAGGCGAAATCCTGGTCTTTTCAGATGCAACCACCATTTATCACCCGCTAGCGCTGCGCTACCTGGCGTGCAACTACCAGGATCCTCGAGTGGGAGCGGTCAGCGGCCGGTACCAGTATTTCGATCCGGGGGGGAATTCCCCGACGGGCTTGGGAACCATCGCCTTTTGGAGCTACGAGAATTTAATCAAGAGATTTCAATCCCGCCTTCGGACAATTTCGGGCTGCTGCGGCTGCATCTACTCCCTTCGAAAGAGCCTCTATACCGAGCTGCGGCACGACATCATCAGCGACCTGGTGCAGCCCCTCTGGATTATCCAAAAAGGATACCGCGTGGTGTTCGAGGACAGGGCACTGGCGTACGAGGAAACTACGAGGTCGTCCCGCGACGAGTTTCGAATGCGCGTACGTGTAGTAAGTCGAGGAATACGCGGCCTACTAAGCGTCCCTGAGCTCTTGAATCTGCGGAAGCACGGCTGGGTGGCCTTTCAGCTTGTCTCCCACAAAGTCCTGCGATGGCTTGTGCCTCTGTTTCTGCTGCTGTTGCTTGTCAGCAGCGGTCTGCTTTCCGCAGAGGTAACGTACCGCCACCTGTTCGAGCTGCAGGTTCTTTTTTACGGCATCGCCCTGTTGGCCGCTCTCATACCTGTCTTGCGCCGAGTCAAACTCGCAACGATTCCGCTCTATTTTTGCACTCTCAACGCGGCCGCGTTGCTCAGCTTGATTGAGGTCTGTCGGGGACGCAAGTATGTCACCTGGGAGACCGTGCGAAGCGAAAGTTAGTAAGGACCCTCTATGAAGATCGAGTTTCTGGCGGACGACAATCCCTTATATGTTCTGCCCTTCTTTGAGGAATTCTGTCGGCACTACGCTTCGGAGTTCGAGGTCGCCCAAATCTCTTCGTGCAGGCCTATGGGCAAGCGGTCACGCCGCCAGCTTTTGCAGCGCTTGACAGTACTCTATGGCCCGGTCGGAATGGCACGCCTTGCAGGGCGGTGGGCCATCGCCTGCACACTGGGATTGATCCCTCGCGGGCCTACCGCTTCACAATTCTATACGCTCGCGCAGCTCTGCCGGGCCTACTCGATTCCCTTTGCCCGCATCGGAGATCCCAACCAAGCAGAGTTTGTGAACGGCGCACAGGAACGAGCCTGCGACGCGATCATCTCCGTTGCTTGCCCTTACATTCTCAAGGAGCCCTTGCTAAGTCTACCTGCCATGGGTTGCATCAACGTTCACCATTCTCCACTTCCCCGGTACCGCGGAATGATGCCGACATTCTGGCAGATGTATCATGGTGAGCAGAGCGTGGGCCTGACCGTCCATTACATGGCTGCTCGCGTCGACGAGGGCGCGGCCATTCTCCAAGAGAGCCTCACCATTGAGCCCGGCGAGTCGCTGGATCATCTGATCCGTCGCTCGAAGCGCCACGGAACCCATGCGGTGGCTCGAGCGCTTAGACGGATAGCCTCTCAGTCCCATCCAGCGGTGAAGCTGAGTGCAACCAGCGAAGCCTATTTTACCTTTCCGACTGTCGACCAGTTTCGTGAGTTCCGACGCCGTGGCTTTAGAGCTTTATAGCCTGTGTCGGATTCTTCACCGAAACAGGGATAACAAGAGTGCCCGAGCTGATGAATCTGGAACCAAAGGTTGGCCGCCCTGCATCACCAGTCCTTCGGCACATCATCAGTGTTGATGTGGAAGACTACTTCCAGGTGGAGGCCTTCGCCGACCGCATCTCGCGAGACTCCTGGGATACATGGCCCTCTCGAGTTGTCACTAACACTTATAAAGTGCTGGACCTTTTCGACCGATACGAAGTCAGGGGGACGTTTTTCTTTTTGGGTTGGGTGGCCATACGGTTTCCCTCGCTGGTTCGGGAGGTTGCAGCCCGCGGCCATGAATTAGCCTGCCACAGCTTCTGGCATCGACCGATCTACTCTTTGAGCCCAGCTCAGTTTCGTGAGGATACCCGAATGGCGCGTGACGCAATCCAACAGCCGAGCGGCGCTCGTCTCCTGGGTTACAGGGCGCCCACCTGGTCGATTACAAGTAAGTCTCTTTGGGCCCTTGACGTGCTGGCCGAGGAAGGTTTTGTCTACGACTCCAGCATTTACCCGATTAACCACGATCTGTGCGGCATTCCCAAGGCGCGACGCTTCCCTTACGTTCACCGTTGCTCCAATGGCCGCAGCCTGTGCGAATTTCCGCCAACAACTGTTCGTCTGGCGGGCGTAAATTTTCCGGGTGCGGGAGGCGGCTACCTGAGAGTGTTCCCCTTTGCCTATACACGGTGGATCTTTCGACACATTCCCAGGAAGCACGGGCAACCGCTGGTCGTCTATTTTCACCCTTGGGAGCTTGACCCTGACCAGCCGCGGATCCGACACAAACTCAGGTCGCACTTCCGGCATTATACGAACCTGCGCCGCATGGAGAGCCGAATTGAGCATCTGCTTCGGAACCACCGCTTTCAGCCATTTCAGGAATTCCTGTCGGCCAATAACACCCGCCAACCAGAAGCTGGGAAATTGGAGAACCGCTCCGCCGCTCCGCGCTCCGTCGTCGTGCCCATGGCAGACGCACGTCCCCAGGCTGGCGCGGCGTGCACTGCCGCGAATGGCAGCCAACTGTGATCCTCACCTATCACGAGATCGTGCCGGAGTCCGCTTCGAACCTTTACGGAATAACTCCGGCTCAGCTTGATCAGCACTTGCAACTGCTTAAGGAGGCATCGCAACATTCCTCCAAAGAAACGCAACCTCAAGTTACGTTCGACGACGGCCACATTTCCAATTTCGAGTATGCGCTGCCTGTGCTAGAAGCGCACAAAGTCACGGCCATTTTCTTCGTTCCGCCCGCTTACGTCGGTAGTCGCGCCATCATGACCTGGCAACACCTTCGGGACCTCGTCGCATTAGGTCATCGCGTAGAGTCCCACACCTGGTCCCATCGCCGTTTGACAGCCTGCTCCGACTCTCAACTCCGAGACGAGTTACGCCGATCCAAAGTCGAGTTGGAAGACCAACTGGGCGCAACGGTCGAGACGATCTCCATGCCTTATGGTCGATGGAACCGCAGAGTCCTTCGCGCCTGTTCCCTGGTTGGTTACAGGGAGGTTTTCACCTCCGATCCGTGGCTCCGCAATCGAGAACAAGAAGGGGTTACCACTCGGGGCAGGCTCACCGTCAGGCGGACAATGAATCCTGCACAGCTACGCCGCTTGCTGTCTGCCCGCGGACTGCAACTTATCCCTTACAGACTGCCTTACGTTTTGAAGGACGCCCTGAAATTGGTACTTGGTGACCAGGTGTATCATCGCCTTTGGTGCCTAGTGGCCTCACGGCACGAATCTCTACGCGAAGGCTGGCTGTAGCCTTCCGGAGGCTCCTGGACAATTAATCCGTGAGAGTCTTTCAGCTAATCAGCAGTGGCGGATTCTATGGCGCTGAGAGCGTCGTATTGACCCTTAGTAAGGCCGTGCATGACATGGGGCATTCCAACACGCTTGGCGTATTCTACGATGCTCGCAATCCTCACACCGAGCTTGTGGATCTCGCTAGGGCGTCTGGCCTCGCGGTTGAAGTGATTCCATGCCGGCGACGCTGGGACTGGGAGGCTGTTCGCGCCATCCGGGCGCACTTAAGGGAACAGTCCGTGGATATTCTGCACACTCATGGCTATAAGGCTGACTTCTACGGCTTCATTGCGGCGCGCGGAACGAGAGCCGCGCTGGTTGCCACCTCCCACTATTGGACCCGCCGAACTCTTGGACTACGCTTGTTTGCTTCTCTAGATCACGCTGTGCTGAAGCGCTTTGACGCGGTTGGCGCTGTCTCCGATGCCATCGCTGCATCTTTAATTCGTTCCGGAGCAAAAAAGGAAAGGATAAGGACGATCGACAACGGTATCGATTTATTTCCTTTCGAGTGCGCCGCATCAACGCTCGCAAAGGAGATCGGCAAAGGCGACAGACCGATAGTCGGCGCCGTCGGCCGTTTGGTTTCCCAGAAGGGTTTTTCTCAGTTACTGCACGCGGCCAAGGGAGTGGTAAGCGATTTTCCGGCAGTGCTGTTTGTTCTAGTCGGCGAAGGTCCGGAGCGGGCCATGCTGGAGGGGTTGACAAAAGATTTGGGGCTGCAAGACAACGTATTATTGGCAGGCCGGCGAAACGATATGCCAGGCGTCTATGCCTCCTTCGACGCCTTCGTGCTGCCCTCCCTCGACGAAGGGATGCCTATAGCGCTTCTCGAAGCTCTCGCTGCGGGCAAGCCAGTAGTTGCAACCCGGGTCGCTGCAGTTCCCAAGATTATCGTTCCAGAGAGCACCGGCCTCTTGGTGGAACCGGGAGACATTTCATCCTTAAGAGCGGCAATCAGCAGACTGCTGGCCGATGCCAACTTGCGGCAACAGCTCGGCCGGCAAGGGCACGCTTGGGTGAAGGAGCGGTTCTCATCCGAGGCCATGGCTGCGCAGTACTTGGATTTATATCAAGAGGTCGCGGGCGAAGGGACGCGACTCGAGGACAGAGAGCTCTCAGCTCCAAGTCCCGGCTTCGATTTCTAACCGGCATAGAGAGGATCGCTCGCTGTGAAAATCGGCCTTGTTTGGCACTGCGCGTATCCCTGGGATGTCCGCTTGGAAAAGTTCATCAAAGCGCTCGGCGACCGCGGCCACCGCATCTGCCTGATCTGCAGGGCAAAGCGTGGATTTGCCAGAGAAGAGCGTAACGGAAACCTTTGTATGCATAGAGTGGGATTAACCCGTGCGCCTTGGCTGCGCCCGCTCGACCGAGTGGCTGCCTACCCGCTCTTCTTCAATCCGGTCTGGATCGAACAAACTCTCGGGATTCTACGGCGTGAAGGCGTCGATCTCATACTGGTCAGGGACTTGCCGTTAGGGCTGACTGCAACTTGGCTTGGCAGGCCACTTCAGAAGCCCGTGATTCTCGACATGGCGGAAAACTATCCTGCAGCCCTAATCGCCTACAAAAAGCTCATCTATCAACCCTTCCTTCTCGGCAATGGCTGGCTACCACGAGCCTATGAACGAATGTGCCTGCCCAGGATGGACCACATTCTCGTTGTTGCCGACGAGCAGCGTCGAAGACTCGTGCGCCTGGGAGTCCAACCCGAGAAGATCAGCGTCGTCGGCAATACACCCGAGCGCTCTTTCTATTCGCCAGGCGACGATGCTACCGAGGGGCACGAACGTCAACCAGCTGCCTCTCCCAACCTATTGTACGTCGGCTATCTAGACCCCCATCGAGGCGTCGATCTAGTGGTTCGAGCCGTTCCTAAGCTCGCAGCGGAGTTCCCCGGTCTGCGAGTTACCCTCATTGGTGACGGAACGGCCCGGAGGCCATTGATCGAGCTCATCAAATCGCTGGGACTGGAAAGTCGCATTGATCTCCCGGGGTGGGTCGAGTTTAGCAAGATTCCTGCTTATATCCGGCAAAGCTCGCTCTGTCTCATCCCGCACCTCCGCTCGGAGCACACCGAAACGACACTGCCCAACAAGCTCTTTGAGTACATGGCCCTGGGCCGACCCATCGTGGCCACCGATTGCGCTCCCATCAAGAGAATAATCGATGAGGTCGGCTGCGGTCTTACCTTCCGAAGCGGCGACATCCGGGACTTCAAAACCGTCGTCAGCCTTCTCCTTCGTCACCCCAACCGAGAATCAATGGGAGAAAACGGCAGAAGAGCAGTGCAGCAGAAGTACAACTGGGACATCGACCGGCAAATGCTGGTCGATGCTGTCGAGCGAGTCGCGCGGTGCTAACGTGTTTGCGCAGAAAACCAAAACGCGTCTTGTGATAACCGTCGACACAGAGACCTACCCCATTAGTGGCAGACCTCTTCCTTTGGAGGCCAACATCTACGGCAACGTCGGCCATGAAAGCCTGGGCGTGGGAAGGATCATGGATATCTGCGACAGGTTTAAAGTCAAAGCCACTTTCTTTGTCGATGTTTACATGCATTATCACTATGGCAAGCTTGCCGTCCAAAAGTTGTGCCAGTTTATAGACGCAAGAGGTCATGACGTCCAGCTTCACGCCCACACCTCGTGGCTTCCAGGGAGTGTGTCCGGCAGCCTGCACTCATTTTCCTTCGCAAAGCAGGTGGAAATTATCCGCGAAGGAAGAGAACTTATCGCGGAGTGCACCCGAAAGCCACCGGTTGCGTTTCGAGCGGGGGCCTACACTGCAAACTGTGATACCATTCGAGCTTTAGAGCGGAATGACATCCATGTCGACTCGTCCTACTTCCCTTTTCACAAGAACTGCGTTCTAAGCCAGCAGCTGGCAAATCGCTACGGCAACGGCGTCTTCCGGATGGGTAACGTGTTCGAGGTGCCGGTGACGACTTATTGGCTGCTTAAAACACCATGGTACCGCAAGATTGCTAAGATCGATGTGAATTCATCATCCTTGAGTGAAATGGAGAGCGCCATCCTCGCACTGCTCGGAAACGGTACAGAGTATGTCATACTCTTTCTGCACAGTTTTAGCTTCATCGGCTGGAACAAGCGCTTCTCGGATTTCACTCCCAATTACAGACCCATGAGAAGATTCGAGGCCTTGCTGGAGAGACTGGTGAACCGCGGCTATGGCGAGCGATTTTGCACGATGGCCGACGTGGCTCGCCAGCTCGAGGCAGGGGCGTTGGGCAGCGGCGACCAAATACCGTCCTTGAATTCATTGGCTGTGCTCGCTCGTGTGCTAAGGCGCGCACTGGGCTGAGCGGTGCGTGGAGGCAGCAAGGTGCTGGACGTAGTAAGTTCTCTTCGGCGCCCGTCAGAGGCAAAGTTGACATGCGCAAGGTAAAGAAAGGCGGAACAGTTAAGGTCGCCGTCGTCTTGGGGACCCGGCCAGAGGCTATTAAGTTAGCGCCGGTCATTTTAGAGTTAAAGCGGCGTTCAGCGCTCTTCGAACCCCTCGTGTGCGCAAGTGGCCAGCACCGCGAAATGCTCGCACAAGCTTTGGCGGCCTTCGGACTCGAGCCCCAGTACAACCTTGACGTGATGCGCAGCCGACAGTCCCTTTCAGAGGTGACTGCAGCGGTCCTAGGTGGCCTCGAGCCAATCTTCACAAGCGAACAACCTGACGTTGTCATCGTGCAAGGTGACACGACGACCGCATTCGCAGCTTCGCTGGCGGCCTATTACCAGGGGATCCCGGTGGGGCACGTGGAGGCCGGACTGCGGACCGAAGACAAGTACAGCCCCTTTCCCGAGGAGATTAACCGGAGATTAATTACCCACATTGCCGAGCTTCACTTTGCGCCGACCGAGATCGCACGTGCGAATCTCTTGCGAGAGGCCATCGACGCGGCCAGAATCGTAGTGACGGGAAATACCGTCGTAGACGCACTCCACTTTATCCGTCGTCGCCTAGCCCGGGAAAGCTCGCTCCGCCCCGACTTCGGCCTGGACGCAGGGAAGCATCCGGTAATCCTGGTGACTGCACATCGTCGGGAGAGCTTCGGGCAGCCGTTGCAGCAAATCTGCCGGGCGATTCGGACCCTGGCCGAGCGGCGCCCCGACGTATCCATCGTCTACCCAGTACACCTGAATCCGAACGTGGCAGAGCCGGTACACCAGTCGTTGAGCGGCCTGCCCAACATCAAGCTACTGGGTCCCCTGGATTACGTCTCCTTTGTAGCCTTGATGGATCGCGCAACCATCCTGCTCACCGACTCAGGCGGCCTTCAGGAGGAAGGCCCGTCTCTCGGCAAGCCGGTTCTAGTGATGCGAGACACCTCTGAACGCCCAGAAGCCATCGACGCGGGTGCCGCTTGGCTGGTCGGAACAGATCCTCAACGAATCGTGACCGCTGTCGAGACGCTCCTCGACGAACCACAGGTATACCAGCACATGGCCACGCGGCCCAATCCGTTCGGGGACGGCCACGCAGCCGAACGCATCGTGAGCGTTCTCAGCGAATGGCACCACGTCACCGCCGCCCCAGAGAGGGATCCACAGCGCAACTGGCCGGAGGGACTGTCACCTTCACCTGGAGCATCCACGTCGCTTGATTCTTTGCGGCTATTTAGGTTCTGCTGACTTCCACCCAAATCCCAACCGGAACTATACGACTGCAACTTTTTTCTCCCACGGCAGTCCACTTACCCTCCCTGCTTAGCATTTCCCAGATGATGCCACCTGCACGAGCTTTTAGACCCCCCTGGGAGACTTTCCGCCACCACCTACCTTGCAGCCCCATGCCATCGACCGCCGCGTCTATTCGCCCAGGCGCACTCGTACCAGTCTTAACACGCTTCCACATTGGTTGAGAAGAGAACAATGGGAGAACACCGCGGAATTTTCTTCGCAAAACATACTGGAAATTAGAAGGACTTAGTGTTCCCCGCCTCAGGAACTCCCGGTACGCGTCTAAGGAAGTATTTAATGGTTGCATCGACCCTGGCAGCCGTTGGCTAGACCCGGGCTGCGGGGCGCACGTTTTGCTGCTATGGATGGCAAAGTCACAGGTAGCCGAGCGAGAGTTAGCCACACGCAGCCCTGTGGCCGTCGGTCTGGAGTGCCAGCCATTCAAGCCTACGACATCACCGGACGCTCCATAACCTCGTGGCGGGCGACGCTGAGCTCATACCATTTTGTGACAAATACTCTACCGTGATCACTGCCCGTATGATCATGGAGCACATCGCCCGAGCTAATGGGCTCTTTGTCTTCCACACCACCAATCTAGCCAACTACAACATTCGCCTCGCTGCCCTTCTTCCACAGTGGCTTAAGACGAAAATTATCTCAATTTTAGAGGCTCGCCGTGAGTCCGATGTGTTTCCAACCGCATGCGCACTCAACACGTCCCCACATAGGGGAGATAGCACCGCGCTTTGATTTCAAGGTTAGCTAAATTCAGATGCTCAATTCCACAGCCGCTACGGCTGTTTTACCGCCGTTAGCAATCGTAGAACTATTGGTTACCGAATGCTCCGCCGCCCTGCTGCCCGAAGGTTTCGGTCTAACATTATAGGTACTTTGCAGAACCTGTGAACCGCGCCTACGTGAGCCCCGAACATCCAATTGTTCACAGCCAGGTCGCCGAGTGTCCACCACAGCCAGGTGTCGTTTTCTGCCTTGCCTAGCGCTCCTGGAGATCGTTGACCTTTAGTGCGCCCCGCTTGGGCGAACGCCCGCTCAGAAATACCCCGGCAACGGAACAGAGCCCTGCCAGAACCGTGATTCTGAATCTCTGATCACGGCCACAATCTGCCCGGCCGAAAATGACTTGGCTCCACGATGAACAACCTGCCACCAGAGACCGAGGCCCATAGAGGTCTCAATGCACAGTCGCCTGGAGATTGGTAGGCGGATCTGGCCTTGAACCGGCTCCGTAATATTCGTAGGCTCCGATGTCGTACGCCCCCCCCTGTGGTCGGCTGATTCCGTCGTGATCCCAGAGAAGGCCCGCGATGTTCACACCAGCGTTGATCGCCGGGCTTGTGTTCATAAGATGGAGGTCATGTGCGGACAGGTTTACAAACTGCGGGTTGGCATTAACTGCTCCGTTCGAACAGTTTGAAGGTGCTCCTCCCGAACCCCAGAAGAGATTGTTGGAGCATGACATGCTCGTGGGGCCATTCAGATACAAGTAGCTAAAGCTGGTCGAGGGCTGGGCCATGATGTTGTTGAGAAGATTCAGGTTGGCGCTAGCTTCACCTACTATGCCGCTCGAGGGGTCAGACCCTCCCGTGTACCCGCAGTTGTACCCTGTATTGTTGTAAATGCGGAAGGCGGTGGTGCCAGTTTCAGCAGAGGCGTAGATGCACACCCAGGCAGAAGCGCCATCGATGAAGTCCGGCCCCGTGCCTGCATTGTAGATGACGTTGTTGTATATTTCCGTCGGTCCGCAATCTACAGAGATGTTCGTCGTGTAGATTCCAGCGCCCCGGTTATCGTGAATGACGTTATCGTGAACGTGAATGTCGAACAGGGACCCACCGCTGCAGGATCCGCTACCTGTGCTGGTATAGAATTGAATACCCCGATCCGTCTTGTTGTTCGCGATCAAGTTCCAACCCAGGTCAGTGTGAGCGCTGGCGCTTCCGCCGCTGACATCTCCCAAGTACATCGCGTGCATCAGTTTGGTGATACTTGACGCCACGTTGACCCCATTGTCGTGGCTATAGTTGCCATAGACAGTGAGAAAGGGCGAGCCGGTCTCCAGGCATCCGCTTGCAGTGTTCGCATTCGGGCAGGACATATCGTTGGCGATGATGCGGATGTGCGAGAGGCCGTTGTTAACCTTCATTGAATTCTCGCCGTTGCCTCTGAGGGTCATACCGGCAATCGTCCAATAATTCGGGGCGTTGGAACATCCGCTCAGCCCGGTACACATGATCACGCCGCGGTCCTGACCGGTCGTCGATCCTATCGTAGCCGTCGCTCCAGGATAAGTGACCAGAGCTATAGGATTCGATGCGGTTCCGGTCACATCCGGACAGATAGCCCCATTGTACTGTGAGCAGCCCGAGGTCTCACTGACCCCGTTCTCGACATAGATAATGTCTCCGGGAGCCGTGGGCGTACCTTGATCAACTGCATGATCGATAGTCCGCCATGGGCTTGAAAAGGTTCCGCTGTTCGAATCGCTGCAGGAGCTCTGGCCCGGCAGCGGAGTCGCGCAGACAAAGTGAATGTTGCCTGCCGAACGGACAGTAAAACTAGCATTGTCCATCTGCTGTCCGTTGATCGTCACCACCGTGCTGACCGAGGGAGCGCCATTAACCGTCACGACGAAGTCTCCCGTTCCGGGCGTACAACCTGGACCAAGCTGAACGATGATCTTCTGGTACCAAAGCCATGCAGATCCCCACCCGGAGTAGGAGCCGGTCGGTGGAACGACGCGCAGGCAGTTCAGGCCATTCCAAGTGACAGTTGAATTGCCTTGAGAAGAGCCGAAGAAATCCCCGTAGATGGTCACGTAGGCTCCAGAGTAGCCACCGACGCTTTCCCCCCCGCTGTTGGGTCCGCTCGTCAGGTCCAGAAAGAAGATGCGCGGCGCCTGAGCGAAGGCGGAAGAAGCAAGGAAAAGGATAACTCCTGCCGCGATGGGGAGAATATGATTGAGCTTCTTCATGAGACGTCACTCCGAATTCGAAATTGCCAGGCCGAGCAAGCGGCTTAAGGCATCAAGCTACGGGCGCAGAAGGTCATGCCTAGGGAAGCGGTACCTGGGCCTGCGCCTCATTGGAGTACACACTCTCGTTGTTGTTGTTATCTACGGCGGTCGCGACGTAGTAGTAAGTCTGCCCGGCCTGGACTGCATTATCCGTATAAGCCGTGCCTGTAATTAAGCTTGTGTTGATCTTAGTGTACGGGCCGTTATGCTGGACGCCGCGGTACACGTTGTAGCCGACAACGTTCTGCGAGTCGCTCGCCGTCCACGTGAGGTTCACCCAGTGCACGTTTACCCCATAGCCGGACAGGGGAATGTTAGTCGGCGAGTTTGAGGCATTACTGATGATGGCCACGTTACCGGAGAACGGTCCGGTGGACTGCGGCGCGAAAATCGCGTTAAACGAGGTCCGCTGCGACGGATTCAGGGTCAAGGGCAAAGAAAGGCCGCGGATGCTGAACCCGGTGCCTGTCACATTGGCTGCGGTGATGGTAACGCTAGCGCCCCCGGTGTTGGTGAGGGTCACCTGTTGGGTGCTCTGGTTCCCCACCACCACGTTACCAAAGTTGATGCTGCTAGGGCTAGCGGTCAGATAACCGCTGGGCGGGGGAGGGCCAGAATCGAGTCCGTAAGCCGAAAGCGGGCATGAGTGCAGCCAGACTATCCCGGTGGTCCAGGACGCCGGCAAGGAAGTAAGCTGAGTCTGTGCGCTTGTTTCGCTGATGCAGCTCGCATTATAACGATCCCGGAAAGCGGGAGGCCCCCCTTTTGTTCCGAGGAGGGCGATCCAGTAAGGGTTGCCCGAAATAACGTTGATCGGTGACACTGGGATGTTGTTCCACTTGCCTGCAGCGAGGCTTGTGCTGCTTCCCTGACCCAACAGCGTTCCCGGGTGGCCGCTGGAATCGGAATAGATCCCGACGTAGAGTTTGGTCGCGGCGTTCGAAGAATCGAGGTAAACGGATATCGAGTCGACGCTGCCGCTGCCCGTCGCTGTGGCCTGGAATGCCTCCGCTTGGCCCACGGAGTCCGAATCCACCTGGCTTTCCACGGTCGACTCGCCAATCAGGATAGGTAGGCTGCCGCTAGCTTGGTTTACACTGTGCACGTTGTTTCCCAGCATGACTACGTTCCTGGCCCCCTCAGTATGAACACAGGTTGGCTCCTGCCTCTCCACGGAGCAGGCGATATCGTTGCCTACGATGCGAAAATCCTCTTGAAAAGCCAGGTCGATCGCTCTTCGCCCTTCGATCTTCAGGCCAGCAATGACCCAGTGAGACATGTTGCCCACCACGTACGGGGTCCGAATTCCATACTCGGGACCGCCTTCTCCTGACCCGCCTCCCACTACCACGTGGGCCCCCGGGTAAGCAACGAAAGCGAGGGGTGCATCCGCCGATCCCCCCGTCTCGAGTGCCAAAGCAGCACCAAAATCGTCTTCTGCAACCTGCCTGACTCCATCCATAACGTAAGTGATATCGCCGGGTGCCATGTTCCACTTAGCAGCCACCATGGTCTTCCAGCACTGGTCGGGAAACCGACCGGAATTACTGTCGTTGCCCTTGGTTGATACGCAATAGATGTTCCCTGGCCGTACCGTGAACGGCACGCCATTGCTATCACCCGCCCCGGTGCGCACTACGATGTTGCCCGTGGTGGTCGCTTCTCCCAAGGCGACCACGATCTTCGTGTCCGACCAAAACTTGTAGTCAGCCACCTCGCCGGCTCCCACGGTTACTGTGGAACCGCCCCGAACACGACCGAACAGGTTTCCGTACAGGGTAACGATTGCTCCGTGATTGTTCTCGCCGCCGGTGTTTGGCCCGCTGGTAAGGTCAGAATAAAGAATCCAGGGACCAGGGCGCTGCGCCTGGAGTGGGGCTGCTAGCAGCAAGATACTCACGACTTGCGCAATCCACAGGCTTTTCACTCTATCCATGGGTCTTCTCCCTCGTGATGTGGGGGCACCGATGTTGTCCGGATGCGAGATAGGCGATGTCGATCGATCTTCGAGGTGGGGCGAACCAAACGTAAGGAATCCTGGCGGATGTTTAACTTTCGGATGGCTCGAGAGATTTAGGTGTTGCGCCTGGCAGCTGCGAAGGGCTTGGGGAAAGCGGCAGCAGGACCAGATGGCGCGCGGTCGGTGCTGATGCGTTCGAAAAAGGGGCAGCATAGGGCTTAAGAACTCCCAGAACAAAGCCACTCCGAATCAGTGTGCCTCGAAGCGGCCAGCCCCCTCCTGCACGCCCGCTAGAAAAATTGGCCACTTACCCGCCACCGCAGGCACTCGCTTGTAAAGCGAAAGCCTGTGCAGCACGTCAAGCGTGTTTGCCAGGAATCTGTCGACCCTTCGGCAGGTCCTGGCTGCTTTGTTGTGTTTCTCCGGTAACCGACCCTAGGCTCTGATTAGCGTCGAGGTAAAAGGGTTATTCGGGCCAAGTCATATATCGGCACGATTAGCTAATGGATTAATCAGCACCTAACAAAGGCTTTCACACGGTAGGCCTCACGCCGGAGCGCCCGTGTAAGTCTGACTAAGTCCTTCGGTCTGCTGAGCTTTTGTGATATGATCGCGTCCTGCGGAAACGCGACATCTGATTAGCCGCAACTACCGATACACCGCGAGCGGCTACCCCTCGAAACAAGTGCATACCACGACTTGCTGAAGGGAAGTTGGCAGGAACCCCTTAAGAACTGCCGCATCCCTGACTGATCTGCTGATTGAGACCTAATCTCGCACTCTCTTTGCCGACCCCTGAGGCTGAGAGAATGCAATTCACGCCAGATTTGCTGGCACCCGAGTGGCTTTCAGATAAGCGCAGCGCGAGTTGCACGCCGTCCGCCACATCGCTAAGCGCTTAGTAGCCAAGTGCTTTGCCTTGCATCTGAGGGTCGCTACCAGGGAAATATTTACAGCGGCTTTGAAGAATTTACCTTGTCTCGGGCCACGCGGGGGACAGTGCCGGTAACTCGGCGCCGAGAGACTCCTAGGTGTTACAGCGTAGGGACTAGGCGAGGTGCGACTGTGAAAAGGACGCTCGTGGGCCGTCCGTTCAGGTAGTTTCATGGGTAGGATGACGCATCTGATTTCGTTTCGATTAACGCTTAGGAAGAGAGTCGACGCCATTCTTGAGACTAGCACCGTGCACTCCGAGGGCCTCGGCCCCTGTAATTCAGTCTACCGGTTGAGGCGGCGCTGGCACGGGTCGGGTGGGGAGCCCGACATCAACCGGCTTTGCCCCGTGCCCGTCCTCGGCATCGTCCACGCGAAGGGCGACTCTCGTCTACGAAGTTCGAACCACTCCACAGTGCGCCTGACGGAATCGATCTGGTTCTCCCGCTTGGCAAACCCGTGCCCTTCGTTGGGATAGTAGTGTGCCTCCACCTGCTTTCCCGCCTGGCGCAGGCGATTCACTACCTGCTCGGCCTCTTCTTTCGGCACACGGATGTCGTTCTCGCCTGCAACACCAACAGCGGCGCGGTGGCTTGACGGATGTACTTGAGGGGCGAGCAGTTCTCGCACACCTCGTGGGCCTTCACCGGGTCACCCAGCAAAGATTTCTGATATTGTTGCAGCAAAGGGTCTTCGTGCTGGAGCATGCTGAACCAGTTGATGATGCCAAACATCTCGACGCCGGCGGCCCAAACATCTGGCGTCTTGCCGATGCCCATCAGGGTCATGAACCCGCCATAGGAGCCGCCGGTGATACCGATAGGATTCAGACTAGCGAGAGCCGAGAAAGTGAGTTGCTTCGGCTTTCCTGTCTGTCGGTCGTAGATCCAGAAGTCGGCAGGCCGGTTGGAGCTCTGATGGCTGATTAGTAGCCTCCCTCCGTCGGGGGAAAATGCGCTCGGCGTGCCCGCTAAGCCGTTCAGCCCTTCGGGCAGGGCCAGCCGCTCTGCGTGACCGCTCGCCGTGTTGCGCAGGTAGACGCTCAAACGGCCGTCGATGTTCACCTGGTAAGTGAACCACTTCCCGTCAGGGGAAAAATCACCGCTCTGCGCCTCCCATTTCAGGTCAGTCACCCAGCTCTTCCGCCCAGTAGCGAGGTCGAGCAGGGCCACGTTCGGAACGCCGTTTTTTTTATTCGAGCCGATAAGCAGGGTCTTACCATCCGGGGAAGCAGAAGATGCTGTGTACACCACTTCGCCCTGGTGGGCGGTGAGGCTCTTTTGGTCGCCGCTCTGAACGTCGATGCGGTAGACATCGGCGTCCGTGAAGCCAGCATTCGCGCGCACGGCATACATTGACTTGCCGTCTGGGCTCCAGGCGACAAAGTTCCAAACGTGATCGGGAGTTTTCTCCTGGGTCAGGTTGCGAACCCGGCGTGTGGACCAATCCAGCAAGCCCAGGTCGACAGCAGAGGCAGTTCTGGGTTTGTAACCGATAGCCAGCACCTCCCCTCGGGGGGACCAATGCGGCGACGTTTCCGAAATAACGTCCGTACGAGTCAGGTTCACCGGCTCGCCGCCATCGCTGGGAACAGCGAAGAGGTCGTAGATCTCATTTCCGCCTTTATCTTGCTGGTACACAATCCACTTACCATCAGGCGACCAGGCCGGAGCCAACTGGCGGTCATCCGAGACCCCCATTTGGATGGGCCAGCCGCCCTCTGACGGTACCTTCCAAAGATTGAGCCGTCCTGTGATATTCGTTGTAAAGGCGATCCACTTGCCGTCCGGCGACCATGTGGGTCCCGCCACGGTTTTGGTATGGAACAGGTCTTCAATCGGGATCGGGCGCGCTGAGGGATTCACAGGGGATGTAATAGACTGAGGCGCCGTCACAGGGTGTTCGGGTGCGGGGATGGCCGGTGGGCCACCCTCAACTAGCGTAACCGGCAGCAGTATGCACGCTAAGCCGCACAACACACCCGTGCGATGCACCTTTAACCTGCACCTCCTGCTCGTTTTTCCGAAAGCCCGCTGCAAGCGGCAGTTCCTCACCTTTGTGGCCTTAGAAAGGCCCAGCCCCACACTGGGCCAGACGGCTCTGGCCACGCACCGGCCGCCCGGGCCGGTCCTATCAGGCACTCTTAGAGCCGTGGATCACAGGCCGTGACCCGGGCCTACACCCCCAACCCCCACGCTAAATAGGCGCGGCCTGCCCAACGTTGATATAATAGAACGTACGCTCAATCTTGCCCTGTCGAAATCTGCGGGAGCCAGTCCGAGCCCGCGGCGGGAGGCTAACTTGCCCCTTTACGAGTATCGGTGTTTGAGTTGCGGGGTCCGTTTCGAAAAGATCCAGAAGTTTTCCGATCCTCCTGTAAGCGCCTGTGAGCGATGCGGAGGCAAGGTTGAGCGCCTGCTCTCCTCGCCGGCCATCCAGTTCAAAGGCAGCGGCTGGTACGTCACCGACTACGCGCGTAAGGGGATGTCAGAATCTTCTGCCAGCGCGGAAAAGCCCGACGGTAGCTCCCCTGCCAAGGCCGAAACATCTCCCACCTCGGAGTCCCCAAAGCCGCCTCAGGCTTCCGACACCAGCGGTGACTGATCCCGCCTCTTGTGTAAGCTGGCACGGTGTTTGCTTTGTGGCTCATGTAAACCTTCGTTTAGCCATCCTGGCGCGTGCCAATCAGGGGTCGCCAATTCTTCCAAAAAATGTATCTCATTAATTACAGGGAACATTACGGCTTTGTTTGAAAAAAAGGTGTGAAGACCCACCGAGGAGCTTGGGCCCAAACCAGCCAGACCGAATCATTGCAGTTTTCGTCGCAAGGCCTGCAGGGCTTCTCGGGCCAATGTGTAGTCGGGGCAGATCTTGAGCGCCTGTTCGAAGTGGTAGCGGGCTTTGCCATAGAGCTCCTTAGCCACGTAGGCGCGCCCCAAGTTGAAGTGGGGGTAGTGGTAGGACTCGTAACGGCGCGACTGGAGGGCGCGTTCGAGCCAGCGGATGGCCTCGTCGTACTCACCCTTCTCGATAAGGTAGGCGCCGATATCGTTGTAAGGGTTACCGAACTCGGGGTCAACCTGGATGGCCTTCTTGCACTCTGCGATAGCCTCGTCCAACTTGCCCTGGAAATGGTAGGCCCAACCAAGGAAGGTGTAGGCTTCGGCGGTAGGATGCAACTCGAGTGAGCGCTTGTAGAGTTCCACAGCCATCTCGTACTCGCCGCCCATCTGATACTGATAGGCCTCTCTCAGCAGGTCCAGCGCGGACTGGAAGTTCTCGCTGCTCATGGCCGATCTGGAAATTTAGGTAGCACGCCCGGCGGGAGCTTGTCAATCGTAGGGAATTCCATATTGGCAAAGGTTTAAGCGGCCGTGCCTGGCATCATTTGGGCGCGAAGACACAGGTAAGCACCCAGCGCCAGGCGAACGGCCGGCTTGCCTTGCCAGAGCGACGCACGCTATTGGGCGAGCCTCCTCTTTGAGAAGCAACCACCGGGCGAAGGCAAGCAAGCTGAGCCTGTCAGGCGACCCAAACACGCCAGCCCCGTCAGTAAAGCAAGTATCGCGCCCGGACCTTGCGAAAATGCGCCAGCGGACCCTGTTGCCACTCATAGTTCAGGCGGAGCGGATCTCGGCCTTGGCGGATAGCCGCGAGCACGGAGCGCGCACCCACCAGCGGCAGGGTCTTGTCTAATTCGAACTTGCTGGGGAAAAGCTTGTCGAGAGCGGCTGCCAGTTCGGCGCCGAGTTCGGGAGCATCGAGGGCTTGGCGGTCGACCAAATGCAATTGAACGCCGTGGCAGAGCTGGTGCGCAAAGCGATTCTCCAGCGGCGTGAAATCGATAGGCAAAAAGCGGACGCCCTGGATCATGCGGCCGTTCAGGTAGGCCGCCAGGGCCCGTCCATCGATCCACGGCGCGCCCACAACCTCAAACGGTGTATCCGTGCCGCGGCCCACGCTCACGTTGGCGCCTTCGATCATCCCCACGCCCGGGTAGAGGGCGGCTTCAGTCAGGTTACGCAGGTTTGGTGAGGGGTTGATCCAGGCGAGCCCGGTCTCGTCGTACCAGTCCTGGCGATGCCAACCCTTCATCTTGATCACGTGCAAATCCGCACCCAGTTGTTCTTCGCCGTTGAACATCTGCGCCAGTTCGCCCACCGTCATGCCGTGGCGCACCGGCTCAGGGAAATAGGCTACGAAAGAGCGGAGGTCGGGGTCGAGTAACGGCCCTTCCACCAGAAAGCCGGTGATGGGGTTCGGCCGGTCCAGGACGAAAAAGGGGATATGCCGGCGAGCTGCTGCCTCAAGACAGTAACCCAGCGTCGTCTCGAAAGTGTAGAAGCGGACGCCCGCGTCCTGAATGTCGTAGACAAGCGCGTCCAGGCCGTCGAGCATCGCGTCGGTGGGACGCAGGGTTTCACCGTAGAGGCTGTAGACCGGAAGATGCGTGACAGGTTCAGTGGTTGAAGGCACGCGCTCCTCGGAGGTACCGGAGAGCCCGTGCTCCGGACTGAAGATCGCCTGCAAGTGGACGCCGGGTGCATGAGCCAGCACGTCGATGGTGCGGCGGCCGGCGCTATCCACACCGGAATGGTTAGTGATCAATCCGACGTGACGCCCGGTGAGGGGAGTGAAGTTCTGTGATTCCAAGACATCGATGCCGGTTTCCACCTTGTCGTTGTGAAAGGGTTCGGGGCGGAAACTGGACATCAGTTCCCAATAGCCGGTGGAGGTGAGGCGGCGCGCCACGTCCGGCGCGGCGGGCGCACGGGCATAGACCGCCGCCACCCCATTGGACACCTTGGCCCGCAGCGGCACCACGTTCCCCTCCCCGGAAGGGTGGACTGCGTTGGTGAGCAGGATGACGTAGGTCTTCGAGTACGGATCGATCCAAATCGAGGTGCCCGTGAAGCCCGTGTGCCCGAACGAGCCCAGAGGAAACAGGTCGCCGCGATTGGAGGAAAAGGGCGAATCGATATCCCAGCCCAGCCCCCGCACGACCATCTTGCCCAAGGGCGTCTGGGCGGTGGTCATTTTGTCGACACTGGCCGGGCTGAGGATGCGGACACCGTGGAGCGAGCCGCCGTTGAGGATCATTTGCGCGAAGCGGGCCAAATCGTCCGCGGTGGAAAAGAGGCCGGCATGGCCCGCCACACCGCCCATGTCGTAGGCTGTCGGGTCATGGACCTCACCCCATAACAGCGGGCCGCTTGTTCCATGCACATATTGCGTCGGCGCAATGCGGCTGCGAAGACGGGCCGGCGGGCGGAACATCGTGTCGCGCATGCCGAGCGGCTTGAAGATGTGTCGGGCGCAATAGACGTCCAGCGGCTGGTCCGAGACGCGGCGCACCAACTCGCCCAGCGTCTCATAGTTGATGTCACTATAAATAAAACGCGTCCCAGGCGGGGCGATTGGGCTTTCACCCGCGATCAGGGTCATCGCCGTGCCGTAGCCAGACCATTCAGGCTTCAGATCGAGATCACCGCGCAGGCCGGAGTAGTGGGTCATCAGCTCCCGCACGGTAATTTCTTCCTTCCCATTGGCGCCGAATTCCGGCCAGTACTGAGTGACCGCGTCCTCCAGGCGAATTCGCCCCTGTTCCACCAGCTGCATGATCGCCGTGGTGGTGGCGACCACTTTCGTGAGCGAGGCCAGGTCGAAGATGGTGTCCACCCGCATGGGGAGGGTGCGGGGAACGAGCATGCGATTGCCGAAGGCGCGGCGGTAGACAATGCGGCCGGCGTGCCCGACCACGACTACCGCGCCCGGACACTGGTGATCGCGGATGGCCTCGCGGACGGCGTCGGCGAGCGCACGCTGCCATCCCGAGGCTCTGGAGGCCTGCCGCACGGGTTGCTTAGTCTGGCGTAGCGCCTTCCCCACGGCTGCAGCCGGGTTGGGGACAGTTTGGAACGGGAGAAGAACCAGCAGGAGAGAAGCGCGCGGAGACAAATTCATGACTTGCAGGGCTGGCCAGCCTCGGTGCGCAGTCGCTGACGACGTGTTCTTAGCACGGGAAGATGTCCGGTTTTTATAGCACATGATCTGTCGGGTTTTGGTTTTTCTTTGCCGCTAGCCGAAGGAGCCCGTAGGGCGACTGAGGTTAGCGGCAACGCGGCCCTTCCGAGCCGCCCGCCTGGGGTGGCGCGCTTCGGTCACACCGAGTGCAGAGCCGTCCCATCAGCCCGGGAGCACCCCACCACGTGCGGCCCATGGCGTCCGCTCGATCTGCCACGAGCGGTCTCCGATCTCCACCGTGTTGTCTTTCCTGACCCCCCGTTCGCTCGGCCCCGAAAAGATGCGGTCCAGCTCCTGGGGCCTCGAAAAAGGGGCTCGCCCGGTCGCTGTAGAGCGCGCACAATCGCCCTTTCTG
>CADDZE010000024.1 GCA_902812465.1 Acidobacteriota bacterium | reverse complement strand
CTGCGCCACCGCGTGTGAGCTGGCTAAGCTGGGCTCATGGCCCACCCAGCCCACTTTACTAATATATAACTACCGCCCTTTCCCGTCAACCAATTGACCTCAGGGTGCTGTTGCCAACCCCAGCCCTCACACCAAGGAGATCTGTGAAACCACCCTTGCTCCTGGCAGATCGCCTCCCTTAACGAAGCGCTCCGGCAATGGGAAGGCACTTACAATACCGTCGCCGCTCGGCTACCAAGCGCCTTAGGAATTCCTCACCCAGTGGCGGGTGGAGCAAAAATCCCTAAGGGCTACTCGACGAGTACAGTTGCTTGACACCCGCAAAAGCGGGTTGCTATGTTGCTTCCACTCTGATGGTGCTGGCATGATGGAAGCGTCACGCCTGGACGGACGTCGGGAAAAGGCAAAAGTATGGGTAAGGCCGCAACCCTTCTTTTAGTTGCCTTGCTGGCTGGGTTAGGCCCGGTAGAGGCACAGATTGACCCGGGCAAACCGGAGACCGGGCGCTTCGGCAATCCCACGGTCATCGCCGCGAATATGCGGGGATACATCTATGGTGTGGTCAAGCGAGTGGAAGCGGGGGAGCTGGTTCTGGATAAGACCGAATTCGGTGACAACCAGCCATTCAAACTAGAAGCCAAGACTAAGTTTACGCGTGACGGCAAGCCCAGCCAGCTCGCTGACCTCAAGGCGGGCGACAAGGTCTGGGTGCAGATCAAGCGTGAGAAGAAGACCGGCGAAATGA
Source organism: Acidobacteriota bacterium (assembly GCA_902812465.1). Lineage (GTDB taxonomy): Bacteria > Acidobacteriota > Terriglobia > UBA7540 > UBA7540 > CADDZE01. The sequence goes on along the minus strand of CADDZE010000024.1, from coordinate 55,963 downwards.
TTGCCAAAAAGGTGGTGGTGGGCCTCGACCCGACCGGTGCACCGGAGTAGGGGCGGGTGCCACCGGGGGCGCGGTGTTGTTCGTTCGTCGCGGTGCGCTTGGCACGGAGGCAAAGGGGCAGAACTGCCGCTGGTGACCGATCGGCCTCCTGCCAAACCCTGCCCTTGAAGACAGCCACGCTCATCTACAATCCGGTCGCGGGGCGCCATCCCCGGCGCCGCGAGGCCGAAGTCCAGAAGGCCGCCGCCGAGCTGCGGGCACAGGGGCTGAGGATTGACCTGGTCCAGACTAACGCGGGTGGGGAGGCGCAGGGGTTAGCGCGGGCGGCCGCTGCCCACAGTGATCTGGTGATTGTCTGTGGTGGCGACGGAACCATCAACGAGGCGATTAATGGTCTGTCGCCGGGCCACACCATCCTCGGTATCCTTCCGGGCGGCACGGCGAACATCCTCGCCAAGGAGCTCGGCCTGCCGCACGATATCGGGCGCGCCGCCCGCGAGCTGCCGCGATGGTCGCCCCGCCGTGTGGCTCTCGGCTTAGCGCGGTGGGGGCAGAATGGAGCAGCCGCTGGCCTCGCGACTTCGCCCGCCCATTCCCGCTATTTTCTCAGCGTCGCGGGTGTGGGGTTTGACGCTTATGTCATTCACCGGCTTTCCGCCAGCCTGAAGAGGTCGTGGGGCACAGTGGGGTATGCTTTCGAGGCCTGGCGGCAGCTCTGGCGCTACCGTTTTCCCGAGGTAGCATTCCGCTGCTCGGACCGGGAATGGCGAGGCAGCCTGGGCGTGGTCCAGCGCACACGGCGATACGCCGGTTGGTTTCACCTCGTGCCGCAAGGCAGCCTTTTTAAACCAGGATTCACGCTGTGCGTCTTTCGCTCCCGCCGTCGCACGCGCTACGTTATCTACGCTCTGGCTGCGGCAGCGCGAGTGCACACACGGCTGCCGGACGTAACCCTGGTCGAGAGCCAGCAAGTTGACTGCGAGCCGGCGGGCGCCGGCCCGCCCATCTACTTCGAGTTGGACGGCGAGCTGGCCGGGACGATCCCAGCCACCTTCCAGGTGGTCCCGGGCGCGTTAACGCTGCTGGCGCCGTCACCGTGAGCGGCCGGTCTGGATGGGCTAAACGCCGGCGGCGGGCAGGCGGGTAGTTTGGCTTCTTGGGCGAGGCGCCTCAAAGACCGCCGTCGGCTAGGTGGAGGTGAGTCGCCTGGCACGGGGCCCTTCAGCTTCTCTGGCGACGCTCTCCGCGCCTATGGACAACATCACTCACACGCTCACCGGCCTGGCCCTCAGCCGGGCAGGGCTTAACGGCAAGACTCGTTTTGCCACGCTGGCCCTGCTTATCGGCTCGAACCTTCCCGATGTGGACGTGGCCTGGAGCGGGTGGGGCAGCACGATCGCCTACTTGAAATACCATCGCGGCATCACGCATTCCCTCCTGGGCGTGAGCGTGTTGGGCGTGGCGCTGGCGGGAGTGATTTACCTCTGGGGCAGGCGCCGTCCGGCCAGGCGCGGGCTGCCGCCACTCAATGGGCCCTGGCTGCTTGCCTCCTGCGGGCTGGCCACCGCCACCCACTTGCTCATGGACTTCACCAACGCTTACGGCGTGCGGCCCTTTCTCCCATTTAGCGGCCGGTGGTATGCCTGGGATATCATGTTCATCTTTGACCCTCTGCTGCTGCTATTCTTGGTTGCCGGTTTGGGCCTGCCGGCCATTTTCGGCCTGATCTCGGAGGAAGTCGGCGCAGGACGAGGCGGATACCGCCGTGGAGCCCTGGCAGCCCTCGCCGCGACGGCCGTCTTGTGGGGAGTCCGCGACCTCGCGCACCGCAGAGTGCTCGACATGCTGGACGCACACGTCTACGGTGGCGAAAATCCGGTGCGCTTGGGCGCTTTTCCCCAGCCGGCTAATCCGCTCTCGTGGATCGGCGTGGTAGAGACGGATTCCGCTTTCTATGTTCTAGCCGCCGATGCGCTGGGCAACGGCGTCGCGCCAGCCACCGCCCGCATCTTCCACAAACCCGAGCCGTCGCCGGCGCTGGATGCAGCGTTGAAGACGCCCACCGGAGTCATCTTCTCGAGCTTTGCGCGCTTCTTGTGGGCGGAGGCTATCGAGAACGAAGATGGCTACGATGTCCGGCTTGAAGACCTGCGTTTCACTGGCCTCCGCCCCGGGCTTGCTGCCGGAGGATTTGTTGCGCACATCCGGCTGAACCATGAGCTAAAAGCGGTGTCACAGACTTTCAGTTTCGCTGGCCGGCGCGACTAGTGGCGTCGACCGGGTCGCGCGGCGGTCCATGGCCTGGCGCGTCTAGAGTTTGCGTTGCTCCGGCGCGCTTCCGAGCCAGGGAGAAAGGACCTGACGATGAAAACGAGATGGCGAAGTGCTGCCGGAGGCTCCGTCCTGCCGATGGTAGCAGCGCTCGCCCTACTGTGCCGCGCACTGCCGGCGGGGGCGTGGGATCGAGGATCACTCGCCGATTACCATCACCGCCGGGCTCAGGTGATCGAGAAAACGGGCGGCGACGGCCTGGTTGTCCTCTTCGGCTACGGCGAGCAGGACGTGGCCGCCTCCGTCACCACCTTCCATCAAAACGAAGCGTTCTACTATCTCACCGGATGGAACGAGCCCGGCGCCATGATGCTTCTCGTTCCCACGAGTCCCAAAACCTCTCCCGTAGCCGGTCCACCCGGGAAGCTGGGCAAGGAGATGCTTTTCATCCCGCCGCACGACCTGCGGCAGGAGAAGTGGACCGGGCCAAAGCTCGGCCCTGACGATCCCGATGCCCCGGCCCGCACCGGATTCGAGCTGGTGCGGAGCACGGCCCAATTCGAAAAGGAGCTGCGTGAGGCACTGAAGGCCTTCCCGAAGATTTACACCGAATTGACGCCCCAGCCGGAAAGCGGCGAAGACTGCTTCCAGAAAGACGCTACGGCCCAACTTCGCAAGCTGGCGCCCCAGGCCGAGCTCGCCGACGTGCGCCCAGTCCTCACTGCCCTGCGTGCCGTCAAGTCGCCGTCGGAAATAGCGCTGATCCGCAAGGCCGTAGACGCCTCCATCGAGGCCCAACTTGCGGCCATGAAAGCGGTGCACCCTGGCGTTTGGGAATATCAGGTGGCCGCCCTGATGAAGTACACGTTCGAGCGCCTGGGCTGCGAGTGGCCATCCTACCCGCCCATCGTGGGTTCGGGCTTTTATTCCACCGTGCTGCACTACGATGCGAACGATCATCAGATGCAGGACGGTGACGTAGTGGTCATGGATGTGGCAGGGTCGTACAGCGGCTACGCCAGCGACCTAACTCGGACCCTGCCGGTGAGTGGTCATTTCAGCCCGCGCCAGCGTGAGATCTATGAAGTCGTGCTGGGAGCGCAGAATGCCGTTCTGGCTGCGGCCAAGCCGGGGGCTATCATCAGCGGCAAGGGCTCGAACACACTGGTTAACATCGCCCGCGACTACATCAATGCGCACGGCAAAGACCTGCACGGACAGCCGCTGGGCCAGTACTTCATCCATGGCATCGGTCATTCGGTGGGCCTCAATGTGCACGATCCGATGCCCAGCGGCGCGCCGCTCGAGCCCGGCATGGTGGTCACTGTCGAGCCGGGGATCTACATTCCGGAGGAGAAGCTTGGGGTTCGCATCGAGGATATGATTCTGATTACTCCGGACGGTGCCGAACTCCTTAGCCAGCGTCTGCCTCGCGATCCAGACGCGATCGAGGACGCTATGCGCTCCCGCTAGCTTCAGAAGCCGTCCGTGCGCCTACGCCGTGAGTTGATCAAAGGGATATGGGTGAAAGGGCGCGGAGCGCGGGCAAGGTCTTGCAATGCGCGCTTCATTTTAAGAGGCGTATAATTGGGCGCAGGACGAGTTCCGAAGCCGTGGGGGGAAGGTTCAACGCTTTTCTGGCGTCGGGCAGCTCAAGGTAGGACGTCACCTGCATGAAGGTGGATTTCCAGAGAGAGGCAGGAGCGCTCACCCCGTCTGCCGAGCAGCACGCCGCTCTCGGGGCGGTACTGACCTCCGACTGCTTCAGTAAGTCGCCCAACCTGGCGCGCCTACTCCAATACCTTTGCACAAAGTACTTTCAAGGCCGGAGTCACGATCTCAAGGAATACAACATTGGTGTGGAGGCGCTGGGGCGACCGCTCGACTTCGATCCCACTACCAATTCCAGCGTCCGCGTTGATCTGCATCGCTTGAGGGATAAGCTCAGGCGCTACTACGAGACCGAAGGCATAGCGGACCCCGTCGTGATCGTGTTGCGTCCCGGCAGCTATGTGCCAGAGTTCATCCGCCGCGAGGCGTTCGACCCAGCCCTAGCAGGCTCCGAACCCGCTAGCCCCCCGACAGGCTCGCGGGGTAATGGATCGGGGGACGGCACGGATGCCGCTGTCGTAGCAGAGGAGCCCGCGGGAGCCTTGCCGGCCTCACCCGCCGCCCCCGCTCGTTCCTTGTCCGCGCCCACCCGGCGACAATGGAAATGGACGGTTTTGGCCGCGGCGGCATCGATGCTCCTGGGCGTCGGCCTTTTCGCCCGATGGAGGTGGCGCATGCGGGAGTCGTCCCCGGCCCCACGCCCAGCTGTTACGAACGCGGCGGTGCCACCCGCTGCGATGCCAGCGCTGCCAGAGGTGCGCGTTCTCTGCGGCTATTTTCGCGAGAACTATATCGACCGGGAGGGCAAGGTTTGGGGGCCGGATCGCTATTATCAAGGCGGCGGAGCAACCTCCCAGGCGCAAGTCTTTATTGCGCGCACGGGAGATCCCGTCCTCTTTCAGCAAGCGCGTTTGGGGGAGTTTTCCTACAACATTCCCTTGCAGCCCGGCACCTACGAGTTGCACCTCTATTTCGCCGAGACCCTCTATGGCCCAGGAACCCTCAGCGGGGGTGGCGAGACTACCCGGGTGTTCAATGTGCTTGCCAACGGAGCGCCCCTGCTTTGCAACTTCGACCCCATCTCCGATGCGGGCGGCAACTTTGTCGCCGATGAGCGCGTCTTCACTGACGTTCATCCTGCTGCCGACGGCCACCTCCACCTCCAGTTCGTTAAGCTGAACGACTATCCGGTGCTGAACGCCTTCGAAGTGATCCCTGGGATCCCTGGCAAGATGCAGCCGATTCGCATCCTGGCTCAGGACCACAGCTACACCGACTATGCCGGCCATCTCTGGAGGCCGGACCGTTATGCGGCCGGGGGCCGCCTGGTGAACCATCGCCGGCTGGTGGAAGGCAGCGCCGATCCTGACCTCTATGCCGGCGAGCGCTTCGGCAATTTCAGCTACGCCATCCCAGTTGCCCCGGGCACCTACAAAGCCACGCTCCATTTCGCCGAAACCTACTTCGGCCCCAGCAATGCCGGCAAGGGCGGGCCGGGCAGCCGGATCTTCGACGTCTACTGCAATGGAGTGGCTCTGCTCCAGCACTTTGACATCTTCAAGGAAGCGGGGGGCGAAAATCGCGCTCTCAGGCGGACGTTCCACCACCTTCGCCCCAACGCCCAGGGTAAATTGATCTTCAGTTTCGTTCCGGTGCGAAACTACGCCAAGGTCAATGCCATCGAGGTGGAGTCGGAGTAGACGCCCAGACAGGATCTGGATGCTGGTGTGGCGGGGCCATGCCGGGCTGCGTGCCCCCCCGAGCCTGCGGCGCCCCTTCGCGAGTCCACGTAACCCCGGCGACGCCGGCGGCGTCTGCTACGTTGGAGCGTGACCGATGAAAGTTCAAGAACTTCGAGCTGAGGAGACGCAGAGTGACCGCGCTCGATTTGTCCGCGGACTTGGGTCTGGTGGCCGTGGGGTTCGTGACGCTCAACATTTGCATTGGGCTGTTGATTTCGGTGCGCTACAGCCCGGTACGCTTTTGGCCTCTTCGCCCGTTTGATGTTTTCTGGCTGCACCGTCGTACGGGCTATTGCACGCTGGCCGTTACCGCTCTTCACCCTCTTCCATTGCTGCTGGCCGCGCGCGCCAGCTTCCGTGTACTGGACATCGCTCTGCCGCTTTGGTCGCCGAGCCAGCCCGTGGAAAACACGATGGGAGCCGCGGCGCTTTATCTTCTGGTCGTCGTCATCATTACTTCCATCTACCGCCTGCGTTTAGGGCGGCATCTTTGGAAACGGCTGCACTTCCTCACGTATGCCGTGGCAGCTGGCCTATTCATCCACGGGCTCTTAACCAACCCGAAGCTTGACGGCAGCCGCATCGATCCGTTGGATGGCGAGAAGGTATTTGTCGAGAGCTGTTTCGGTCTCATTGTGATTGCTTCGATTCTCCGCGCTCGCTACCGGCTGCGCCCGCGCGCGAGGAAACGTGTTGGGGCAACCCCACCCGCCTCCATTCCGGTCGGCCCGTTGGAATAGACGGTTCAACGGACCCCACGCCAAGAGCCGGCGCCTGCTACACTTTCTCCGTGCCCCGTCAGCAACCTACACTTGTCGCCGCAGGCATCTTAAGGGAGGGAGACCGGGTGCTGATCTGCCAGCGGCACAATTCCGACCCTTACGGACTGCAGTGGGAGTTTCCAGGTGGCAAGGTCGAGAGCGGCGAAGACCTGAAGACTTCGTTGCGGCGGGAGCTCGCGGAAGAATTGGGCATCGACGCGGAGATTGGCCCGGAGGTTTTTCGCCTGCGGCATCGATACGCGGACCGGTACGTTGAAGTGGTTTTCTTTGCCGTCCCTCGCTACCACGGCACCGTACGCAACCGGGTCTTTGAAAGTATCCAGTGGGTTCGCCGCACGGAGCTGCCCGCCTTCCATTTCCTCGAAGCGGACCGCGAATTGGTCCGCCGGATTGCCCGAGGTGAGGTGCTCTAGTGCGGAGAGTGCCCGGCGCTGCCGCCAGTGGTTTCGAGGGTCCAGCAATCGGTGACGGGAGGGAGTCTGGTGGGGCGCCCTGGTTTCCCGCAGCGAGCGCTCACGGCTTCCGGTGGTTCAGTGCCCTGGTGCTGGTTTGCCTGTGGGCACCGGGTCCTCCGCCAGTGCGAGGGCAAGTAGAAACCGGGGGGCCGGCCGAGGCGCCCCTCTGGACCCATCACGGCCGCACTGATGGACACCTGGCCCTGAAGTATTCTCCCGACGCCGCCTTTTCTCCGGATGGTTCCACTCTGGCCATCGTCAACCAGGATAAAATTGCGCTCATCGACCTGAGCAGCTTTAGCGTCCGCAAGGTGCTCCATCCCCACTTGCAGGATGTCATCGACCTCGCTGTTGAGTCGGCGAACTTTATTTCGCCCACCCGGCTGTTCATCCTGGCAAGCGGTTTAGTTCAGGTGAAGGGGAAGGAAAAGGGTGTTCTGCCGCGGACGCCTCTGCTGGGCTTCGAGTGGTACATCGACGGGGACAGTCTCTTTGGCACTGTGAAGGCAGTCGGGGCAGGGGGCGGCTTTGGACCGATCCTCTACTTTCCCCAGATCGGCTACGTAGGTCTGTACAAGGAAGGCCACTTCGACTTATGGAGTCCCGAAAGTAACCGCGGAGGAAGGGTAGCTGTGCCCGGCCTTACTCACCGGCCCAACCTCTTTGCTTTTTCGCCTGACGGCCACTGGCTGCTGCTGGCCCAGATCGAAGCCAATGCCACCGGCAACCCGGCAGTAGTTGACTTGCGACAGCATCAATTCGTCGATGTTCTCGCTGGACACCAGGGCACTGTGCTCTCCATCGCCTTCTCGCCCGACGCCCGACGGGTAGCAACCGCTTGTGAGGATGGCAAGGTGCGCCTCTTCTCCGCCGGAGACTGGAAACTGCTGGCGACGCTCAGCGGGCACCAGGGCCCAGTCCACTGGGCTGAGTTTTCGCACGACGGGAAGTGGCTGGCCTCGGGGGGTGAGGACACTACTGTCCGCATTTGGTCGGCGATGGACGGAAACCTGATGCAGACGCTGGAGGAGGGTCGCGAACCGATCGTTACCGTCGCCTTCTCGCCCACGGGCCATTACCTCGCTGCGAGCTCGGAACGCAGCGTGTTTGTGTGGTCGGCAGGAAATCACTGAAGGGGCTGGAGGCACTATCCTCCGGCCCGGCTTTCCCTGGCAGAGCGCGTTCGGACGAATGTGGCGCTGTGCTAGAATGAAAATGGGTCAGGAGCCGTGAGCGGCGCGTAATGACGATGCCGAGGGTGGGGATGGTGAGTCTGGGCTGCCCGAAGAACCTCGTCGACAGCGAGGTGATGTTGGGCATTCTCGCCCGGCACGGTTACGAGGTCACAGCCCGCGCGGAGGATGCCGATGTCCTCATCGTCAACACCTGCGCGTTCATCGAGCCTGCCAAACGCGAATCCATCGATGCCATCCTCGAGATGGCCTCCTACAAGGAGCAGGGCAAGGCCAAGCGGTTGATCGTCGCCGGCTGCCTCGTCGAGCGTTACCGCCAGGAAATTTTGCAGGAGATCCCGGAGGTTGACTTTGTTCTGGGTCCCCATGAGCTGGAGCGTGTGTTCGAGGCGTGTGTGCCCGGCCCACAGCGCCTGGCCAATCGCCCCTACACTCCGTATCTGTACACGGAGTCGACGCCACGCCTGCTGACCACGCCTCCCTATTCGGCCTATATCAAGATCGCTGAGGGCTGCAACCATCCGTGTTCCTTCTGCGTGATTCCCCAGATGCGCGGCCGCTTCCGTTCGCGGCACCCCGAGTCGGTGGTCCGCGAGGCAGAAGGCCTAGTAAGCCGGGGCGTGCGCGAGATCACACTGGTGGGCCAGGACACAACCAGCTACGGCGAAGACCTTGGGCTGCGCCATGGTTTGGCAACCCTCCTCCGCCAGTTGAGTGCGATTCCCGACCTGGTTTGGCTGCGCTTCCTCTACCTTTATCCCAATCGGGTAAGCGATAGCCTCATCGAGGCGGTGGCGAGCTCGCCCAAAATCTGCAAGTACTTTGATATTCCGTTGCAACACGCGAGCGCCGCGGTGCTGCGGCGGATGAAGCGCGGCTCGAGCGGGGAGCATTTTCTCAGGATGATCGAGCGCATTCGCGCCGCCATCCCCGGCGTGACCTTGCGCACTACCCTGATCGTTGGCTTCCCGGGTGAAACCGAAGCGGATTTCCAGGTGCTCACGGATTTTGTCCAGGCAGCGGAATTCGACCATCTCGGAGTTTTCGTCTATTCAAACGAGGAGACGTGCGCCGCTTCTGGCCTGCCCGGCCAGGTTCCGGCGTCCGTGGCGAAGCAGCGCCAGCGCAAGTTGATGGCCCTCCAACGGAGGATTTCGCGCCGCAGGCTTGCTCGGCTCGTCGGGCAGACCTTGCCCGTGCTCGTCGAGGGGAGGTCTCGCGAGACAGACTTGCTCTTCGAAGGCCGGCTCGAGTCTCAAGCACCCGAGATCGATGGCCACGTCCTCATCAACGACTTTGACGGACCAGAGCCGCGGCCCGGCGAGTTCCGCTGGGCTAGCATCACCCAGCGCCTGGACTACGATTTGGTCGCACGGCTGGAGGCGCATTGCCTGGCTGAGCCGGCGCCTGCTTGCCATCCGCTCCCTCTCGCGCGGCAGGGCTCGGCACCGCCGGGGCTGGTCAACATCCAGCCCGCCATGGTATGAGGGAGGGTGTTCGCCACCGGAAGTCCAGCATCGGGCGTTGCCCGATTTGCCGACGAGAGGTTCCGGCGGCTGACAATCCGTACCGGCCGTTTTGCAGCGAGCGCTGCCAGCTTATTGACTTGGACAATTGGCTCTCCGGCCGCTATCGAATTGCGGGGTGCCCCGCGGACCCGAGCTTGGCGCGCCGCGGTTCGAGTACCGCCGACCCGAATCCGGACGAGGCTGAACCGTGAGCGCGCGCCGGCCTTGGCCGGTCTGGATTGCTACCTGCGGCGGCGTGGGAGATTTCCCCGTCGCTCCTGGCACGATGGCTTCCGCCGTCGCGGTCTTGCTCGTGGAAGCCGGACAGCGCTTTCCCCGGAGTGGGCCGTTGCTGGCTGCCTTCCCGGGGACGTCGGCGTGGCCGCCACGTTTATGGCTCATGGTGGGCGCCGCGGTGGTGTTTGCCGCTGGCGCCTGGACCGCCGGGTGCGGCGAGCGATATTTTGGCTGCCTCGATCCGGCACCGGTGGTCATCGATGAAGTGGCTGGCCAGTTGATGGCGTACGTAGGGCAACCGGAAGCCTCATGGAAGTGGCTCGTCACAGGGTTCTTACTCTTCCGAGCCCTGGATGTGGTGAAGCCTTTCCCGGCCCGCCGCGCTGAGAACCTGCCCGGCGGCTGGGGAATTATGTTAGACGATGTGGTGGCGGGCGCCTACGCCCTCGTCATCCTGTCGCTGCTCCAGTTCGCGTTCCGATGAGTCTGTTCAAAAAGGATAGCCGGCGGGGTTACGGAATGGCTAAAGCGGAGAACCAAGCCGGGGAGAAGTCAGGGCCGCCGCGGGAGAAACCTTTTATTGAGAGCGTGACGCCTGCGGCGGCGATCGCCGGTGGGGAGGTCGCGATTCGCGGCCGAGGCTTTACCGAAAACGGCCTGCGGCGCCCCGTAGTGCGCTTCGGGGAGCAGCCGGGCGCGGTGGTGATGAGTTCCCCGAGCCGTCTTGTAGTACGCGTTCCCGAAGACGTGACCAGCGGCGACGTCACCGTCGATACCGGCACGGCGGTCAGTCCACCGGCCTTCGTTGCGGTGGGTGTGACCATAGCAGAAAACCTGCATCCCGTGGCTAACCCTGCCCTGGACGCCGCCGGCAATATCTTCACGACCTTTAGCGGCAGCCGCGGCCAGAAAATTCCCGTCACCGTCTACAAGATTGACCGCCACAACATGATGCGTCCCTTCTTGAATGATCTGATGAACCCCACAGGGCTCGCTTTTGATCGCGACGGCCTGCTTTACATCTCCAGCCGGATGGAGGGCACCATCTACCAGGTTACCCCGGATGGCCGGCGGACGATCTATGCCGAGGGAATGGGCATCGCCACCGGGATTGCGTTCGACCGGGAGCAAAACCTTTATGTAGGCGACCGCAGCGGGACGATCTTCAAGATTAATCGCGACCGGCAAATCTTTGTCTTTGCCACGCTTGAGCCTAGCGTCTCGGCCTACCATCTCGCCTTCGGACCCGATGGGTACCTTTATGTCTCCGGGCCCACGACGTCGAGTTTTGACCAGATCGTCCGCATCTCGCCGGCCGGGGAGGTCAGCACTTTTTATCGCGGGCTAGGACGCCCTCAAGGGATGGCGTTCGACGTGAAGGGTAATCTGTACGTGGCGGCCTCTCTCGCCGGACGGCGCGGCGTCGTGCGGATCGATCCCGCCGGGCAGGCCGAGCTGGCCATCTCCGGCCAAGGCATTGTGGGCCTGGCATTCACGGCGCACCGGTCCGTCGTCCTGGCTACTAACGACTCCCTGGTTGAACTCTTCCTAGACGTGGAAGGCAAGCCTCTGCTGGAGTGACGGGCGGGGCCCGGACGCTTCGGGTTCCCCTCCCTCGTCATCACCGTCCTGGCATGGACGCTGAGATCATAGCTGTCGGGTCGGAGCTACTCACACCCTTTCGCCAGGATACTAATTCCCTCTACCTCACCGGCAAGCTGAATGAACTCGGTATCGAAGTGCGTTTCAAGACCGTGGTGGGGGACGACCGCGAGCGCTTGGCGGCTGTCCTGCAGGCGGCCCTCGGGCGATCGGAGCTAGTGATTCTCGTCGGCGGACTCGGCCCTACCAAGGACGATATCAACCGCGATGTGGTGGCCAGCGTGCTCGGCCGTCCTCTGCGCGAGGTGCCCGAAATTCGCGCCCGCATCGAGAGCCGCTTCAAACGCCTGGGTCGCCCGATGCCGGAGAACAATTTGCGCCAAGCCCTGGTTCCAGAGGGCGCCGAGTGGCTCGAGAACCCCAACGGCACCGCCCCGGGGATCTGGCTGGAGCTGGGTAGTACCACCCTCATCCTGCTACCGGGTCCTCCCCAGGAACTGGAAGCCATGTTCGAATCGGCTTGCCTGCCGCGCCTGGAACGCCGCACCACCGGGGAACGGCTGCGCAGCCGCGTCTACAAGGTGGTAGGCTTGCCGGAATCCGAGGTCGATCTGCGCATCGCGCCGATCTATACCGCTTATACCAACCCCACCACGACTGTCCTCGCCACCCTGGGAGCCATCGAAATCCACCTGCGGGCCCGCGCCGCCTCGGATGCTGAGGCCGAAGCATTGCTCAACGAGCTGGGTGACAAAATTGAGCTAGCCTTGGGGGACCACATCTTCTCGACACGCGGTGAAAGTCTGGAAGAAGTGGTGGGCATGTACCTCATGATGCGGCGCCGGACGGTGGCCGTAGCCGAAAGCTGCACCGGCGGCTTGCTAAGCGAACGCCTGACGCGTATCGCCGGGAGCTCCAACTTCTTCCTGGGCGGAGTCGTGTGTTACAGCAACGAGCTCAAGACGCTGCTGGCCGGTGTGCCCGAGGCCTTGATTGCTACCCACGGAGCCGTCTCCAAGCCGGTAGCGCAGGCTATGGCCGAAGGTGTGCGGCGTCGGGCGGATGCCTCCCTGGGCGTAGGCATCACCGGCATTGCCGGGCCCGGGGGCGGAACGCCGGAGAAACCTGTGGGGCTAGTGTTCATTGGCCTCGCCGATGAGAAAGGAACCAGTGTGCGCGAGTTCCGCTTCCCTGGCGATCGCGAGCGGGTGCGCTTCTGGGCCTCGCAAGCGGCGCTGGAAATGATCCGCCGGCGGGTGCGAAGCTGATAGCACCGCGCCGAAGTTTTACGCCCCTGGCCGCCTGCCTTGGCTGGGCGCACGCTCAGGATTGCCCTTGGGCTATTGAAACTTCGGGTTCTGATTTTTAACTCCGGCTCGCCCGTGCGCGCGTTTATCGCCATCGATCTACCGCCAGGTGTCCGCAGCGAGTTGCAGCGGCTGCAATCCACCATTCGCTCGGCCTTGGAGCAAACGCAAGATGATGCTCACCGCGGAGCTACCTGGGTCCGCCCGGAAGGTATTCACCTGACCCTGAAGTTCTTAGGCGAGGTTCCATCAGAGCGGTTGGCGCAAGTGGTCCAGGCGATGCGTGAGCTCCCAGCGTTCGCTCCCTTCGCGGTCGAGGTCAAAGGCCTGGGCGGTTTTCCCGGCCTAACGCGGCCACGCGTTCTCTGGGTGGGAATCGAGCCTTCCCCGGAACTGGCCCAACTGGCCCGCCGCGTGGAAGAGGCAGTCGCCACGCTGGGCTTTCCGCGGGAGTCGCGACCCTTCACACCCCACCTCACTCTGGCGCGTTTCAAGACGCCCCGGCCGCTGCCGCGGTTAGGGGCAATTGTCGAGCGACAGGGCGAGCAGAGCCTGGGACGATTCGAAGTGAACGAGTTCTTTCTCTTTGAGAGCAAACTGTCACCGCATGGTGCGGAATACCGCAAGGTGGAACGGTTCAATCAGGGTTGACATTAGTCGGCCGGAGCAGGACGACCAGGGGGGTTGGAGGCGCCTTCGGTTCGGGCTCTCCGTCCTGAACGGCTTCGATCTCCGGGCGCAACCATCCGCCCTCGGCTAAAGCGATGCTAGCCCGACTCTCATCCGTGCTGGCAGCTTACCTGCTGGGTGCAATTCCCTTCGGCTATCTCATCGTCCGCTGGCGCAAGGGCATCGATGTGCGCGAGACTGGAAGCCACTCAACGGGCGCCACCAACGTCATGCGGAACCTGGGCATTGCCGGGTTCGTGGCAACTCTGCTTTTGGACGCGGGTAAAGGAAGGGGTGCTGTCTGGCTGGCCTCCAGCTTAACCCACCAGGATCCGTGCTGGACGGCTCTTGCGGCCTTCGGAGCGATCACGGGCCATATCTTTCCGGTATGGCTGGGATTCCGCGGAGGTAAGGGCGTCGCCACCGGGGTGGGCGCGTTCTTGCTGCTCGCACCAGCCCCGACGGGACTGGCCCTGGCCTTGTTCGCGGTCGTATTGGCTGCCTGGCGCTACGTTTCGCTGGGCTCGATCACGGCCGCGGCCTCCTTCCCCGTTTTCGTTTACCTACTCAAGAGCACGCCACGCGCCATCGTGGCGGGCGCCGCAGCTTCGGCGGTGCTGATCATCGCCCGGCATCACGCGAACATCCGCCGCCTCATCAACGGGACGGAGAGCCAGGTGGGGTGCGGGTCGGTTCGTGGCTCGTAGGTTGGTTATCAGGAGCCACGGGGGCCGGCTCCTCAGCGGAAAGTCGGCTAGAGCGGCACCCATCAGCTGTTCCCAATGCGGTCGTGAGCAGCCACACACGGTGGCGCACCTGGTCCGTCTTGTCAGACAGGTATCGAATGTCAACATTGTTTACGGGGCGAGCCGACCCCGCCCGTGATCTTGTAGCGCAAATATCGATTTGACGAAACGAACCGGATATGTGATTGAAAATACGAGATCGAGCCCTCCGGCCAAATCCCAGTAAGCCGTGTTTTGGGATTAGGAATTGCCATCCCCGGCTTCCGTCCCTATACTGAAAAATCCGTTTGGCGCTCAAGACCGCAAGCTCATAGTCAACGGCTGCTGGCAGCGGACGACCGCAGTGGAGGCGGTTTCAGTGAAAATCCACGAATACCAGGCCAAGCAGATCCTTGCTCGCTACGGCGTGGCCATCCCGCGCGGTGAGGTAATTGAAAGCCCCGACGAGGTGCGTGGAGTGGTGCACCGGCTCGGGGGCGGTACGGTGGTGATCAAAGCGCAGATTCACGCGGGAGGACGCGGCCAGGCCGGCGGAGTCAAACGGGCTCGCGGGCCGGATGAAGCCGAGGCGGTAGCGCGCCAAATCCTAGGCATGAAACTGGTCACGCACCAGACCGGTCCGCAGGGGCGCACGGTGCGCCGCGTGTTAGTCGAGGAAGCACTCGACGTTGCCCGCGAGCTCTATCTCGGTCTGGTGATTGACCGCAGCTCCGGACGCCCGGTATTCATGGCTTCAACGGAAGGCGGCGTGGAGATCGAGGAAGTGGCGGCGCGGCACCCGGAGAGAATTCTCAAGGAGTTCATTGACCCCGCAGTAGGCTTTCAGGCCTTTCAAGCGCGCAAGCTGGCCTTCGGACTCCAACTTGACCCGCGTCAGGTGAGCGAGGCGGCAAAGCTTTTCCAGGCCCTCTATCGTGCCTTTGAGGCTACGGACGCGTCACTGGCCGAGATTAATCCATTGGTCGTGACCCCGGACGGGCGGCTGCTGGCGCTGGACGCCAAGATGAACTTCGATGATAACGCCCTCTTCCGCCACCCTGACATCCGCGACCTGCGCGACACGAACGAAGAGGATCCGCTCGAAGTGAGAGCGACTAACTACGGCTTGAACTACATTCGCCTGGACGGCAACGTCGGTTGCATGGTGAACGGTGCCGGCCTGGCTATGGCTACTATGGACATCATCCAGTACGCTGGGGGACGCCCAGCCAACTTTCTCGACGTTGGCGGAGGCGCCAGCGAAGAACAGGTGAGGCACGGCTTCGAGATCATCCTCAGCGACCCTAACGTGCGCGCCGTCCTCATTAACATCTTCGGCGGCATCATGCGCTGCGACATTGTGGCCAACGGCGTCGTCGCTGCAGCCAAATCCCTCGGCATTCAGATTCCCGTGGTGGTCCGGCTGGAGGGCACCAACGTGGAGCTGGGGCAACAGATCCTGCGCGAGAGCGGTCTAAACTTTACCGTAGCTAGCGGCATGAAAGAGGCAGCCGAAAAGGTTGTGGCAATGGCCCGCTGAATCGAGCCTATGGCTATTCTGGTCGACGAAAACAGCCGCCTCCTCGTCCAGGGCCTCACGGGCCGCGAAGGCGGGTTCCACGCGGAGCAGTGCCTGGCTTACGGAACCAAGGTGGTGGCCGGCGTGACGCCCGGTAAGGGCGGAACCATCTGGGAGAGTAAGGATGGTAATTACGAAGTGCCGGTGTTCAACACCGTGGTTAAGGCGGTGGAAGCCACTGGCGCCAACGTGTCGATGATCTTTGTGCCTCCGGCGTTCGCAGCTGACGCCATCATGGAGGCCGCCGACGCTGGTCTGCCGTTGATTGTCTGCATCACCGAGGGCATTCCCACGCTAGACATGGTCAGGGTCAAGCAGTATCTCGCCGGACGACCGCGGACCCGCTTGATTGGACCTAACTGCCCGGGCGTCATTTCGCCGGGGAAATGCAAGGTCGGGATTATGCCAGGCCGGATACATGAGCGCGGCCACGTCGGCGTGATCTCGCGCAGTGGCACGCTAACCTACGAAGCCGTCGCGCAGCTCACCGCTCTTGGCATTGGGCAGTCCACTTGCGTCGGTATCGGCGGTGATCCCATCGTCGGCACGACCTTCGTGGACGTGCTGCGGCTAATGAACGATGACGTCGAAACCCACGGCATCGTTCTGATCGGCGAGATAGGCGGAACGGCGGAGGAGGAAGCGGCCGAATTCATCAAAGCGCACGTGCGCAAGCCAGTGGTGGGATTCATTGCCGGCCGCACGGCACCTCCGGGACGCCGCATGGGCCATGCCGGGGCGATCATTTCCGGAGGCAAAGGCACGGCTGCTGACAAGATCGCGGCCTTGGAAGCGGCAGGTATCCAGATAGCTGCGAGCCCGGCGCTAATCGGTGAGACCATGGCGCGGACGTTGGCCGCCAGCCGCCAGCCATCCGTGGCCACGCGAGGCTAGAGAGCACACCTAGCTTGCCGACGGGACATGAATGCCTCCAGCCTGGAAGCCCGCATTGAGAAGCTGTTTGCGCTCGATACCAGTTCCGCCAGCGCTGAACACTTCTGCGCTTTCGACGAACTTAAGGCTGCGCTCAATGAAGGACGTATCCGCGCCGCAGAGCCCGATCCCAGCGCGGCCACCGGCTGGCGCGTCAACAGCTGGGTGAAAAAGGGTATCCTGCTGGGGTTCCGGATCGGGCGTATCGTCGAGATGCCGGTATCTTTGCCGGCGGGCTCACCCGCCACCGAAAGCCAGCCAACCGCCTGGCAGTTTCGCGACAAGCATACCTATCCCCTCAAACAGATTCCCGCCGAACACAACATTCGGGTGGTTCCCGGCGGGTCTTCGATTCGCGACGGCTGCTACATTGGCAAGGGTGTGGTGTGCATGCCTCCCATGTACGTCAACGTGGGCGCCTACGTCGGTGATGGCACGCTGATTGACTCGCACGCCTTGGTCGGCTCTTGCGCCCAAATCGGCCAGCGGGTACACCTCTCCGCTGGTGCGCAAATCGGTGGCGTACTGGAACCGGTAGGTGCCCTGCCAGTCATCATCGAGGATGACGTGCTGGTAGGCGGTAACTGCGGCGTTTACGAGGGCACGATCGTGGGCCGCGGTGCGGTGCTGGCTGCCGGCACTATCCTCACCGGCTCAACGCCTGTCTACGACTTGGTGCGCGACAAAGTCTATCGTCGGCAGGGTGAGATTCCGCTGATGATTCCCCCCGAGGCGGTAGTTGTTCCGGGCGCACGAGCCATCACCCGTGGCCGTGGCAAAGAGCTGGGCCTATCGCTCTACACCCCGGTCATCATCAAGTACCGCGACGAGAAAACCGACCAGGCAGCTCGCCTCGAGGAGCTGCTGCGATGATTCCCTAGAGGGCAATCGAAACCGATCGTGGGTTCGTAATGCGCGAGCTCCAATGGGGAGGCTTCACTCCTCATTAGCTTCTACACTCGCGGCGAAGTGTCTGTTCGGAGCGACTAAAACTTCCGCGACCATTCCAAGGGCCAGCGCTCGATAACCACTTTCTTGCCGGTATAGAACTCGACGGCGTCCCGCCCTTGGCCGTGCAGATCGCCAAAGAAGCTGTCTTTCCAGCCACTAAATGGGAAGTAGGCAATGGGTGCAGCCACGCCCAGGTTGATTCCGATATTGCCGGCCAAGGCTTCGTAGCGGAACTGGCGGGCGGCAGCGCCGCTGCGCGTGAAGAGGCAGGCCATGTTGCCGTAACAAGAGCGGTTCACCAATTCGATCGCTTCCTCGAGAGTTCGGACGTGAATGGTGCTCAGCACCGGGCCGAAGACCTCAGTTTGGGCAATACTGCTGGTAGGCTGAACATCCTGGAGAATGGTGGGACGGATGAAATTACCGCGTTCATAACCCTTGATCCGAGCGCCGCGGCCGTCGACGCAAGGTTTGGCGCCTTCTATGATGGCTTTTTCGATCAGCCCCTCGATTCGTGCTCTGCTTTCCGGGCTGATCACCGGTCCCATCTGTACGTCCTGGTCGAGACCGTAACCCACCACGCGTTTTCTTGCCGCTTCCGCCAGGGCCTCGACGAACGTCTGCCGCCCGTCGCCAACCGTGATAGCTATCGAGCTGGCCAGGCATCGTTGTCCCGCACAGCCGAAGGCAGAGTCCGCCACCACCTTTGTTGTTGTTTCGACGTCCGCGTCAGGCATCAGGATAACTGGATTCTTGGCCCCGCCCTGGCACTGAGCGCGCTTCCCGCTGGCGGCGGCCCGCGCGTAGACGTAACGGGCTACCGGCGTCGACCCGACAAAGCTGATGGCCCGAACCCCGGGGTGGTCCAGCAGTGCGTCCACCGCGGCCTTGGCTCCGTTCACCAGGTTGACGACCCCGGCAGGCAGATGGGTTTCCGCCAGCAGCTCAAACAGTTTCGAGGCCGTCATTGGCACCTTTTCCGAAGGTTTGAGAATGAAAGTGTTGCCGCAGGCGATGGCGTAAGGCAGGAACCACAGCGGGATCATGGCAGGAAAGTTGAATGGACAGATGGCAGCGACGACGCCGAGGGGCTGGCGGATCATGGTTTCGTCGATGCCGCGAGCGATATCCTCACTCGTGTAACCCTGCAGCATCATGGGAATCCCACAGGCCACCTCCACGTTCTCAATGCCGCGACGCACCTCGCCCAACGATTCCTCGTACGTTTTGCCACACTCGTTCGTGATGGTGCGCGCCAGCTCATCAGCGTGTTCTTCTAACAGAACTTTCAGCTTGAAGAGGTATCGAATACGGTCGCCGGGCGGTGTGGCGCGCCAAGCAGGAAAGGCTTTTGCCGCGGCCCCAACCGCGGCGTCCACATCGGCCGCCGAGGAAAGCGGAGTGTGCGCCATTATTTCCGCGGTGGCAGGATTGGTGACAGGCAGCTCCTCGGTGGCTGCGGCTCGCACCCAGGCGCCACCGACGAAGTTCAGCAATTCGCGCATCTCATCTTCCCTCCTGCCGTAAGATGACGCGTGAGCGCGCGCGTTACCTCAGCCGGCCACGTCGGTCTGGTTGGGGACCGCTACCTGGAGAGCGCCACGACTGGCGGCTCAGGAAGTCCCGCTCTTGAGCACATCAATGAGCCCTGACCGTGCCGCGGCGCGCGCGGCGGAGCACGGGATCCTCCCGGGGCGGGCAGCACGATTCCCTCACCATGAGCGTCGTGGGCAGCGACATTTCCGCCCGCATGCCGTTGCGACCTTCAATGTGGTCGATCAGCATCCGTGCCGCGGCCATGCCGATCTCCCGCGCTGGCTGCCGCACCATGGTGATTCGCGGGCGAAGCAGAGTAGCCAAGCTGAAGTCGTCGAACCCGAGCAGGCTCACGTCCCTCGGGCAATGGAGCTTCAGCTCCTGGATGGCCTGGAACGCTCCCAGGGTCATACTGTAGTTGGTGCAGAAGATCGCCGTGGGCCGGTTCGCACGGGTCAGCAGCTCGATCGCCTCGCGATGTCCGCCTACCAGCTGATCATCGCCGACGCGGATGAAATCGCGGCGAATGGGCACGCGGCTGCTGCGCAGCGCGGCCCGATAGCCTTCCAGCCGCTGGACCGCCGTCTCGGCGGTCTGGGGGCCCACAATAATGGCAATACGTCGGTGGCCGAGGCTGAGCAAATACCGTGTGGCATCCATGGCAGCCACCGCGTTATTCACCCCTACGCAGCCCACGTTGGCCTTCTTCACGCGATGAAAACGGTCGGCGTAGACCACCGGAGTGTTGCCGAGCACCGCGCCAGCGTCATGGCCGTCATCATCGATGGCCGGGATGCGGATGACGCCGTCCACTCTGCGGCGATGAAAAGTGTCGAGATACTGAAACTCCTCCCGCCACCGCTCGCGCGAGTCGCCGATCAGCAAGGTATAGTTGGCAGCGCTCGCGTAGTCTTTCATCCCTTGCACCATCTCGGCGTAGAAGGCATTCGTAAGGTCGGGCACCACTACCGCAATCGTGTGCGTGCGCTGCAATCGCAGTCCGCGGGCAAGGTCGTTTGGCCGGTAATTGAGCCGCCGGATCGCCTGCTCGATTCGCGCCCGGATCGGCCGGCTGACGTAATCCGTGTTATTGATGGCCGCGGAGACCGTCGATACAGAGACCGCCGCCGCGTGAGCAACGTCGCGAATAGTCACGTGGCCGCGGGAAGGCTTGGAAGATTCCATTGCAGAGCTTGGCCAGCGTCTCGGTCGCACTCAAGCAGATCGTGTCCGCGGGAAGGTGTCAGTATAGCAGCCAAACTCGGTGCCGAACAACCTGCTACATAGCCCTTCGCCCGTTGCCAAAGGCCAGCGGCGGCACCGAGCCACGGAGTGGGCTCTGCTCTTCGGCTCACGATTTCCTGTTGGTAGCTGCTTCAGGCGCATGCGGAACACCTTATGCGCAGGTTGTTACGATCGGCCGCTCTGGCGTTTGCGCCGAGCATAGATAGTGAGGCAGCCGGCCGCCACCAAAAGCAGGACGACCAAGTCAACCTGTCCAAAGAGGTTGACTAGCCGACGCCAGTTGGTTCCAAACATGAAGCCCACCACCCCAACCGTCGAGGCCCACACCACAGCACCACTAAGGTTTGCCACAAAGAACCGGCCATAAGGCATGTGCAAGGCGCCGGCCAGCGGTCCGGCCAGCACCCGCAAGCCGGTGATGAAGCGAGCTGCGAACACGGCCCAGTGTCCCCAGCGCTGGAAAGTGGCCTGGGCGCGGTCAAAGCGCTCGCGGGAAAGAAACCGGCCGCGATATTTCTTCAGCAGGGCTTCCCCGCCAATCTTTCCGATGCCATATCCGAGCGAGTCGCCGGTGGTTGCGCCGGCAATCGCCGTAAGAATCGCCCACCCCAGGCTCAGTCTGCCATGAGCGGCCAGGAACGCAGCAAAGAGAAGGACCGTCTCTCCGGGCACGGGCAAGCCACTGTTCTCCAGCATCACCCCAAAGAACACGGCGGCGTATCCATAGCTCGCGAAGAAGCGCGATAAGGTCTCAAACAGGCTGGCCGCCACCACAAGAAAGACTAAAGGCTGGAGGCTAAAGGGTAAAGGCCAAAGAAGGTCAGGGTGTGCAGCGAGGTGCATCGGTCTGAAAAGTCACATAAAGCCTCGACGTTCTCCGCGTTTCGGGTCAATGTCGGGAAAGAAAGGCGCGGTGCGCCTCAGGCCAGAACTCTTGCAGCAAATTGACCGTCACACTCAGCCCGAGAGCCTTGTTCCCATCCGTCACCGTGTAGAGCGCGGGATTGTGCCGGCCGGGCAGCCACAGAGTTGAGGCGGCGCTGGCCACGTAGTAGCCGCCGATGTTGGCCAGGTTCAGCGTTGGCCGGCCCTGGTTGTTGTAGGTCAGGAAGCTATAGAGAACCGCATGACGGACGCGGCGCCTGAACCCACGGTGGTCGCTGGCGATATACCGAACGTCTTCCCTGAGCAGGGCTGCGACCGGATGCTGAAAGCTGTTCTGAATCACGTCCCCAGCGGCGAGACGCGAAAGGACGCGACGGCCATAGCCGGGGAAGCCGCCACCCCAATCCTTCGGACTGCCCGTGGTCTGGTCCAGGACCAAGGCAGAGAAGAAGGGGCCAAAATAAGCACCCATCGACCAGTAGGTTTGCTTGAAATAGAGCCGCCAGCGTTCTGCTTTGGTCAAGGGGCGGTAGTTCAAGGGGGTTGCGGACACCTGTCCGGTCACCGGATTTACTGTGAGGCACTGATCTTCCTGCTGCCCGGCGTCCGCCGTCGATGTCTGGGCCTCATGCGGGGCGGGCTTCTCCTGCGATCTAACCAACAGAGCGGGGGGTGGTAAGGCGGCAGACGGTGGGCTCTGGCTGGACGCAACTGGCGAAAGTAGCCACAGCCAGAGGAATGTCGCCCACGCCCAAGGGACTCGGCGGTCTGCCCTGCTGGCTCGCATCCTCATCCACTCCTTCCTCTCTCGTAGGATGCTGTGGCTTTGGAGGTGGGCATCACCCAACAGGCTTCAGCCGTCGCATGGTACACTGCGGTGTATGCGCGAGCCCTTCGCCACCCGGTTAGAAAAGCGTATCGTCGTATGCGACGGCGCGATGGGTACCGTCCTCTACTCGAAGGGCATTCCCTTCAGCCGCTGCTTCGACGAGCTCAACCTTAGCGCACCGCACCTGGTGAAGGACGTCCACCTCGGCTACCTCAAAGGAGGAGCTGAGGTGCTGGAGACCAACACCTTCGGAGCCAACCGCTTCCGGTTGCAGAAATTCAATCTGCAGGACCGCGTATGCGAGATCAATTTAGCCGGTGCGCGCTTAGCGCGGGAGGTGGCCGGCGACGATCTCTACGTTGCGGGCTCCGTGGGACCCCTGGGCATCCAGCTCGAGCCTCTCGGCCCCACATCGTTCGATGAGGCACGGGAAGCCTTTCGCGAGCAGATTGCCGCCCTGGTGGAAGGGGGCGTGGACCTCATCGTGATCGAGACTATGGTTAACGTCCATGAGGCCCACCAGGCCTTGCTTGCCGCACGGGATGTATGCACTCTTCCCGTCGTCGTGCAGATGACCATTCAGGACGACGGCAGTACGGTGACCGGTACCCAGCCCGAAGACTTCACCCGCCAGCTCGACGCCTGGGGCGCAGACGTGATCGGGCTGAACTGTAGCATGGGCCCGGCGGCCATCCTCGAGACGCTCGAGCGCATGGCCCAGGTCACGCGGCGGCCCCTGGCCGCCCAGCCCAATGCCGGGCTTCCCCGCACCGTGGACGGCCGCAGCATCTATCTCTGTTCGCCCGAATATATGGCCAGTTATGCCCGGCGTTTCATCGAGACAGGAGCCCGGCTGCTGGGCGGCTGCTGCGGAACCACCTTCGAGCACATCAAGGCCATCAAGGCGGCAGTGCGTTCCCTGCGCCCGCGAGCAGCGCGCTTCTCGACGTTTGTAAGTACCAACGGCGCTCGCGCCGTTGAGCCCCAGCCGGCGGCGCGGCGATCTGAGCTCGGCCGCAAGCTGGTGGAGGGCCACTTCCCCGTCCTCGTCGTCATCACGCCCCCCAAGGGCTGTGACGCGGCCAGGGAGCTCGAAGCGGCGCAGTACCTCCGTACCCAGGTGGACGCTGTGACCGTCACTGAGGGTAGCGGCGCGACGGCGCGCATGAGCCCGCAGACGCTGGCCGCCCTCCTGCAGCAGCGTGCCGGAATTGAAGTGCTGTTGCAGTATAGCTGCCGCAACCGCAATGTGCTGAGCATCCAGTCTGACCTGCTGGGCGCCTATGCGGTGGGCTTGCGCAACATTCTGGCTGTCACCGGCGACTCGCCTCAGTTCGCTACCTATCCCGAGGCGACGCCAGTCTTCGACGTCGACGCCATCGGCCTAGTGAATATCCTCAACAACCTGAACCGCGGGCTCGACGCCGGCGGTAACCCGATGGGCTCGCCGACCGGATTTCTGATCGGCGTCGAAGTGAACCCTTGCGCGGTCGATCCCGACCTCGAGCTTCGCCACTTCGAATATAAGGTGGAGGCCGGAGCCAATTTTGCCGTCACCGAGCCAGTGTTTGACGTGGCCCCACTCGTCGGCTTCCTGAAAAGGATCGAACATTGCCGTATTCCGGTGATGGCCACGCTCTGGCCGCTTACCAGTTTTCGCAACGCCGAATTCCTGAATAACGAAGTGCCCGGGGTCTCTGTGCCTCCGGCCGTGCTCGAGCGGATGCGCAAGGCGGACACGGGCGATAAGGCACGGGCGGAAGGAGTGAAGATCGCACAGGAGATGCTCCTCGAGCTGCGCCATCTCGTCGACGGCGTACAGATCGCCGCTCCCTTCGGGCGGTACGCCATGGCAGCGGAAGTAGCCCTGGTGCTCGGCGAAGACAGACGGTCAAGCGCTGCACCTCCACAATCCCCCGCACCACCCGCTGCCTCTGCACCCAGTTAAGGTGCCGGACTACCCAAGCGGACTCACCCACCGCCGATTTCTCGCGCCGAATATCCGACAGGCCCCAGGCGTTTGCCTCGCGTAGCTCCGGTTGACGAACCTGGTAAGAGCCTGCCACTCTTGCCTTATAGAGCAGAAGCAAGAAGGGAGGTCCACCGTGAGGGTCGCGTCCCGTCTCTTCCTCGTTGTTCTTTTTGCGCCACTGGTGCTGGTGGCTGGCATTCAACAACCGGCTTCCCGAAGCACCGGCCCCACCCCGCGCTTCACCACTACACCGCCATCCGGCGATTCGGTGCGACCCTCAGCCTCGTTGACGTCCAACACCAGCCCGTCGGGCACCCTACAAGCCGAAACCAGCTCATCGCGCGCTGCCGAAGGCCTGGCGCTGCTCAACAAAATCTATGACGCCGTGTATCGGTTCAACGACCTCCTTTCCCTGCTGAAGCCGGAGACCTGGCCGATGAATGACGCAGCACGGGCCGCCTTCCAGCAGAGTTTGCAGGTCGCTAAGAGCAAGATGCAGGCGCTCGAGGAGGTTCGCCACGCCTTCTCCGGCCAGCTCCAAAATGCCAGCCTGGGTGAGAAGACCCAGACGGCGATTGATGACTTATTACCCGACCTCAAGACCATCGTGCAAATGGTAGCGCAGTATGGCAACCCGGGCGATGCGGCACAGCTGAACGAGCCTTTGAACGAGTTGCCTCGTCTCCGGGCGGCGCTGGAGGGCTACGTCACATCCCTGAAGGCGAAGGAGCAAACCCCCGGCCCGGCCCAGCCGCCGGCCGTCCAACCGCAGCCTGCTGCCGCGCCGGCCTCCGCTGCCCCCTTAGCCCAACCGGCTGTCTCGCACCAGGCCTCCCCGTCTTCCACGCCGCCCGCGGCACTTAACGGCCCCGCACCAGCTGAAATCCTGGCCGTACTGAACAAGATCTACAATGCGTCGTCTCGCTTTAACGATCTCGTGTCCTTACTCAAGCCCGATTCCTGGCGCCTCGGCGAAGCAACGATGGCGGCGTTCCAGCAAAACCTCGAGACGCTGAAGGGCAAGATGCAGGCGCTGGAAGAAGCGCGCCATAGCTTCTCTGGCCAGCCGCAGAATACCGACCTCGGCAGCAAGACAGTGAGTGCCCTGGACGCAGTTTTGCCGGCCATCGACTTGCTGGTCCAGACTGTTGCTCCACACCTCACACCGGCCGAGGCGGAGCAGCTTCAGCAACCGGCGCAAGAACTAGCGCGGCTTCGAGAGACTCTGCAGGGTTACCTCACGCAACTGAATGCGAAGCTGCAGGCCGCCACGGCTTCCGCGGGCGCAAACGGCATTCCGACGGAGCGAATCGCCGCCCCGCCTCCGCCCGTCGCTCCGCTCAAGACGCTGGCCATGGAGACGCCGCCACTTTCTCCTGACGAAGTGAAGTTGCTGCTCCACAAGATCTATATCCCGCTGTTTCGCATCCGCGACCTGCTGAGCCAGGAGCATCCAGAGCAGTGGCCTGTTTCCGCTGCCGAGCGTCAGGAATTTGACGAGGCGCACAAGACACTCGAATCGAAGCTGGCAGATCTTGAAACTTGGCGCCAGCGGCTCGACCGCGACCCCAGCGACGTGAACAGCGCCTTCGAGACTTACACGGCCATCGACGCCATCATGAAGCCCCTTGAAGAGGTTAGCCGCATCGTCGCCGACGCCGAGGGAATGAAGGCGGGCGATGAATATCGGGAACGCGGGCAGCAGATTCAGACTACTCAGCAACAACTCGTGCCCTACATCAGTTTCTTCCTGCGGAATCAAGAAAAGACTGCGGAAATGTTCCAGGCCGACCTGGCAAACTGCCAGAGCGAGCTCGGATACGCCATGCATGCGCACACGGCGCCGGCCGTGCCGATGAAGAATATCAATCCCATCTTTCAGGGCCACCCCCGGGCCAAGCGTAACGCTTCCCGGCGCGTGGCGCCTAACCGCGCCCGCAAGGGACAGAACAAGCTCTCATAACGCAGATGAAGCGCCGGCCGGCTGGCTGCCGCACTGTGGACCTGCCAGCCTCCCTCGCAGGCTAGAAGCGCGCTTCGGTTCAACACGATGGCGGTTAGGATGCGGCCTAGGGCTGATCTTGGGGATTCTTTCCCGCACGCCGCGGGCGAAGAGATGTGGCAGCTCCCACGCCGGTGACGACGCCTTCCAGCAGCGCGGCCAGGTTCTGCGCCGTTTGTCTGCCGGTTTCGAGCACTTCCTGGTGGCTAAGCGGATGATGGCTCAGTCCGGCGGCCCGATTGCTAATCGAAGCTACAGCCAGCACGCGCATCCCCAGTTGCCTGGCGGCGATCACCTCTGGCACGGTCGACATACCCACGGCATCCGCTCCCAGGCGCTTGAGGGCCTGAATCTCCGCCGGTGTCTCGAAGCTCGGCCCGAGCAGCGCAGCATACACACCCTCGAACGTCCGCAGCTTCAGCCTCGCTGCCACGCGGCGCGCGATGTGGCGCAGCTCGGCATCATACGCCTGGCTCATATCGATGAACCGCGGACCTAGCCGGTCATCTTCCGGCCCTACGAGCGGATTCATCCCTTGATAGTTGAGGTGGTCGCGGAAGAGCATGAAACTGCCCGGCACGGCGCGTGGCGCGATCCCGCCGGCCGCACAGGTGACAATCAGGCATTCGACCCCTGCCAGGCCCAGGGCCCGCACTGGTAGGACCACCTCGGCAGGCGTATAGCCCTCGTAGAGGTGCGTGCGGCCTTCGAGAACCGCCACGGCCGCTTCGCCCCACATTCCGAGGCACAGCCTCCCGGCATGGCCCTTCACCGTCGAGCGCGGGAAATGCGGGATAGCGGGATAGGGAACGCTCCTCGCGCTCCGCAACCGGTCCGTTACGCCGCCCAGTCCTGAGCCCAGAATGATCCCCACTCGAGGCACCAGCTTCGAGCGCTGGAAGATAAAGCGGGAGGCAGCGCGCGCTTCACGGTAGCCGGGCCAATGACGGGTCATTGTCTTTGCTCGTGGTTCTCGTTCGCCAGTTTCTGGTTGCCTATTCTCGGTGCCAAGAGCGAGGGCTACGGGCGCAATAGCACTCCCGCAATGGCTGCCGAGAGGTAGTTCGCCAGCGTGCCAGCCAGCAGAGCCCGGAAGCCAAGCCGCGCCAGATCCGGCTTGCGCGACGGCGCCAGCGAGCCGATGCCGCCGATTTGAATGCCGATGCTCGAGAAGTTAGCAAAGCCGCACAGAGCATAGGTGGCGATGGTAAAGGAGCGCGCCGCGAGGCGGCCCTTCAGGGGTCCAAGCATCGAGAAGGCCACGAATTCGTTCAGCACCAGCTTCACACCCATCAGGTTTCCGACGGTTGCGGCGTCCCTCCAGGGAACGCCCAGCAGCCATGCCACGGGAGCCAGGACTCGGCCAAAGAGCCACTCCAGTGTGATGTGCGTGTGCGCCGCGCTCAGCAGGCCGTCGCAGAGGTAGATCAGCGCGTAAAAGGCGATCAACATGGCGCCGACGTTGAGGGCTAAGAATAAGCCGTCGGTCACGCCGTGGGAGGCGGCATCCAACAGGTTCACGTTCCGCTGTTCGAGCGCCAGGTCGGCTTGGCCAGCCGTCTTCGCCCGTTCGGTTTCTGGAAGCAGCAACTTGGAGATCAAAATCGTCCCCGGCGCCGTCATCACCACCGCGGTGAGGAGGTGGCGCGCCTCGGCGCCGAAGAGGACGTAGGCCCCGAGTACCGCCCCGGAGATATGCGCCATCCCCGCCGTCATCACCGTCATCAACTCGGACTCGGTGAGATCAGCCAGATAAGGACGGATCACCAACGGAGCCTCCGTCTGCCCAATCAGGATGCTCGCTGCCAGCTCGAGCGATTCGGCTCCACTCGTCCCCATCAGCTTGAACATCAGCTTCCCAATCAGGAGCACCAGGGTGGGTAAAACACGGAGGTAGTAAAGGATGGAAAAGAGGCAGGCGACATAGATGATCAAGGGCAAAACCTGGAAGGCAAAGATGAGGCCCAGGCTCCCTTTAGGATCGCCTAACGGGCCAAAGACGAACTTCGAGCCCTCGAAGGAAAAATTCAGCAGCCAGACCGCACCCTGCGATACCTTTTCCAGCAGATTGAAACCAACCTCAGTGCGAAGCACGAAAAGCGCCACCAAAAACTGGAGGCCCAAACCCCAGGCAACAATCCGCCACCGGATGGCTCGCCGCTGCCGTGAAAGCGCGATCGCCACGCCGAGAATCATGACGATAGCGAGAAGGGGAACCAAGCGCATAAGGTAAGGGCATCCGGCAACGCTGAGTGAGAAGCCGGCAACCAGGAGTCAGACGCCAGAGTGAACCAGTAGCGCGTTGGTGGAGGATCGGGTCCTGGCCAAAGAATCTGTGCGGCAAGAACTGCCGGTTGCTCCACTTTCACCCTGGCTTGCGGGCGCCGCCCTGCTAAGCTTCTACTCTCTCGAGAACCAGCGGCCGAGACGCGGGTGGCTGACGCGAGATGGCGATTGCCCCGCGCAGCATCTCTTTGGCGCGCGCCAAGCGATCCGCATCGTTCGCGTGCAGGGTGCAAAGGCGTTCGCCAGTCTCGACGGAGTCTCCGACCTTCTTTTCAAAGACGATGCCTACCGCCGGATCGATGGCCGAATCTACGCGTTCGCGTCCGGCGCCGAGGACCATCGAAGCCCGGCCTATTGTCTCCGCTTCGAGCTCCTCTACGTATCCGTCTCCAGAAGCGACCAGCGACTCCTGCCACTTGGCTTGGGGAAAACGTGTATAGTCCTCGAGGACATGGGGATCGCCCCCCTGCTCGGCGATGACGCGGCCAAACGTCTCGAGCGGGCGGCCAGAGGCTAATACCGAGTCAAACCGAGTGCGCGCCGCCTCCAGACTGGTGTCGAGCCCGCCGAGGACGAACATCTGGGCCGCCAGCTCGCGGCAGAGTTGGAGCAAATCCTGCGGGCCGCGGCCAGCCAGGGTTTCCAGGCACTCCACCACTTCCAGCGCATTCCCCACGGCACATCCCAGCGGCTGACTCATGTCAGTGATCAAGGCGCGGACCCGCTTGCCGCTGGCAACGCCGATCTCGACCATGCGCTGGGCGAGCGCACGCGCGTCCTCCAGTTGCTTCATGAAGGCGCCCGACCCCGCCTTCACGTCCAGCACCAAACCGTCGATACCCTCGGCCAGCTTCTTGCTCATGATGGAAGCACTGATGAGGGGAATCGACTCGACTGTAGCAGTCACGTCGCGCAGCGCGTAAAGCTTGCGGTCTGCAGGCGCCAATTCGGCTGTCTGGCCGGCCATGGCCATGCTGCAAACACGGAGCACGCGGTAGAACTCACCGAGGCTGAGCTGGGTATTGAAGTTCGGGATCGACTCCAATTTGTCGAGCGTGCCCCCGGTGTGTCCCAGGCCGCGGCCGGAGATCATCGGCACCAGGAGGCCCGCGGCGGCGGCAACCGGTGCGACCACCAGCGACGTCTTGTCCCCTACGCCGCCGGTACTGTGCTTGTCGATCTTGGGCTGGGAGAACCCGGAAAGATCCAGTGTCTGCCCTGAGCGGACCATGGCCTGGGTTAGGTCGGCCGTCTCCCGCGCGTCGAGCCCGCGAAAGTAAATGGCCATCAGCAGTGCAGACGCCTGATAGTCAGGCACGCTGCCCCGTGTGTAGCCCTCCACAAAGGCTGCGATCTCCTCCTGCGTCAGGATGCCGCCGTCGCGCTTCTTCCGGATCAGGAGCGGAATGTTCATGCGGGGATGGACGGTTATACCAGAAGGCCGGGCCCTCTGCCAGACCGAAGAGAGAAGTTATGGGGTCGCGGCAGGCCTCTTACGAAAAGTACAGGCGGCGCCCGCGTCTGCCTTGTCTTGAACGCAGGCATTGTCACCACCGTTTACAAGGTAAAATGCGAGCATCCACACCCGTCCAAAAGGCATTTTGACAAAACGAACCGGATACGTGATTGAAAAATCGAGGGCGGCGAAAAAGGGCCCTACCGCTGCCGCACGCTTAGACCAGCCCGAGCACCCTGGTTGACAGTCCAAGCTGCGGCTGGCTACATTCAGGGGTGGACCGCAAAGCCGGCAACGAGCCCCCTGGGCGGCCTGGCGCAGCCGCTCTCCGCTCACAACCGTGATCTCCGAACTACCGATTATTTGTTTGGCGGATCCTCAATCGACTGGAAAGGAGCAAGCGTGAAGATCGTATTCGTAGCGTCAGAATGTGTGCCCTTTTCGAAGACGGGCGGCCTGGCGGATGTGGTGGGGGCCTTGCCCAAAGCTCTGGCCAAGCTCAGCCACGAGGTGGACGTCCTGGTCCCCCGGTACCGCAACACACCGCCGGGCTCGGTTCTGCCGGAAGCGCGCAACCTCACCTTGCCGCTTTCCTCAGGCTTCCGATTTGCCTCCGTCCAGTTGGGCAAGCGCAGCAAGAACTTGCGATTCTGCTTAGTCGACTGCCCCGAATTCTTTGACCGCGAAGCCCTTTATCGCGAGCGCGGCGCCGATTATCCCGATAATTACCTGCGGTTTGCCGGTCTGTGCCTAGCGGCGCTGGAGTTCATGAAGCGCTCTGAAGCGCCCCCGAGCATCATTCACTGCCACGACTGGCAAAGCGCTTTGGTGCCTGTCTATCTGCGTACCCTATACCGTTGCGACCCTTTCTTTCAGAAGACGCGCGTGGTCCTAACCATCCACAACCTCGCTTACCAGGGCCTCTTTCCTCCCGACGTGCTGCCGCAGATTTCGATCGGCTGGGAGCTTTACAACCACCACGTGCTCGAGTTCTACGGCAAAGCCAACCTGCTGAAGGGTGGCATCGCCCTGGCTGATTTCATCACCACGGTCAGCCCGACCTACGCTAAGGAAATTCAGACCAAAGAGTACGGCTGCGGACTCGAGGGTGCTCTGCGGAGCCGCGCCGACCGCCTGGTAGGCATCCTCAACGGCGTCGATTACGACGCCTGGAATCCCGCCAAGGATAAGTTGATACCTGCCCGCTACACTCCCTCCAGACTGGAAGGCAAGACGCTTTGCAAGAAGGCGCTGCTGGAGAAAATGGGAGTGGCGAATCCAGCGCTTGACCGCCCCACCGTCGGCATCATTTCCCGCTTTGATCCGCAGAAAGGGTTCGATCTGATTGCTGAGGTCGCCGAACAGATGATGAATCTCGAGCTCTACGTGACCGCTCTGGGTACCGGCGAGCCGGAATACGAGCAGTTGTTTCGTGAGCTGGCACAGAAGTACCCGGAGAAGTTCCTGGTCAGGGTGGCCTATGACAACGAGCTGGCGCACCAGATCGAAGCCGGGGCAGACATGTTCCTGATGCCTTCCCGCTACGAGCCCTGCGGCCTCAACCAGATTTACAGCATGAAGTACGGCACCGTCCCGGTCGTGCGGGCTACAGGCGGACTTGAGGACTCGGTCAAGGCCTACGATCGTTCCACCCGGGAGGGGACGGGATTCAAGTTCATCCCCTATACGGGTGCCGCCCTGCTGGAGACGCTGAAAGAAGCCATTGGCCTCTATCACGAGCGCGACCACTGGAAGCAGCTCATCCAGAACTGCATGCGCCAGGACTTCTCCTGGGAGCAATCGGCACGGCAGTACGCTAAAATCTATGAGGAGTTGCAGTCAGGAGAAGTGGAGGGCGCAAAAACCGCGGCGGCTGCGGTGGCATCCAACTAGCCGCCTTGCCGTCGCGGGTGGGTCGTGGCGTGGCACCTTTCCTGGCGTGGGAGCCCTTAGTGAGGCGCCGCTGTACACGCCAGACAGTCTCCCGGTGGGATGGAGGGTCCGAAGGATGAGTGAAAACAACAACGTTGTAGTGTTGGACGAGAAGAATTTCGAGGAGCAAGTGCTGAAGTCGGATAAGCCTGTGCTAGTCGACTTCTGGGCAGAGTGGTGCGGCCCCTGCCGGATGATCGCGCCTAGCGTCGAGGCGGTTGCAGCCCAGTACGCCGGCCGCGCCAAGGTGGGAAAGCTGAACGTGGATGACAATCAGTCGCTCACCAGCCGCTACAACGTCCGCGCGATTCCAGCGCTGCTACTTTTCAAGGATGGCCAAGTGCAGGAGCAGTTGGTGGGCGCGACCTCGAGCGACAATATCGCCAAGATGATCGAGAAGTACCTGTAAGCCCATGACGTACGGCGGTTTTAACCGTGGTCGATCCTGGGTTAGAAGGCCGAGAGTTGACGGATCCTTAAGGAGGGCTTCATCTCCCCCCACTAGGGGTTGCCCTGAAGCTCCGGAACTCGTGATCCCGCAGTTGCTCAAAACTGCTTCCTGCACCGCGCGATCGCACTCGGGTGAAGCGCCAAGCGCATTGCAGGCTTGGGACAAGGCAGACGCCGGCTCTCTTCGGACTCGCGACCGTTCCCCGCATGTCCAAAGGTAAAGCTACCATCGTAGTGGGTGTGCAGTGGGGTGACGAAGGCAAGGGCAAGGTGGTGGACGTCCTGGCCGAGCACTTCGACATTGTGGCTCGCTACCAGGGAGGCGCCAACGCCGGGCACACCGTTATCATCGACGGTAACAAATTCCTCTTGCAGTTAATTCCCACCGGCCTGCTGCGCCCGGGAAAGATTGCCGTGCTGGGCAACGGCGTGGTGCTCGACCCGCCGGCCCTGCTTCAAGAGCTCGAGACGGTGCAGGCAGCGGGCATCTCAGTGGGGCAGCGCCTGCTGATCAGCGAGCGCGCCCACCTCATCCTGCCCTATCACCGCACGCACGAGCAGGCAGCCGAAGCAGCTCGTGCCTCGAAGATCGGCACCACTTCGAAGGGGATTGGACCGTCGTACGAAGACAAGGCTGGGCGCCGCGGGCTGCGAGCAGGTGACGTTCGCGACCTCGCGGGATTCCGGCAGAAGTGCCTCGAAGCTTTTGCCGAAAAGCAGCGCGTGGCCTCTGCGCTCTATGGCCATAGCGCCAGGGACACAGTGCGGCAAGTAGACGAATACGTCTCCAAGG
The DNA here is from genome assembly GCA_902812465.1 of Acidobacteriota bacterium. GTDB lineage: Bacteria > Acidobacteriota > Terriglobia > UBA7540 > UBA7540 > CADDZE01. The sequence continues at coordinate 23,012 of CADDZE010000024.1, read as the reverse complement.
CCCGTTGTATCATTCCCTATTTATCCGACGTTTCGGCGCATCTGAACCAGGCCTTGGATCGCGGCCAAACCGTGCTTTTTGAAGGGGCACAGGGTACGCTTCTGGATCTCGATCACGGCACCTATCCCTTCGTCACTTCCTCGAACGCCACGGCAGGCGGAGCTTGCACTGGCGCCGGCGTGGGTCCCACGCGCATCGGCGCGGTGATCGGAGTCTCGAAGGCCTATGCCACGCGCGTGGGCAGCGGCCCGTTTCCCACGGAGGTCACGGGACCGGAGGGCGAAAAGCTGCGCGAGCGCGGCAGCGAGTACGGCTCCGTTACCGGTCGCCCGCGCCGCTGCGGCTGGTTTGATGCGGTGGCGGCGCGCTACAGCGCGCGCGTGAATCACTTGAGCGCACTGGTGATTACCAAGCTCGATATCCTCGACCACCTGGCGGAAATCCCGGTCGGCGTTGAGTACGAATGGGATGGGAAGCGCTCCACCGACTTTCCGGCTGAAGCCGAGGTTCTGGAGCGCGTCAAAGTCCGCTACGAAGTGCTGCCCGGCTGGCTGCAGCCTACTTTCGGGCTGACCGACTACGACCAACTGCCAGCCAAAGCGAAAGCTTATCTCAGTTTTCTTTCCGGGCAAACTGGTGTGCCCATCGTGATGGTCTCGACCGGCCCGCAGAGGGATCAAACCCTCTGGATGGACCGGTCCCTTCTACCATCCCGGTAAGGACGGGGGGAAGCCTCGGTGTCGGCCAGCGGCTGAGGCAGCCTCCCAATGGCCGGCTTGCTCTATACGGGTGTTCCGAGATCCGTCCATCACCGGATCAGACTTTGTGTTAGACTGGCGCCCTCTGTGACGTCCATCCTAACTTCATTGGTGGAAGCGCATATGCCTCAAGTGATTTCAAGCCCAAAGGTCTATGACGTCATCATCGTGGGATCGGGGGCCGGCGGCGGAATCGCTGCTTACGTGCTCACCCGGGCCGGGGCTAAGTGTTTAATGCTCGAAGCAGGGAGTTGGTACGATACGGCCAAGCAATCGAAGATGTTTGAGTGGGCGTACAACGCTCCTCATCGCGGCGCTGCCACTCCGCAGAAACCCTTCGGATACTTCGACGCTACGGTTAACGGGGGCTGGCAGGTGGAGGGCGAACCTTATACCAGCGCCCCCGGTAGCGAGTGGATGTGGTACCGGGCGCGCATGCTGGGCGGGCGCACCAACCACTGGGGGCGCATCTCGCTGCGCATGGGCCCCTATGATTTCAAGCCCTACAGCCGCGACGGAAAAGGCTTCGACTGGCCGATAACCTATGACGATCTCGCGCCCTATTACGACAAGACGGAGGAGCTGATCGGCGTCTTCGGGACGCACGAGGGGCTGGAAAATACTCCAGATGGCAAATTCCTACCGCCGCCCAAGCCCCGCTGCTACGAGCTGGTGATCCAGAAAGCATGCCAAAAGCTGGGCATTCCCTGCATTCCCGCCCGGCTGTCCATCCTGACACGCCCGCTGAGGGGACGCCCGGCCTGCCACTACTGTGGGCAGTGCGGCCGGAGCTGCGCCACGAGTTCGAACTTCTCCTCGCCCACGGTTTTACTACCGCCAGCCCTGGCAACCGGAAACTTGGAGATCCGGTGCGACGCCATGGTGCGAGAGGTGCTGACCGATAACGAGGGGCTGGCCACGGGCGTTTCTTATATTGATAAAAAGACGCGCCGAGAGATGCAGGTGCGCGGCAAAGTGGTGGTGCTGGCGGCAAGCGCCTGTGAGACAGCCCGCATTATGCTCAACTCCAAAAGCCCGCGTCACCCCAACGGCCTGGCCAATGAAACCGGCCTGGTGGGCCGCTACCTGATGGACACAGTGGGCGCTGACGGATCCGTCGGATTCCTCCCCGTGTTGATGGACCTGCCACCCCACAACTGCGACGGCGTTGGAGGGATGCACCTTTATATGCCCTGGTGGAACTACCAGCGTCAACTCCGCAATGAGCTGCCCTTTTCGCGTGGCTACCACATCGAGTTCGGCGGTGGGCGCGGGATGCCGGAAGCGGGATTCGGCGAAGGGTCCGAGATGATATTGGGTGGGGGATACGGCGTGGAGTTGAAGCGCAACATCCGCAAGATTTACGGCGCCTTCGTCAGCTTCTCGTGCCGTGGGGAGATGATCCCCAACAAGGATAGCTACTGTGAGATCGATCCCGACGTGGTCGACCAGTGGGGCATCCCGGTGCTAAGGTTCCACTTCAAGTGGAGCGACGAAGAAATTCAAATGGCTCGCCACGCTCGGATGACTTTTGAAGAAATCATCGAAACGGCGGGCGGCCAGGTGCTGACGCACTTTGGCCCTGAAGATAACTGGAAAATCTCGCGTGGTGGCGAAATCATCCACGAGGTCGGAACTACCCAGATGGGCGACGACCGCCGCCGGTCGGTGCTGAATCCCTACTGCCAGGCCTGGGAGTGCAAGAATCTGTTTGTCGCCGACGGTGCCCCCTTCGTCAGCAACGCCGACAAGAATCCAACTCTCTCCATTATGGCCCTGGCCTGGCGGACCTCCGAATACATTGCCGACCAGGTAAAGAAACGAAACCTTTGACACAACGTTTTCAATTCAGACTTTCGATTCAGGAGAGACAGCGATGCCGGATGACGCAAACCAGCCAGAGGGCTTCGAGGGCGGAGCGAACGAATCCCGGGGCCCGAGCCACGAAGCTCGGGGTTTGGGGCGCCGCGAGCTGCTTAAAGCGCTGGGCACCGTGCCCGCCGCGCTGCTGCCGCTTTCTGCGCCGCCGACCAGCGCCGCAGCCCAGCCGACTCCGGCCGCCGAGCCCCCACCCGAGCCTTATCAGCCTCGCGTTCTCAGTCCCCACGAGTGGAAGACCGTGCAGCTGCTGAGCGACCTCATCATTCCTGCCGACGAGCGGAGCGGTAGCGCTACCCAGGCTGGCGTCCCCGAGTTCATTGACGATTGGCTGGCATTCAAAGGTGGCTGGCTTCTCGCCCAGATTCGCGGTGGCCTGGTCTGGCTCGATATGACTTGCAACCGCGAGTTCCACCACGACTTCGCTGACTGCTCGCCTGCCGAGCAAAAGCAGCTCCTGGACCGGATTGCCTATCCGAAACGGGCCGCTCCGGAAGATCTCCCCGGCGTGACCTTCTTCAATCACATGCGCGACCTGGTTGTAGCGGGTTTCTTTTCCAGCAAAATGGGGGTCGAGGACCTGCCCTATCTCGGCAATCAGATGGTGACACGATGGGAAGGATGCCCGGCCCATGTGCTGGAGAAGCTAGGCCTGAAATCTTGACGGCCGGAGTGGGTAGGGATGGCGTCGGCCGCCTCACAGGCGGCTACGATCGTTCGCAGAGCATCACGCGCTCTTCCTGGTCAACCTCGCGCAGCCTGACCTCGATCACTTCGCGGTCCGAAGTCTGCACGACTCGCCCGACGTAGTTGGCTTGGATCGGGAGCTCGCGATGGCCGCGGTCGATGAGGACGCAGAGCTCGACGCGGCGCGGTCGACCGTGATCCACGAGGGCATCGAGCGCAGCGCGGGTGGTGCGGCCGGTGTAGAGCACGTCGTCTACTAGGATCACCGTGTTGCCCTCGACGGGCAGGGTGGCCGCCAGTCGCTGCACCACCGGTTTCTGGTCGATGGTCGAGAGGTCGTCGCGGTAGAACGTGATATCCAAGATGCCAACCGGAGGCTGGACTTTCTCGATCTCCCCGATCTTTCTCGCCAAGCGCTCGGCCAAGGGTGCACCGCGCCGCCGGATGCCGACCATCACCAGGCCGTCGGCGCCGTTGTGACGCTCGAGAATTTCGTGTGCCAGGCGGACCAGCGTCCGGTCGATTTCCGCCGCCGACATCAGTTGCGCCTTTTCCCGGACCGGTTTAGGGCTTGCTCCTTCCATCTTCACCTCCTGCCAAATCTGTACCCACCGGGCATCACCAGGGTAGCGCCCACGAAGCGAATCCTGACACGGTTGAGCGCGCCTTCCCTGAACACCTAGCCTACCAAGGCTTGGGCCTGGAAGTCGTGTCTTCCTCGCCCCAAGGTGAAACCGTCCCTGCCCTAGGATGGCTACGGTGACGACGGCACCGTGGGCCAGGTCGCGAGCGGTGAGCACACACAGCCCCCCGGGTGGCTCACGTCCACGGTTTGAACACTTTCGTCAAACGCCACTCCTCGCGCGTCCGCGCCCTGCAGCCGCACGGTAAATGTCTGCTTCACCCTCTCTCCTGTGCGGCGCTCTTTGCCTTCCGGCCAACTCATGTCGGGCTGCAGTCCGAAGCCGGTGGTCGCCGGCATCAACTCGCTACACCGCGAGACTGACCTCTAATCCGCGCGGCTGACGGTGCAAGCTGTCCCCAGAAAAAAGGCGTCCACGCGCTCGAGCACTTCGCGGGGACTCATGGCGCTTTGCACGGAACGGCGCAGCTCCGATCCGTTGCGGACACCGTGGGTGAACCAGCTGGCAAATTGCTTCATCTTGCCCAACGCGCCGGGCATCTCTTCCTCTACCAGCATGGCATAGTATTGGCGAATCAGCTGATAGCGATCGGACTCGGTGGGCTCGCGATAGCTTCCGGTACGGAAGTACTCTGCCATCTGCTGGAAGATCCATGGGTTGGTGGGCGCAGCGCGCCCGATCATCACCCCATCCACGCCCGTTTGGGCGTGCAGGGCTTCGGCATCACGCGGCGTGAAGACGTCGCCGTTCCCAATCACCGGGATGCGCACGCTGGCCTTGACCTCAGCGATCACGCTCCAGTTAGCGCGCCCACTGTAGCCTTGCATCCGCGTCCGGCCGTGCACAGCAATTGCTTCGACTCCACAATCCTCAGCCATGCGTGCAACCGGCACCGCGACGATCTCCTGGTCACTCCACCCAATGCGAATCTTGATGGTAAAGGGAATGGTGACGGCGGAGCGAATCTTCCGGAGGATGCGCTCCAGGAGTGGGAGGTCACGGAGCAGCCCGGATCCGCCGCACTTCACCACCTTCTTTGCCGGGCATCCCAGGTTTAAATCGATCAGGTCGAAACCCAGGTCCTCAATCATGCGTGCGGCTTCGGCCAGGTGGTCCGGATCGGCACCGAAGATCTGCGCCGTGATGGGGCGCTCCTCCTCGGTGTAGTAGAGATAACGCTGCGACTTCAGATTATGGCGCAGCATACCTTCGCTGGACACAAACTCCGTCATAATCAGGCCGCACCCACCCAGGCGCTTGATAAACCGGCGGAAAACGGTATCGGTGATGCCGGCCATCGGCGCCAGGATGTGCGCGGGCTTGATTAAGACATTGCGGATTTGCAGCCGCTCGAAGATCATCTGACCTCAGCCTTGGCCGGAAAGAGCCCGGCGGCGTTAATTATCGCAAAACGCATCTGGCCTTCCGCGATGAGTCTACCGCCGTGGTAAAGACGCCCTTGCAATTCCCCCCACTGCTCCCGCAGCCGGACCACTTCGGCCTCTGCTCGCACCTGATCGCCTGTTCTGACCACTTCCAGCAGGCGAGCCGACGGGATCTGGAGAATCATAGCAACCTTGCCTTCCATCTCGGGACGTCCGAGCACCAGAATGGCGCCAAGCTGCGTCACCAGTTCGAGCAGAACCGCCGTGGGAACGACCGGCGTTCCTCGGGAGCTCTCCTCCGCCCCACTGAAACTCTTCACTCCGGCAATGCGCTCGCCTGGAACAAACTCCGTTATCCGGTCGACGAAAAGAAAGGGGTACCGGTGGGGAAGAACGCGTTGGATCGCCGCTTGCAGCAGCGGCGGAAGGGTTCCATTTGAGGCCAAGCGTCACACTCCCTTCCGTACTCCTTTGCTTACTCTTCCGAGCCTTGTGGTGCCAGTGAGGGCCCGAGGCCTTTCGGGCACCGTGGAACTCCAGCCTGCCCCGAGAGGCCGCGGCCACCGGCGCGCCGCGGGTTACAACAAGCTCGGGTCAATGCCATTCTCGGCCGCTGCCAAGCGCGCGGCGGCGCGATCTGCATTGGAGCTGGCTTCGGCTGCCTCTAAATAGTGCTTTAGCGCTTCGCGCGACCCAAAGAAGCTGTCGATCAAGCGCTGTAGTGCTCGCTCCCGTACGATGTCTTCGGCCACGGCGGGAGAGTAAATGTGGCCCCGGCCCCGCTTTTCGCGCGTGGCCACACCCTTGCGTGCCAACCGGTCCATGACAGTCAAGACCGTTGTGTAGGCCAAAGCACGCCGGGGAGCCAGCGCCGCCCGTACCTCCTGCACGCTGGCAGTACCAAGCCTCCAGAGAACCTTCATGCAATCCAGTTCAAGCGGTGGAAGATCCAGTTGGTGACTGCGCGTTTTGCGGGCCATGTCCCTGCCCGGCACGAAAGAGGAGAAGCGCACCTATGGATTCTTGGCCAGCGCGGTGCTAGTCGATGGCTGGGGAGCACCCGTATCCACGTAGCCGGGGGCCACGTAGACATAGCTCTCCTTGCGCAAGTTAGCCAAGTAATCCCGCAAAGCCGGCTGCATGCGCTGCATGTAGATGGCTTCGTCCACGCGCTGCTCCACCTCGTCGAACCGCGGCGTCCCCGGCGTTCGGCGCTCCAGCACCTTGACGATCACAAATCCGTATTTGGTCTGAATCGGGGGGCTGGTCTCGTTGACGTCCAGCTTAGCTACGAATCCGGCGATGGCGGGCGCCAGCGTGCCCTCCTTGAAGAAGCCAACGTCGCCCTGGGGCCCGGCTTTTGTGTCGTCCGAATATTTCTTTACCACGTCATCCCAGCGTGCTCCTGCCTTCAACTCCGCTGCCGCCTGGTTGGCGAGCTTCTCCGCTTCCTCCGGCTTATGCTTGTCCAGGGAGATGAGAATCTCGGCCAAGTGAACCCCGCCGGGAGAAGCAAACTGCTCTTTGTGGGCCTCGAAGTACTGGCGGGCGTCGGCCCGGGTGATGATGATGCGTCCTCCCACTTCGCGCTCGATTACCCTTTGCATGAGCAGCTGGCGGCGGATGCGGTCCTGAAAGTCCTCCCAAATCAGACCTTCGTTCTCCACCGCCTTCTCCAGGTCCTGCAAGTTCGCCAGGTGATTCTCCTGGCGCATGCGGTCCAGTTCCTTGACCAGATCGGTCTCGACGTTGATGTCCAGGTCTTTCGCCTTCTGAACCATCAACGATTGGTCAATTAAGTCACGCAACAGGTTCCTGCTCTGCTCGCGCACCTGAGCCTCGAGCTCGGGGCCGCTGTAGCGCTGCGCCAGCTCCTCGCGCAGACGGGCGCGCTCCCGCTCAAACTGTCGCTGGGTAATGATCTCATTATTCACCCGAGCGATGACGCGCTCGATGACCCGGGTAGCAGCCAGGGCCGGCGGTCGGCCAGCTGTGAACACCGCGATGAGGACTAGCATTTTTTTCATCATGACCCGCTCACCCTTAGGTTGGCACCGCAAAGCCCGGGACATACAACAGGCCCGCCAAGTCGAATCCTGCCCCTCCTTCACGCTTCATCTTAAGGCGACGGCCTAAGCTCCTGCAACACATCCTGGATTCGCGCCAGCACGTCCCCGCTACCGTCGACGCGAAACCGCAGGACGCCGTCCGGCCGCAAGCTGGTGTGGGGATGGCGCCGCACCCAGTGGGTGAGCTTGGCGGGGTCGACTGGGGCCTGTTGGTGGAAGCGCAGCCAGATTTCGTCCGCCTTGCGTTCGACCGACTGTACCAGGAGTTGCTCAGCGGTGGACTTCAGCAGCGCGTAATCCAACAAGTGCTGGACCGACGACGGGATGGGCCCGAAACGGTCACGGAGTTCAGCTTCCAGGTCGGCCCGGGCTTCCGGGGTCGAAAGGGAGGAGATACGCTTGTACATGCGCAGGCGTTGGCCTTCGTCGGGGATGTAGGCCTCAGGGATTTTGATGTCGAGCCCCAGGTTCAGCGTCGTATGCACCTCGGGCGCCGGCGGCTTGCCGCGTAACTCATTCACGGTCTCCTCCAGCATCTTGAGGTAAAGGTCGATGCCAATCGAATTGAGGTGGCCGGATTGCTCCGCCCCGAGCAGGTTGCCCGCTCCGCGCAGTTCGAGGTCCAGCGCCGCCAGTCTGAAGCCAGCTCCCAGGTCGGAAAACTCCTTCAGTGCGGCCAAACGGCGCTTAGCCGTAGGCGTGAGTGACTCCTCGTCCGGAATAAGAAAGTAGGCGTAGGCGCGCCGGTCCGAGCGCCCGACACGCCCCCGGAGCTGGTAGAGGTCGGCCAACCCGAAGCGATCGGCGCGATTGACGATGATGGTGTTGGCCCGAGGAATGTCGAGGCCGTTCTCAATGATGGCCGTCGTCACCAAAACGTCATAACTGCCCTCGACGAACTTCAGCATCACCCGTTCGAGCTCCCGCTCACCCATTTGTCCGTGCGCGACTCCCAGGCGGGCACTGGGCACCAACCGCTGGATGATCGAGGCTATGCTGAAGATGGATTCCACTCGGTTGTGGACAAAATAGACCTGGCCTCCGCGCTCCATCTCCTGCAGGATGGCCGCTTGAATGAGGTTGTCGCTGAAGGGTGCGACCAGGGTCTGGATAGCCATCCGTCCGCTGGGGGGCGTCTCGATTACCGACAGGTCGCGCAACCCGCCCAGCGACATGTGCAGGGTGCGCGGGATGGGCGTGGCGGACATGGTAAGTACATCCACGTTGGCACGCAGGCGCTTCAGCTTTTCCTTGGCGGCCACGCCGAAGCGCTGCTCCTCGTCAACGATCAGCAGCCCCAGGTCGCGGAACTCCACGTCCTGAGAAAGTAGGCGATGCGTACCGATCAGGATGTCCACTTTGCCTGCCTGCGTGTCCGCCAGCACCTGCTTCTGTTCGGCGGGCGAACGAAAGCGGCTGACCATCTCGACGCGCACCGGGAAGGCGGCCATCCGCTGGCGGAACGTTCGGTAGTGCTGAAAGGCCAGCACCGTGGTGGGCGCCAGCACAGCTACCTGCCGACCGTCCTGCACTACTTTGAAGGCGGCGCGCATGGCCAGCTCGGTCTTGCCGTAGCCGACATCGCCGCACAGCAAGCGGTCCATGGGCTGGGGGCTCTCGAGGTCGCGCTTGATCTCGGCGAGTGACGTGAGCTGATCCGGTGTCTCTTCGAACTCAAACGCTTCTTCAAATTCCTTCTGCCATGGCGTGTCCGGACCTATGGCCCGGCCTCCCGCCATCTTGCGCTCCGCGTAAAGGCGAAGCAGCTCTTCGGCCATGTCGCGCAAGGCACGCTTCACCCGCGTTTTGGTGCGCGCCCACGACGTGCCTCCCAAGCGGTCCAGCGCCGGCTTCGCGCCTTCAGCGGTGCCGCTGCCAGCACGATATTTTTCCACCAAGTCGAGCCGCTCCAGGGGCACGTAGAGCTTGGCATCATCCTGGTAGGTGAGAAGCATAAAGTCACGGCGGATCCCACCTACCTCGAGGGTACGCAAACCTTGGTACAGGCCTATCCCGTGATCGACGTGGACCACGTAATCCCCCGGCTTTAGATCGCTCAGGTCGGAAATGAAGCGCGAGGCCGCCGACTTCTCCCGGCGGCGAGAGGGAGCCCAATCGAAGCCCCCGAACACGTCCCGGTCCGTCAGCAGGGTGAGGCGGGCCTCGGGGAGGATGACGCCCTCATCCAGCTCGCCGGGCAAGATATAGACAGGCGACGTGTTCGCCACGGGTTGCCTGGCTGTTCCGTTGCTTGGTCCGTGATTAGTTGCCTTTTTCCATTCATCCGCAGAGGTAAACGGCAGGCCGTACTCTGCCAGGATCTCTCGCGCGCGCTCTACTTTTCCGGTGCCCGAGAATACCAACACCGCCCGCTCCTGCCTTGTCAGCCGCGTCCGGAGATCAGAAGCGAAATCCTTTACCGCGCCACGAAACTTCGGTGAAGGCTGGCTCAGCAGCGAATATTCGACGCAGACGGCGGCGCGGCCCGCGGTCCCGGCCGCCGCGTCACCGCCAAGTGGCACCGGTTCGCGGGCTGAGTTGCGTGGATCGTCACTCCGTGCGGCGATGGAAAGTTCTTTGAGTTCGATCCATGGCCAGCTATGGAGTCCCTTCTCAAATTCGCTGCGGGTGAGGAAAACCTCGTCGGGGCGCGGTGGCCGAGGCGTCACATCACGAACTTCTTCGAATGCCTCCTCCCAACCCGACAGAGTGCGCTCCAGCACGCGGCGAAGCTCGACAGGCTCGTCCTGTATCAGAACCACGCCTGGCTTTCGGCTTACACCCTCAGACACAGCCGTACTCGAGACCGCACCACTCAAAGAAAACAGGGTGTGCGGGTGGGGTTCCACCAACGGTGCGTAGAATTCCCATCCTGGGAAGCGTTCGGAATAGGAAGGGGCCCACTCCGGTTCCTTGGAAGGATCCCGATCGTTCGCTAGCACGCGGATCAGGTCGCGGAAGAAGCCGCGTCGGCGCTTGACCTCGACGAGGGGGAGCAGCAGCGCGGAGTCCACACTTTGGCGCGAGCGCTGGCTGCCCGGGTCAAACTCACGGATGGACTCGATGCGATCGCCGAAAAACTCCAAACGGAACGGCCAATCAGCGAAGGGCGGATAGACGTCCACAATGCCGCCACGGACGGAGTAAAGCCCTATGCCATCCGCGGGCTCGCTGCGTTCGTATCCTGTCGACTCGAGGTGCTCCACGAGGTCTTCTGGCGGCACTTCGTCGCCGATACTCAGGCGCAGCGCCAGAGAGCGGTAATGGCTGGGCTCGCGGAAGCGCCCCAGAGCGGCGGCCACCGGAGCCACAAGGACACGCGTGGTTCCCCGGCAAAGGCGCCAGAGCGTAGATGCCCGCAGCTCTAGCAACTCAGCGTGAGGTGAACGATGGTCCCAGGGAGAGCAATCGGGGGTGGGCAGCGCGTCAACGCATTCGCCCGCGCCCGGCTCGAGCCATTCCAGAAAGGCGGCGGCACTCCGGCGAAGGCTATCCGCGGCTTCGTTATCGCTCGTCAGCACCAACAGTGTCTGCCGCTGGCCCAGCGCTCCCAATTCATGCGCCAGGGCGGCAATCACCAAACCCTTGGCCGTCCGCGTCACGCCGGATATGGCCACCGTTTGGTTGCCCGCAGCCGCCTCCAGGCAGGCGCGTACGGCGGGATGATGGATAATCGGGTCGAACAACGATCGCATGGCTTCCATTCAAGGTCGAGAACGGATGGCGAGCGCGGTACTTGTTGGGAGCCTCTATCCCGTACCGCTCATGAGGATGACGGACAACAATCTTTTCTATGCGGAGGAATTAACCGCTTGCCGATATTTTTGAATTAAACCCGATGTCGAAAAGCCCGGCACCACCGGGATGGACACCACGCGGCCGCCGGCGGCCTCCACTTCTTCCCGCCCCACAATCTCTGAGAGTCCCCAATCGGCACCTTTCACCAGCACGTGCGGCAGCATCCTGGCAATGAGAGTGCGCGGCGTGAGTTCGTCAAAGATCGTGACGTAGTCCACACATTTGAGAGCTGCCAGCACCTCGGCCCGCTCGGCCTCCGGGATCATCGGCCGGTCGGGTCCCTTAAGGGCGCGCACACTACGATCGCTGTTCACGGCCACCAGCAGCGAGTCGCCCAGCTGACGCGCTTCGCTTAGGTATCGCGTGTGGCCAGGATGAAGCAGATCGAAGCACCCATTCGTAAATACCACGCGCTTCCCTGCGCGCTTGAGCTGGGTCACGCGCTCGACCGCCTCTTCCAGCTCCAGGATCTTGTTCACACTCATAACTCAGGCGCGTTATTCCATTCACCCTTCATTCTAACATGTTGCGTCGAAGAGCCTCCCGGCCGCTCGAAGCGCAGAAACCGCTGTCCGCGGCTGTCCGGCTGCTGGTATTCTCGCACCGAGGTCGACCATGTCTCAGCATGTGGCCATCATCGGCGGGGGACCGGCGGGAGCAACAGCTGCCGAGCACCTAGCTCACGCGGGTGCGCGCGTGACGATCTATGAAGACCGGCCGGGCTGGGAAAAGCCTTGCGGCGGCGGCCTGCCCTTCCGGGCAGTGCAGCGCTATCCCTTTCTAACGGAGGCTCCGGCGGAGCACAAGGCCGTGCATCGTGCAGAACTTGTGGCCCCCAACGCCGACATCCTTCACATTGAGTTGAACCGCCCTTTGCTTATCTATTCAAGATCCGTCTTGAACCAGCTTCTGCTGCATCGCGCCCAGCAGGCGGGCGCGCAACTGATCAAAGACCACATCGGGGGCTTCTCCCGGCAGGGGGCGAGATGGAAGCTTCAAGGCCGGCTGGCCGAGTATCACGCGGACTACTTGGTGCTGGCAGCCGGAGCGCGTTCTCTGCTGCGTGCGCAGCTGGCAACACCTTTCGCCTACCGTGATTTCATGCTCACTCTGGGCTACTACGTTCCCGCATGCGATGATGTGCTGCGCATCCAATTCTTCGAAGGGTTCGAAGGCTACGCTTGGTCCTTTCCCCGCATTGACCACCTGGACGTCGGAATTTGCGGCAAAACGTGCGACAGCATGGCGGGGTTGCGCTTGAGGCTGCGCCGATTCGTGCGCAGCCTCGGTTACTCCCTGCCATGCGAAGCGGCGCCCGTCTTCAGCCATCTTCTCCCCGCCTTGACCGCCGAAAGCTGGAACAATCTGCGGCTGGCAGGTCCGGGATGGGCGCTCATAGGGGACGCGGCGGGTTTGGTGGATCCCGTAACCGGCGAGGGCATCTATTTCGCGATGCGCTCCGGCGAATTGCTAGCCCAAGCGCTGGTGAGCAACGCTCCCGAAACCTATCCAGAACGTGTGTGGCGCGAATTCGGCTGCCGACTGGCTCTCGGAGCCCGCCTAACACGCCTCTTTTATTGCGAGGATTTTCTCGGCCAACCCTCTACCACGCGATTGGTCCAATTCGGTACTGGCAGCCGGACGTTTCTGCGCTTGGTCGGGGACCTCTTGGAGGGATCGCAATCTTATGCTGGCTTGGCCGGGCGCCTGTACCGCATCCTGGGCCGCACCTTCATCGAGCTTGCCGCGCACGCCGCCATGCGCAGGGCGGGCCTCAGGAGCACCACCGCTTGGCCATAGTGTCTCCGGGGTGTGGGGCGCGGGCGGTGGTTGACAAGCCGGGATCGCGCGCCTATCTTAACTCGACCTCCTCAAGGCGGTGTTTATGTTGGAAAAGCAGAGTCACCTCACCCATTCGCACACTCGCAGCCATGATCCCCATCCCCGTGGGGGCGTCCATCCCGGCCCCGGCAAACCCGCCATTCGCGGCGTCAGCCGCCATCCCAGTGGCCGACGAGGGCACCGCCGGGCCCCGGCGGCAGCGGGACCCGGCGCCTTTCCGAACTTCACGTACCACGGCGGGCCGGTGATCACCATGCCTCAGGTCTATACCGGCTTCTGGGGCGGACTATGGTCCGATCGCAGTCACCGGTCGCGCGCCCAAAGGCTGAATCAGTTTCACGCCGACTTGCTGGCGAGCGACTTCATGAACATCCTTAGCCAGTACGGAGTCGGCCAAGGAGCTGGCCGTGCAGGGACCTTCGCTGGCGCCACCTTCGTTCCCAACGTTCCCAGCACCCTGACCGATGCCGACATCCAGAACCTGATACAGCAGCAGATCAATCAAGGAAACCTGCCCGAGCCATCAAATCCCTCCAACCTAGCCCTGCTCATCTACCTGGATGAGAATACTGGGATCAATGATCCGGCTGACGGTTTGGTGCTCTGCGAGCCCTCCAATGACACGGCGTTCGGCTACCACGAGTTCTTCACCTGCGCGGCCGGCAACCCGTTTTACTACGCCGTGATCCCCGCTCTCACCGACATGTGCCTCACGGCATCCTGCCCCACCGACTCCGGTTGCTCCCTTCACCTCGCCGAATCCCAGGAACAGCGGCAGACCCAGGTGGCCAGTCACGAGTTTGCTGAGATGACCTCGGACCCGCAACTCAACGCCTGGTACGATCCTCAAAACGGCGAAAACGGTGACATCTGTAACGGACAGACCGATACGATTACGGTTGGTGGGAACACTTGGACCGTGCAAAAGATATACAGCAAATACGACGACGAGCAGAGTAACGGCGCGAGGTATTGTTTGGGGCACGCAGCTAAGCCGGAGCCGAGCCTGCTGCCGGACGGGTAATGACTGTCCAGCACACGATTTGGAAAAACGAACCGGAAATGTCTATGAAAACAAAGGACCGGCCACCCAGCACGTGCGTCTTATTCTGCTTCAGTTTGAACGTTGGCCGGCGTTCGGCTATGAGTTACACTGAATTCGCTCCGGCCGCTGGCCGGAGAAGAAGGTGGCAGAAATGCCGAAGCGGGACGGCGTGATCGTGGGCGTGGACCTCGGTGGGACGAGCATGAAGGCGCTCGCGGTGGATGCTCGCAATAACATCCTCGCCGTGGAGAAGACTGCCACCGACCGCAATAAGAAGCCGTCCGATTTGATCGCCGACATCGCCAGCGTGGCCCGCAAAGCCGTAGAGTCAGCCAAGCTGGAGATGAAGCAGGTGGAGGCAGTCAGTGTTGGCGCTCCCGGCTCGATTGACCACAACAACGGAATCGTTCACGAGGCGCCGAATCTCGGCTGGAAAGAAATCAAACTCGGACCCGAGTTGAAAAGACACCTCGGCGTCCCGGTAGTGGTAGATAACGACGTAAACGTCGGCCTGGTAGGCGAGCACGCCCTAGGCGCTGGCGCAGGCGCCGCCTTCGTGGCCGGCATCTTCGTTGGAACTGGCATCGGCGGCGCCCTCATCGCGGGTGGCAAGCTCTACCAAGGCAGCCGTGGCGGCGCCGGCGAAATCGGGCACACCGTGATTCTGGTGGATGGCCCCCTTTGCAGTTGTGGTCATCGCGGCTGTGCGGAAGCCCTCGCCAGCCGCACGGCCATGGAGCGCGACGTCCGGGCCGCCATCCAGGCCGGGCAACAAAGCGTGGTGCTGAAGCTGATGGCGAAGAAAGAGAAATCACGGATGACCAGCAGCATCATCCACGCCGCGCTTAAGCAGGATGACGAGGTGATGCGGAACGTTCTGGAACGGGCGCAGCGCCACCTCGGCATACTGGTAGCCAACGCGGTCAATTTGCTCGATCCTGAACGGGTGGTGATTGGCGGCGGCATTGCCGGCCGTTTAGGTGAAGATTTCGTCGGACCCATTCGCAAGACCGCCTACGAATATTTCCTCCGGCCCGACGATGCCCGCCGGGTCAAAATCCTGCCCGGGCAGCTCGGCGATAACGCGGGTGCCTTGGGTGCTGTGGTACTGGCTCGCCAGCGCCTTGGACTGTAGAAAGGGGGATACGCGCTATGCCCGGAATGGCTATACCGCTGCCAGCGGAGTTCATCATGAGCCGGATCTTTCGACATGCAAGCCATACGAACGTGGCTTCAGTTTCGCGATCGGCGCGCCGAACCTTTCGCTCACGTCAAGGCGGCGGGGACAGCCAGGTTCCAGGCGGAAGCGAACCGGGTTCAACAACTCATTGCACTGGATACGTTGCACGATCGCCGGCTCCTGCCGCGCGCCGTTGTTGATGGGAAGCAGTGAAAGCGTGCATTTGTAGGGCACTACGCCAACTCCAGAGCGTCCAGGGCTCCATACCGACGGGCGTGCTGCTCGACTATTGGAATCAGTACCAGTGTGAGAAGACACGCTAGATCTAGGTTATTGGCATGGTACTTCCGCAGCAATCCGGAGCCTTCAAACCAAGTTATGAAGAAGGCAAGCGGCTGGCGCAGCGCATCTTGACGCGCACGCTGACGGCGATCGATGTGCGCGCCGCCATGCTGGCCAAGCTAAAGCTGGAAGGCGGATGGCTCCGCGCCGGGGAAATTGTGCTGCCAGTTGATCTGGAGGCGCACCCACCGCGCGTCATCGCCTTGGGTAAGGCGGCAAGTCGCATGACCTCCACTTTCGCCGAAATCATGGGCGGGAGGTTGGGACCAGGGGTGGTGGTCGCGCCGGCCGAACCTGTTGCCAAGCAGCCGGGATTGCGCTACTTCGCCGGAGGCCATCCCTATCCCACCCAGGGAAGTCTCGATGCGGCTGAGGCCGCGCTGGACGCGACGACGGGCCTCAGCGCCGAGGACCTGGTGGTCTTCCTCATCTCCGGTGGCGGGTCGGCGCTCTTCGAAAAGCCCCTCGATCCGTCCATCAGCCTTGCCGATCTGGTGGAATTCAATCGCATTCTCGTCACCAGTGACCTGCCGATCGAGCAGATCAACGTGCTACGCAAGCACGTCTCAGCCGTCAAAGGCGGCCGGCTGGGTGCGCACGCCAGTCCGGCGCGGCAGTTGACGGTCTTCGTCTCCGATGTGCCGGAACACCTGCCTTCCATGGTCGCCTCGGGACCCACCATGCCCGACGAGTCAACGGTGGAAGAGTGCTATGCTATTGCGACGCAGCACGGTCTGGTAGCTCGCTTTCCCGCGAGAATTCGCCAGCGGTTCGAAGAGCACACGCTCGACGAGACACCCAAGCCGCAGGACCCGCGCTTTCTGCGCTCCCACTATTTCTGCCTCCTTTCGAACCGGGATGCGGTCCAAGCCGCGCGCCAGCTGGCCGAAGAATGCGGCTTTCGCGCCGAGATCGGCTCCGGCAATTGGGACGCGGATTATCGGCAAGTGGCCGACGCCGCTCTGGAGGCCCTCGACGCCCTCGCTCAGAAACACCCGGGTGAACCCGTCTGCCTGGTTACCGGAGGCGAGGTGACCTGCCCGGTGACGGGCGGCGGCATGGGAGGACGCAACCAGGCTTTGGTACTGTATGCAGCCGAGAAAATTGCCGGCCAGCCCCGCGTGGTGCTCAGCGCCGGCACCGATGGCCGCGACGGCAACAGCCCGGCGTGCGGAGCTGTTGCCGATGGCCGTACGATCGCGCGCGCCCGAGCCCTGGGGCTTGATCCCGAGCGCTATGCCGCAAATAGCGACGCCTACAATTTTTTCCGCCCGCTCGGCGACGCGCTGACCGTGGGATACACGGACAACAACGTCCGCGATCTGAGAATCTGGATGCACTTCGGGAAGGGTTGAGTGAGGCACGACTAGACCTTCGTTTTTTCCACTACCTTCTCACTACGGAGAGAAGCACATGGAGCAGTCGGTTGGCTTCATCGGTCTGGGGCTTATGGGGCAGCCCATGGCCCTCAACCTAGTGCGGGCTGGGCTTCACGTTACGGTCTACAATCGGACGCCGGAGAAGGCCGAGCCTCTGGCGCGGGCCGGGGCGAAGGTCGCGTCAAGTCCGGCGGAAGCCGCCCGTGAGGCAGACGTCGTGATGATCATTGTCAGCGATAGTGCGGCGGTCGAGGAGGTCGCGCTGGGTAAGAACGGCCTGCTAGAAACCGTGCGGCCCGGAAGCGTCATCGTCGATTCGAGCACCATTAGCCCGGTGGTCAGCCGCAGGCTGGCGTGCCACGCGGCGGGCAAGCAAGCGAGTTGGCTGGATGCGCCCGTCACGGGCAGCAAGCACGGGGCCGCGCAGGGCGAGCTGACATTCATGATTGGCGGCGACCCCGGGGCGCTCGAGCGGGTGATGCCGGTACTTCGCTTTCTAGGTAAGAAGCACATCTACTGCGGGCGAAACGGAGCCGGGCTGGCCGCCAAGCTTTCGCAGAACGTCATGCAGGCGGCCATGGTCGAGGTATTCGGCGAGGCCTTCGTTGCCGCGGCCAAAGCGGGCGTCAAGCCGGAAGCTTTGCTTGAGGTCGTTCAATCGAGCTTGGCCCGCTCCGGGCTGATCGATTTCAAGGCTCCGTTTGTCTTCAGAGGTGACTTCTCGCCTTACTTTTCGCTGAAGCTGATGCACAAGGACCTCGAGCTAGCCATGGAGCAAGCCTACGTGCAGAATGTCTCCATGCCGGCCGCGGCGGTGGTGAAGGAGGTTTACGCAGCAGCGAAGGCACAGGGTAAGGGCGACTTGGATTACGCGGCGGTGGTCACATTCTTCGAGGAGTTGGCGGGAGTGAAGGTAAGAGGCGGGCAGGCCGCAGGCAGCGGAGCCTAACTGAGGTGGGCCGCCGGCGTTATGTGTACGGATCGGGAGACCCTGGCAAGCCTGGGTTTTCGAGTGAAGACCGGGCCAGCACTCTGCCGCTGCCAAGAGGTACCGCTGGCTGATCCTGCCCGACCGAAGTCTGGCGGCCTTATCATCGCGGCCCGCTAGACTGGCCGCGGGAACGCGCCCCTGGCGAGCTGAGCAGAAGCTGGCTGCGCTCGGCGCGTGGACAGCTCTGGCCAGAAGCAGCCCCTGAAACCTGTGCGCAGCAACTCGTGTGATTATGTCCTCTCAGGACGCCTCCAAGCATTCTGTTCATGACCCGCGCGAGCCAGCGACTTCCACTGCTCAGGACCCACAACCTCTAGGCCGAAGGTCACGGACAATCCTTGCGACTCATCCCACGGGCTGAAGCCATGCCTTGGCCCTTGGCTTCCCTTGACTTGGCTGATTCCTTTCGCGCATTCTGACCGGCGGTGAAACCAATCATCCTCCTGAATCCTTCAGCCGGGCGGCGCCGCGCACGAAAGCGCTTCGAGCGCGCGCTTCGGGCCCTCCGCGAAGCTGGCATTGAGCCGCTGATCCACGAGAGCCATAGTCCTCGTCACTTGTGTGAACTGGCACGGCAGGCACGCGAGGAAGGGGCAGACCTGGTGGTTTCGGCAGGCGGCGACGGCACGCACCATTATGTCCTCAACGGCCTCGCGGGAGGCGCCGTACCGCTTGGCCTGCTCTCCATCGGGTCGGGGAACGACTTCGCCAAAGGCCTGGGCATCCCCGTTGAACCGCGCGCCGCGGTGCAAACACTCCTGCAAGGAGAGACGCGGCCCGTGGACCTGGTGTCCGTTCGTAAGCTGGAGGATCGTGAATCAACAGACCAGCCCGCCGTGTACGGGTGCATGGCCGGCACAGGCTTTGATTCTATTGTGACGCGCTTTGCCAACGAGCGCGTCCGCTGGGTACACGGATCGCCAGCATACGCTTGGGCGATCCTCCGCTGCCTGAAGTATTACCGCCCTCACTGGCTGGAAATCGAGTCGGACACCTACGAATACTCGGGCGAGGCGATCTTCGTTACTATCGGGAACACGCGCTCCTACGGTGGCGGGGTCACCATGGCGCCGCGCGCCCGCTTTGACGATGGGTTGCTGGACGTCTGCGTGGTGGGCGCGATGAGCAAGCTCGAACTGCTGCGTTGGGTACCGGCGGCCTATCGGGGCGAACACCTGCGGAATCGACGTATCGCTTATTTCCAAGCGAGCAAGGTCACTCTACGCTCGCCCTCACGCCTTGAACTCTTCGGCGACGGGGAATACATCAACGACCTGCCGGTCACGCTGGAAGTGCTGCCGGGTGCACTTCGCGTCCTGGTGCCGCGCCACGAAGAAGAACTGGGAAGAACGAGTTTAGTAGAATAAGGGTTGGTTTGCAGGCAAGAGGTGCTGCTAAGGGCGGGGCTCGGGCGTGCCAGGCCAGACTCCGGCCGGGTAAACCAGATCCACCGTGGATCGGCGCGAGCGGCTAGACAGGTCTGCGGGAAATGAATAGACTGAAACCCTGGAGTTGAAAGTGCTTTTTCGGGGGGTGCGTGATGGCCCATTGTCCGGAATGCGAAGCGGTAATCGACATGGAAGAAGACGAGGTAGAAGAAGGGCAGACACTGGACTGCCCAGAGTGCGGCGCCGAGCTGGAGATCGTCAATACCAATCCAATCGAACTGAACGTCGTGACGGAAGAGGAGGATGAAGAAGAGGAGCTGGATTGGTAGCCGCATGCACACCTCCTGTCTTCAGGGGCGGCATCAAAGACCCCTGAACCGGATGTGGCGGGCAGGTGCGACCACGGCGGCAATCGTCGCCATCTTAATAGCTCTGGTCTCTGTACCAAAAGCCGCGGCAAAAAAGAAGCCGCCCCTTCTCCGCACCATCACCGGGCAGGTGCTCGACGAGTCGGACAATCCGGTGGCCGGTGCGGTGGTCGAGCTCACAGACACCCAAACGGGCAAGAAGCTCGACATTTACAGCGAGGGCGACGGGCATTACCAGTTCGCCGACCTCGAGCCCACCCACGATTACAAGATTCAGGCAAGCTTCAAAGGCGCTTCCTCAGAAGTGCGCGATGTGAGCTCGCTCGACGGCCGCATGAAGCTGGTCATTAACCTGACGGTGAAGCCGCCGTCCGCCCAGTAGCAGATCCTTGGCCCGAAAAGCCCGCTCTCGCCGGCTGGCTGCGGTTCAATTCGTCCTCCGTCAGGGCGCGTCCCGCTACCGTCCAAGCCCGGTGCCCGCAGGATAGTTTGCTACCGTCACCGGCAGCTTCCCTTGAAACTTGATCTCGCCGAACAGCGCGCGCACCATCGCCGCTTCCGCGTCCGGATAGAATTCATAAGCTAGAGCGTAGGTGGGCAGCTCGGGAATGGAATCGAGCAGATAAGGGCTGCCAAACAGCGCGAATGCCAGCTGGCCATCTGGCTTGGCGAGATTCGATTGCACTACCGCGCGCAGCAGCGCTTGCTGGGCGTCCGTCAAGCCGAAGAAACCCTTGTAGGAAGCGATGCGAATGAAGCAGGAGATAACGACCGTGCGATAAGCGGCAGCGAGCTGCTCGACCAGATCCGCTTCCTGCCGCGTGATACCCGGCGTGACCTGGGCCGTGAAGGTTTGGGGGTGGCGCCGGAGAAACTGGGCGCGGAACGTCGCTCCGGAATTACCCGCATACTCCGGGTTGTCCGCATCTACTACATTGAGGAGCAGCACCTGCTCGCTGCCTGGGAGCTTCAGAGGAATTGCGTTGCGGTCATCCTTCACCAGGGTGAGCGCATGCTCGATGATTTCCTGCGCTTTCGCCGCGGTGGCCCGCGTTCCTACTTGCTCGTCGAGCGTCGCTAAGTCAGGACCCTGCCGGTTCATCAGCCCGGCGCGCGCCTTGGCCTCAAGGAGCCGGCGCACCGATTCATTCAGCCGCGCCTCGGTGATCTCGCCCTTAACCACTGCATCCTTGAGTGCGGCGAAGGCCTTCGGCAAGTCGGCAGGTTCGAGCGCTACATCCGCTCCTGCCTCGATTGCCAGCACCGGCGCCCGCTCTCCCCCGAAATTCATGCTGATGGCGTGCATTACTAGGGCGTCGGTGAAAACGAGCCCCTGGAATCCCAGGTCCTTGCGCAGCAGGCCGGTGGTAAGCTCCGGGGAGAGGGAGGCTGGGAGGTCCGCCGATTTCTCCATCTGCGGCAGCGCGATGTGTGCCGTCATCACCCCGCTGACACCGGCCTGGATGGCGGCCTCGAACGAGGGCAGCTCGACCTTGTCCAGCCGCGCGCGGTCGAAATTCAACACCGGCAAGTGCAGGTGCGAATTCACGCTGGTATCGCCATGCCCGGGAAAGTGCTTGGCGGTGGCCAGCAGGCCAGCATCCTGCGTGCCCTTAATGTAAGCAACGCCGAACTCGCCCACCTTTTGCGGATTCTCGCCGAAGGAGCGAATGTTAATAATGGGGCTTTGCGGGTTGTTGTTGACGTCGACCACCGGGTAGAAGTTGATGTTAATCCCCATGGCCTTTGCCTCGAGTGCCGTGAGCCGCCCCGCCTCGTAAGCATATTGCGTGTTCCCCGTGGCCCCGATCGCCATGCCGCGCGGGAAACGCGTCGCACCTCTAAACTGGTAGCCTGCACCCCCCTCGAGGTCGGCGGTGATAAGCAGCGGAATCTTTGCCAATTGCTGGATGCGCTCGATAAGCAGAGCCGCGGTGGCCGGGTCACCGCCGCCCCCTCGATGTGGTAGCCGCCAACATGGTAGGTCTCAATGTTTTCCTTAATCGTCTGGAACTCATCGCTGTCCCGGCTGGTGAAGACGCCCGAGGCTACCGGAAACAAGGTCTGGCCGATCTTCTCATCCAGAGTCATGCGCGCTAAGGTCCGCTCCACCCAGGAGCGCTGATCCGTAGTGAGGGCGCCACCCAGCGAGAAATCTGGGTGCGTCCAAAGAACAAGCGCGGTGATTATGGCCAGCATAGCTCTTACGGTGCGCCGCCTGAACTTTGGCATCGGCGTCCATCCTCCCAAGGTCCCGAACACTGTTGAAGGCCTATCGATCGCTGGCACCCTGTCTTAGGAGTAGCGAACCATGGCATATGTTGTGGCAGGCACGCCTTTCGAGGGGGTACAGGGGACAGCAGTCCCGAACGCTACCCATCCCCGGTCGTCAGGTAGAAGAGTTCTGCCAGGCTGGTGGAGGCGGGGGGAGTCGAACCCCCGTCCGAGAAGCCTTCCCCCTGGAAGCCTACATGCTTAGCTCGTTCGCCTAAGCGCTTTCGCCAGTGGGCCTCAGGAACGAGCAAGAACAGCCCGCCAGCTAGCCTGATTTCCCCTTGCGGGGTGTCACCCGGAGTCTTCAGGCGGCTGACCCCAGGCCAGCCCGCTTGTATGACGCCTCGCCTTGGCCCAGCGGGCCGGGCAAGGGAGACGCGCTACCTCAGATTAGGCAGCGAGAGCTAACTGCGTGTTGGCAGTTGTTCGTTCCACGCCGATTACGGGTGGTGTGGCCCCCGGCATGCCTTCCAGGAGTAATTGCTTCCGTCGAAACCGGTACGCCCCCCTTTTTCAAGTCTAAATCCTCATTTGCCGAGTTGTCAATCGTCAGCGGCGTCGATTGTCAAAGCTCTTTTAAAATGTCCCCCTGGCTTACCTCGTTAAGAATGTCCCCCTTTTCTGTTTTGGTTTTTTCTCCGTCGTGGGTCGGCCCCGAGCGGAGCCCTGCGAGCCCCAAGGGCCAGCGCTTAGGGCGAAGCGCAGGGCCCGACCTACGACGACCGCTGTGGCCCGGGCGCGGCCTGACGCCACGGATGATTCACCGCAGGAATCCATTTCCGCTGTCGGATCACCGCTCCTACCGCCGGACGCTTCTCCTCCTCGCGTGGCCGGCGCGGCGCCGCCCTCTCTCGCCACGGTTACTTCCACTCGGAAGAGACCCTCCAGCTCAAGCTGGGCTTAGCCGTCTCCCAGCTCGAAACTGGGCGCTGGCGCCGCCTCGCCTCCTCCGTCCAGAACGCCCTCGACCAATTCAACGCCACC
>CADDZE010000023.1 GCA_902812465.1 Acidobacteriota bacterium | reverse complement strand
GGATGGCGGAGATCTGGGGTACAACGCCCGAGGCCAGGGTATTGCGCAGGAAGATTTGGGCGTAGCCCGCCAGGGATGCTACACCCTCCTGGATGCGCGCCCCGCCCAGAATTCAATGCTTTCCCCCGAGGAGTCTGCTTGAACGTCAGCGCCACGGTCCAAGCGGTGATTGCTGGTCGCGGCGACACGGGGAGGCGGCTGCCACCGCCTTGCCGCGGGCGTGGGCTTGTTCTGCGGTTCCCAATTCTCAGATGCAGAATCTCAAATCCTGAAGGCCGCCTGTCATGACGCTTCAGGAAAAGCTCGACGAGTTGCGGCGCCGCCACGCCCTGGCAGAACTGGGCGGCGGCGAAGAACGCCGGGCACGGCAGCATGCCGAGGGCAAGCTCTCGGCCCGCGAACGCCTCGAGCTTTTGTTCGATGAAGGCACATTGGAGGAGCTGGACAAGCTGGTGGAGCACCGCTGCCAGGACTTTGGCATGGCCGACCAGCGCATCCCCGGCGACGGTGTGGTGACGGCGTACGGACAGGTGAACGGTCGTCTGACCTTCGCCTTCGCCCAGGACTTCACCGTCTTCGGCGGTTCGCTGAGCGAAGCCAATGCCGCCAAGATCTGTAAGATCATGGACTTGGCCATGAAGGTCGGCGCGCCGATTGTCGGCTTGAATGATTCGGGCGGGGCGCGCATCCAGGAGGGTGTAGCATCCCTGGCGGGCTACGCCCAAATCTTCCTGCGCAATACCCTGGCCTCGGGCGTTGTACCCCAGATCTCCGCCATCCTGGGACCCTGCGCCGGCGGAGCTGTCTATTCGCCTGCCATTACGGACTTCACGCTGATGGTGGAAAAGTCCAGCTACATGTTCGTGACGGGTCCAGACGTCATCAAGACGGTGATGCACGAGGACGTCACCAAGGAAGAGCTCGGCGGTCCTATGACCCACAACGCCAAGAGCGGCGTAGCCCACTTTGTCGCCCGCGATGATCCGGACGCCCTGGCCCTGATACGTGAACTCCTCTCATTTATGCCCCAGAACAACCACGAGGATCCGCCGCGCGCTGAGACGTCAGACCCGCCGGACCGTTGCGACCCCGAGCTGGACACGGTGGTTCCCATCGAGTCCGACCGCCCCTATGACATCAAGGAGATCATCCACCGCGTGGTGGATGACGGCTACTTTCTTGAAGTCCATGAACACTTTGCCCAAAACCTCGTGGTGGGCTTCGCGCGCCTGGGAGGCCAAAGCGTGGGGATCGTGGCCAACCAGCCAGCGGTGCTGGCGGGATGCCTGGACATCAATGCCGCGGTGAAAGGGGCGCGCTTTGTCCGCTTCTGCGACGCCTTCAACATCCCGCTCGTCACCTTCGAGGATGTGCCCGGCTTCCTGCCCGGGACGCAGCAGGAATTCGGCGGCATTATCCGCCACGGTGCCAAGCTGCTCTTTGCCTTTGCCGAGGCCACGGTTCCGAAGCTTACCGTCATTACCCGGAAAGCCTACGGCGGCGCCTACTGCGTGATGTCCTCGAAGCATATCCGCACGGACATCAATTTGGCTTATCCGACGGCGGAGATCGCCGTGATGGGGCCGGAAGGGGCCGTGAACATCGTCTACCGGCGCGAGCTACAGAAGGCGGAGGATCCTGAGAAGCTGCGCCGCGAAAAGGTAGAAGAGTTTCGCCAGCGCTTCGCTAACCCGTATGTGGCGGCGGAGCGCGGCTGGGTGGACGACGTCATCCTGCCGCGCGAGACGCGCCTCCGGCTCATTCGAGCCCTGCGCATGCTCGAGAACAAGAGCGACATGAATCCCCCCAAGAAGCACGGAAATATTCCCTTGTAGCTTAGGGGGTGTTGTGCTCGTGCCGTCCGCTTAAGTGGCCCGTTTGCCCATGTTTGCACGCCGCACTGATTGGTCGCTCCGGCCCAATCGCCTGGCCCAGGAGCTAGACGCCCGGAGGCGTCATAAGCTTCCGGTGACCGATCTCACCGAGTCCAATCCTACTCGCTGCGGATTCGAATACAGTGAAGACGCGATACGGCAGGCGCTAGCCGACCGCGGGTGCCTCCTCTATGAGCCCGACCCCCGGGGACACGTCGCTGGGCGGCGCGCGGTGGCGGCGTACTACGCCGCGCTCGGCGCCACCGTGGATCCGGAACAGATCATCCTGACATCCAGCACCAGCGAGGCGTATTCTTACCTGCTGCGTCTGTTGGCCGACCCGGGTGACTCCGTGCTGGTACCGCAGCCAAGCTATCCGCTGCTGGATGTCCTGGCGCAGTTGAATGACGCGGAGCTTGTCCCGTATCCGCTCCTCTACGACGACGGTGGCAGCTGGCAGCCCGACCAGGAAGCGCTCTCCGCGCGCCTGGGTTCACGGACCCGCGCCATCATCGTGGTCCATCCCAACAATCCCACCGGCTCCTACGTGGGCCACGGCGACCTCCGCTTTCTGATCGAGTGCTGCCGGCGGCACCAGCTTGCCCTCATAGCCGACGAGGTCTTTCTGGATTATCCGGTCGAGGCTTCGCGTGGCCACGCCGGCACGCACGCGGGCACCTCTGAAGTACTTACCTTCACGCTGAGCGGGCTTTCGAAGATTTGTGCCTTGCCGCAGATGAAGGTGGCCTGGATCGTAGTCAGCGGGCCCGATGAAGCGCAGAGGGAGGCGCTGGCGCGACTTGAAATGATCGCCGATAGCTATCTGTCTGTTGGCACGCCCCAGTCGCTCGCCCTGCCTGCGTTCCTGGACTCGCGGCACCCCATCCAATCCCAGATTCGCCAGAGACTGACAGCCAACTTGCAAGCCCTCGATAAGCAGTTGGTCGGGCAACCGCTTGTGACTCGTCTGAGGGTCGAGGGCGGATGGTATGTGGTCCTGCGCCTGCCGGAGATGGTGGAAGATGAGGAGTGGGCCCTTACCCTGCTGCGCGAAGACGGCGTCCTGCTGCATCCGGGGCACTTCTATAATTTCGCGTCGGGGGATTGTCTGGTGGCAAGTTTGCTACCTGAACCGGCAGCCTTCCTATCTGGAATCGAAAGGGTCATTAACCGAGTGGCTTGGATCAGCACCTTGCGATCTTCGCATACGGTTCCCTGAACTGGAATTGTTGCTTAGCCCTGCCGCGGCGAAACCTAAAGTTCAGACGGGGAGCTCGGCCGCTGAGTTGGCACGACGATGAACCTGCGCAAGGTTACTTCACGAACTCTGGCTGGCATCGCCCTTATAGCGGGCGCTTTGGCAGCAGGTCTGAGCCACCTGCAGGTCCAGAACGACGGGCTAGCCCGCGACGCCTGGCAGCGTCCCGAAGAAGTCATGGACCAGCTTGGGATCCATGCCGGCAGCCGCGTGGCCGACGTGGGGTGCGGCAAGGGGTACTTTACCTTCCATCTCGCCCGGCGCGTGGGGCCCCAAGGCAAGGTCTACGCTGAGGACATCGACTCGGACGTGCTGGCGTCAGTCCAACGCGAAGCGCGAAAGAACAAACTCAACCAGGTTGAGACCGTCGCCGGATCGCCGGATGATCCTCACCTACCCCCTGGAAGCGTTGACGTCGTGCTGGTGGTCAACTCCTACCACGAGTGGCGCGACTACAACGCGATGCTTCAGGGACTGTTCCGTGCTCTGAAGCCAGGAGGACTGCTCGGCCTCATCGACACGGAAGCACCCACCGGCCGTCCGCGCAGCGAGTACTACGAGCGGCATCGAATGCCGGAAGCGATCGAGCGCGAGGACGCTGAGCGCAATGGTTTCCACTTCCTGCGCCGGGCCCCGGGCTTTATCGAGCCCGACATGGGGAAGCACTTCTACTTCCTTGTCTTCGAGAAGCCTGGCCCCTCCTAAGTTCTGTCCGATCGCCGTCTGGCGATGCGGCCCCGGCTGATCCGCGCTCTGGCCCCGGCGGCCGCGATGGTCGGAGGCGTCGGCGGAACGTGTTATCGTAGTGCAGCAGGAGTCCGCTACCCGGAGGCCCCTATGACGCCCTCCCTGACCATCGGCATCGAAGAAGAGTATATGACCGTTGACCCCCTTACGCGCGACCTCCGCTCCCATATCCAGGCCGAGATCATCGAGAAAGGCAAGCTCTTGATGCGGGAGCACGTGAAGCCGGAAATGCACCAGTCCGTGGTGGAAGTGGGCACCTGCGTCTGCCGCAACATCAAAGAGGCTCGCGAGGAACTGGTGAAGCTGCGCCGGGAGATGATCGCCCTGGCACGTCAGAGCGGTCTGGAGCTGGCTGCCGCTGCCACACATCCTTTTGCCGATTGGCGCCAGCAGGAAATTTATCCCGACGCCCGTTACCACACGATTGTGGAGGACATGCAGCAGGTGGCTCGGGCCAACCTGATCTTCGGCCTCCACGTCCACATCGGCGTCGAGGACCGCGAGGCAGCCATCCACCTAATGAATGCCGCTCGCTATTTTCTCCCTCACATCCTCGCCGTTTCCACCAATTCTCCTTTCTGGGTGGGCATGAAGACGGGTCTGAAGTCTTACCGCTGCAAAGTGTTCGACAAGTTTCCCCGCACCAATATCCCTGACTACTTCCCCAGCTGGGGCGAGTACGAAAGCTTCGTCAACCTGCTCATCAAGACGCATTGCATTGACAACGCCAAGAAGATTTGGTGGGACATCCGCCCTCATCCCTTCTTCAACACGCTGGAGTTTCGTGTTTGCGATCTTCCAATGCGTGTCGACGAAACCCTAGCCTTGGCGGCGCTCATCCAGGCCACCGTCGCCAAGCTTTACAAGCTCTACGCCGCCAACCAAGGATTCCGCCTTTACCGTCGCGCCCTTATCATGGAGAACAAGTGGCGTGCGGCGCGCTACGGCATCGACGGCAAGCTGATTGACTTTGGCAAGCAGATCGAGGTACCTCTCCGCGACCTCATGCAGGAATACCTGGCCTTCGTGGACGACGTCGTGGACGACCTTGGCTGCCGCCAGGAAGTGAATTACATCCGTGAGATCCTGGCGATGGGCACAGGGGCGGACCGCCAGTTGCGCGTCTTTGAGCAAACGCAAGACCTTAAGCGGGTGGTCGATTACATTATTGAGGAGACGCAAGTGAGCTTGGTTCAACCGGCTCCCCAGGGAGCGCGTACGCACCCATGACGCTGCCAAATGAATGGCCTCTCGATGCGGAGCTGGCCCCGGGCGCGCGCAATGCGGTTCGCGCCTGCCTGCGGGTCCGGCCAGAAGAGAAGGTGACCTTAATTACGGATGTGGCCACGTGGGATATCGCCGCCAGCCTGGCGCGCGAACTCGCGGATGTCGGTGCACCTTACAGGGTTTGGGTGCTGGAGGAGCTGGCGAGGCGCCCTCTCGCCAATATGCCTGGGGCCGTGCTCGAGGACCTGGAGACTAGCCAGGTAAGTATCTTGGCTGCCCAGGCTCAGCCCAACGAATTGCGCTCCCGCATGCAGTTGACCCGCGTTGTCACTGACCACCGGATCCGCCACGCCCACATGGTGAATATCAATCGGCAGATCATGATGGAAGGAATGCGTGCTGACTTTGAGCAGGTGGATGAGATCAGCACGCGTGTGTGGCAGGTGGTGCGATCTGCCCGCTTCATCCGCGCCACCGCCCCCGCTGGTACAGAGCTGACAGCCGAGTTGAATCCCGCCTATCGCTGGCTGAAAACCAGCGGCATCATCAGCCCGGAAAAGTGGGGCAACCTTCCTGGTGGCGAGGTCTTTACCACGCCCGAGCGTGTGGACGGCACTTTCGTGATTGACGGTGTGGTAGGAGATTACTTGTGCGCCAAGTTTGGCGACCTGCGGAATGAGCCGCTTTCGATCCGCATTCGTGCCAGCCGCCTGGTGGAGGCGCACAGCGAGAACCGGCAGCTCGAGGCCGAGTTCTGGCGCTATACGCACACCGATGAAAACAGCGATCGGGTGGGCGAGTTGGCCGTCGGCACCAACATCGCCGTACGCCGCGTCATCGGTCACATCCTGCAGGACGAGAAGATTCCAGGCGTGCACCTCGCTTTTGGCAATCCTTACGCCGAACATACCGGCGCGACCTGGTACTCGTCCACTCACATCGACGTCGTGGGGACACGGTTCAGCATCTGGGCGGATGACCGGCCGCTGATGCGTGACGGCGAGTTCCTAGTTTGAGCGGACCAGCGCCTTGCCGCACCTGGCTGATCAGGCGCTTCCTTTATGGTTCCCAGCCTCCGCGACGACTTTAACGCCAGGTTTAACCCTGAGAAGTACGACTCTTTCCTCCGCTCCCTCAAGGAAGCGTGCGGGGTGCGGATCCGGTTCCGCAACTGCGAAACGCCTTGCTTCTACCCGCAGAATCTGATCGAAAAGATGGCGGCCTATGGCCGAGAGCTGATTCTGCAGTTGGTCAACAATCCGGATTATCTGGCGGCGGCGCGGCGCGCCATTCCTCCCCAGTTCAATGTTCCGAAGGAGAGTTCACATCCGGAATTCATCCAGGTGGACTTCGGACTGGTACGCAATGCTTCGGGGGCGCTCGAGCCCAAGTTGGTGGAGATCCAAGGATTCCCCAGCCTCTATGCTTATCAAGCCGTGCTGGCCGAGGAATACCGCAAGGCCTACGCCCTCGACGCTGAGTTGCGGTATCTGCTCGGAGGACTGGATCCGGATTCCTACCGGGAGCTGCTCAAGCGCGCCATCCTCGGCGATCACCGGCCGGAAAACGTAGTGCTGATGGAAATCGACCCGTTCGAGCAGAAAACCCTGCCCGACTTTCTTCTGACCGCGCGCCTGTGCGCGACCCCTATCGTCAACGTTCGGGAGGTGAAGAAGGAAGGGCGGCAGCTCTTCTACGAGCGCGATGGCAGGCGCGTTCCGATTCACCGCATTTACAACCGCGTGATCCCCGATGAGCTCGTCCGGAAGCAACAGAAGCCGCCGTTTGCCTGGAACAGCGAGTTAGATGTAGAATGGGCGGGCCACCCGAACTGGTTTTTCCTGATCTCGAAATTCTCGATCCCTTACCTACGCCACCCCAGCGTGCCCGCTACGCGCTTCCTGGACGACTTCCATCCTCTTCCGGGCAACCTCCGTGACTACGTGCTAAAGCCTCTATTCTCCTTTGCGGGTTGTGGCGTCATCATCGGCCCCACCGAGCGCGAACTCGCTGCCATTCCCCTCTTGCACCGGCAGGAGTACATCCTGCAGGAGCGGCTCGAGTTTGCGCCGGTCATCGAAACGCCGTGCGGTCCCACCAAGGCGGAAACCCGCATTATGTACCTGTGGAGCGAGGAGCTGAGGGCCGGGCCCATTCTGGTGCGGATGGGGCGCGGCGCCATGATGGGCGTGGACTATAACCGTGACATGGACTGGGTGGGATCTTCTGCTGGCTTTTACTTTCCGGCATGAATGCTTTCCCCCGGGTGACAAGCCGTGCTCTGATGGCACTGACTTACCGTTAAAATAGCTGGCATATGCAGAACGCGGTTTCGGCCCATCTGCCGTCCTCGCAGGACGTGATTTTGCCCAGCGTGCAGCGCTATTTCGAGGTTTCGCTGCTGCTGATGCTGACGGCCGGCTTCTTCACGCTGGCGGCCACCCGGCCGCTAGACCCGCTTTCCGTCGTGTTGGTATCCGCCGCCTTGATAATTAAGATTTGGAGTGATCTTGGCGAGAAGGGCTGGCGGCTGCGCCCCGCTGTCGTCAACCGGCTGGCCATCGGGTGCTTGCTCTTTTATCTGCTGGATCTCGTCGCGCTCTCGAGCGGGCCGGGATTGTCCGAGCGGGTGCTTTCCGCCACGGTTCACTTGGTCTTGCTCGTGACCGTCATCAAGATCTTCTCCGCTTACACCAATCGCGACTATGCCTACTTGGCCGTCCTCGCTTTTCTGATGATCCTAGCCGCCGCTATCCTGACGGTGGAAACGGCTTATCTCGCCGGCTTTGCCTTTTATGTGCTCTTTGCCATCTCTACCTGCATAAGCTATGAGATGAAGCGCGCTATGGAGTCGGCGCGGCGTGTCCCGCCCGATCCTCGCCGGCAAAGCAGGCGGAATCGGGCCGCACTCGAGAAGTCACTCACCGTCTTCACGCTCGTGCTAACGGCAGGCGTCGCAGCGATCGCTTCACTCCTGTTTTTCGCTATCCCGCGATATCGCAGCGGTTACCTCTCAGCGCTTGCTTCTGAACCGGCCAGCATTACCGGCTTTTCCAACGCTGTGAACCTGGGAGATATCGGAAGGATCAAGCGATCGACCTTAGTGGTGCTGCGGGTGATTCCTCAGGGTAGTCCGGAGATGTTTCGGCAAGTTAAGTGGCGAGGCGTCGCGCTAACGAGCTTTGACGGGCGGCGCTGGTACGACGACAACACCGAGCAGGTCGCCGTGTATCCGGCTGCGCCCGGCCGCTTCGTGGTGCCCGAACCCGCGGGCTGGAGTAGCTGGCCCCACCGCCCGCTGCGCTATCGCGTGATCCTCTCGAATGTGTCAACCGATGTGTTGTTCACCGCGGCCGTGCCGCGTGAGGTGGATGTCCGCTTGCTGGTTCTGACCCTCGACCAAACCATGTCGCTTCACCGTCCCCAGGAGGGAGTATCAGCATTAGCCTACGACGTGGTATCCGACGCGGGCCTGCCGTCCCCTGCCCAGCTACGGGCTGACACCAGCTCCTACCCTGATGACGTTCGCCTTGTCTACCTGCAATTGCCACGGCCTGCCCCGGCTGTCGCCGCTCTGGCGCGGCAGATCAGCGCCTCTGCTACCAACAACTATGACAGGGCGCGAGCACTCGAGAGCTACCTGCGCAGCCACTACACTTACACTCTAGATCCGCAGGGCCTCTCGCACAGCGATCCGGTGGGCAGCTTTCTTTTCACCGCCCGCCAAGGCTCTTGTGAGTATTTTGCGGCTGCCATGGCAGTGATGCTCCGGCACCTGGGCATTCCGGCGCGGGTGGTGAACGGTTTTCAATCTGGCGCTTACAACCGGGTGGCTGGAGACTTCGTGGTGCGTGCCCACGATGCCCATAGCTGGGTGGAGGTCTACTTTCCCTCGTTCGGGTGGATCCCTTTCGATCCAACGCCGCCCTCTGGCCAAGAGCAAGCAGAGGGCACCCTCGATGGGTGCCTCGATGCCGTGAACCTTTTCTGGAACGAATGGGTCATCAACTACGATTTCGGCCACCAGCTTCGCCTAGCGCGGCAGCTTGAATCCGTGTCGCGGCCGTTTCGGCTGAGCCTTCAGGAGAAGCTGGACCACGTCAGCCGCCGCGGCGCAGGGTGGGTAACGGTTGCCAAGGGCTGGGTCTTCCTTCACTGGGGGAAGGGGGCGGCGCTCCTGTTGATACTCCTCGCGGCGTTGGCCACGGCTGATTACTCGCTTGGAGGCGATTCGCTGTTGTGCTGGTTCCGAGCGCTTTGGCTGTGGAAACTGAGCCGGCCGGAGGGGGTGGTACGTCCAAAGGACTCAACGCTGGTCTACTATGGTCTGCTGCGCGTCCTCCGAAAACGGGGCATGATCAAGCTTCCGTCGCAGACCCCGCGGGAGCTTGTCACGGCAGCAGCCGGCCAGGTGTGGCAGCCGGCGCTCGAAGAATTCACGCGCGCTTATTACGGGCTCCGCTTCGGGAAAGAACCGGTGTCCCTCAAGCGCCTGCGGCAGCTGCTGCAGACGATCCGGCGCGGCTCGACCAGCGTGTAGCGCCGGTCTGTTACCAGCGTATCAGCCTCGCGGCTTTTCCTACGAGCGTAGTGGTGTAGCGGGGCGCCGCTCGTATCGACGAAAAAGCTGGACCATGATCCTCGACCATACCCACAGCGAACGTCTCTACGCCGAGGCCTGCCAGGTCATACCGGGCGGAGTTAACAGTGCCCCGCGCAGTATTCTGCCCCACCTGATGTTCACGTCGGCGTCGGGGGCTACCCTCACGGACGCCGACGGCCATCGCTACATCGACTATCACGCCGCTTTCGGCCCCGCACTCCTGGGTCACAACCATCCAGAGGTGAATAGGCGCGTGCGAGATCTGTGGGACGCCTACAGCGCGGCAGGGGTGGGGTCTACACAGCTCGAGATCGAGGTGGCGCGCAAGATTCAACAGCACGTTCCGTGTGCGGAAAGAGTCCTGCTGTGTACCAGCGGCTCGCAGGCAACCTTCCATGCAGTGCGTGTCTCCCGCGCCGTTACCCGTCGCAAGAAGATCGTCAAGTTCCAGGGCTGCTATCACGGTATCGCGGATAGTTTGTTGCTCAACGTCGCAAGCCCGGCGGACAAGGTTGGGCATTGCGATCCGGGCTCGGCAGGAATCTTGCCCGAGGTACTCGAGCAAACGCTCGTCTGTGCGTTCAATGACCTTGACAACGTCGAGCAAGCCTTCGAGTGGCATGGGAGCGAAATCGCCGCCGTCATCGTCGAACCCATCGCGCACAACGTGGGTTGCCTGTCACCGCAGCCGGGCTTTCTCGAGGGCTTGCGCGAACTGACGCGACGCCATGGCGCCTTGCTCATCTTCGATGAAGTTGTGACCGGATTCCGCCACCACCTCGGGGGCTATCAGACCCTCTGCGGCCTCACACCCGACCTGACAACGTTGGGCAAGGCCATGGCCAACGGATTTCCAATAGCTGCTGTGTGCGGACGGGCGGAGATTATGAATCACTTCAATACACGGCCGGGAGGCGACACATACTTCGCCGGTACCTATAACGGAAACTTGGTGGGCTGCGCGGCCGCGCTGGCCACCATCGAAATGCTCGAGCGCGAGCCGGTCCACGCCCGCGTGTTCGCCTTGGGCGAGCGAATGCGGCGCGGGCTGAGTGAGATCCACCAGCGTCTGGGCGTGCGGGCGATGGTTGCGGGATTCGGGTCCATCTTCCTGACCTACTTCATGGAAGGCCCAGCCATCACCTACACGGATCTCCTGCGTAACGACGGAGCGCGATTCGTTGACTGCCGCCGGCGGCTGATCGATTGCGGCGTCTTCATGCTTCCCGTCAACCTCAAGCGCAATCACATCAGCTACGCGCACAGCGAGGCAGACATCGACCGGACGCTCGAGGCCTACGAGCATGTGCTGAAGCAGGTCGCGAAGGGGCACTCGTAATTGGAAAGGACGGTCTTCCTTAGCTGGGCATCGCAAGCGGAACGTCGGCACCTCTACCAGAGTGGCTTGGGAGGTGTGGTCTCGGTCTCGACGGTCAGTCTGATCTGCCTGGTCTCTGCGGCCTGGGTGCCGGCTCGGCCGTGGTCCCAGGGGAGGCGGGGAAAAGCCGAGAATTGGTCGCGACAAACCATAGGGTGATCTAAGCCGACGCGCCCACGCCGTCCTGAGCCATTCGCCGCCTCACCCTGTCTTGTGCCGGGAGAAATCCAGGTAGATCATCGTAGTATCACCGCGCGGCCGAGCTCGGAGCATGTGGGACTTACAGCGTTCCCCCGTCACTACAAGGCGAGACATCTTAGGTTCATTCTATGCTACAATGCCCGCAGCCGCGGACCCAAGGTACGCGGCAGTCGCGGATTGCGCCAGGTCACGTGCCGCGAGGCAGACCAAGCTCGCCCGTCTGAGGGGGACCGGCGAAGCAAGTGACGAATCTCCACCGTCTGGTGGCGGCGCACGGGTTTTTCTGCCGAAGGAGAACCAATCGGCGGAGTGGCGGAATCCGATGCAACGGCAACAGCGCGACCGGGCCAAGAACGTTAGGGCATGGCTGATACTCAGTCTGGGGCCACTCCTTCCCTTCCCCGGTTCGGCATGGCAAAGCAGTCCCGGCTTGGGCCCAGGGTCGGCGGCCTCCGCCTCGCGGAGTGAGGCCGCGACAGCATCTGTTGAGGTGCCTTCGGCTCACACTCGCATCGTCTCATTGACAGACGAGCAGGGTCACCGGGTCTACGTTGACGTCATCGATCTCCCGTTATCCGGCACTCTTCGTGGGCGACCACCTGGCCTTCAGGCGTTGATTGATCAAACCGCGAGCCGCTTCAGAGTGGACCCCCGGTTGGTTCATGCTGTAGTCCGAGCCGAGTCGGACTACAACCCCAAGGCCGTCTCGCCGAAAGGTGCCATGGGCCTCATGCAGCTCGTTCCCGCCACGGCGCACCGGTTCGGTGTTGCGAACCCTTTTGATCCGGAGCAAAACCTTAAAGGCGGGGTCGGCTACCTTCGCTATCTCCTCAATTTATTTGGCAACGATGTCCGACTGTCGCTAGCCGCCTACAATGCCGGCGAGAACTCGGTGCTGCGTCGAGGTGGTGTTCCTCCGTATGGCGAAACGCAGCGTTATGTGAGGAAAGTCACTACACTCTATCACGTGGCCGATCCCACGGCTGCGAGCCATACCGCAGGCCGGTCGCTAGCCGCCCCCATTTATAGCTACGTTGACGCCAAGGGAGTGGTGCACTTTGAGCAGTAGAGGACTTCGACTGCAGGGAAAAGACGCTTGATCGAACGAAGCCGTTCATTTCGGCACGCGCCAGCGCGAGCGAGTGGATTGTTCACGCTGTTTCTCTTGGCGGCCAAGCCCGCTTTGACCTCCGACCGGGCCAAGGCGGAGCGGGCCTACGACCGGGCAGTGACCCTGCGGACGGCGCTCGAAGCGCGGCCGGAGGGCACGCGCCCGCTTGCCGAGTATGAAAAGCTGGTGCGCGCGTTTCAGGCTGTCTACCGCTACGATCCGGCCTACCGCAAAGCTCCGGCCGCGCTCGCTTCGGTTGGCGAGGTGTACGAGGAAATGGCGCGAGAATTCTCCCAGCCGCGCTATTTCAAGGCATCCATCCGGGCCTACCGGTTCCTGATTGCCCAGTACCCACAAAGCGGCGTGGCGCGCGATGCCCTGTTCACGATTGCCGAAATTTACCGAACCGACCTGCGGGACCTGGCGGCCGCCCGCGAAGTTTATGCCAAGTACCTTGAGCGGTATTCAGGTTCGTCCAAGGCGAGCCTGGCTGAGCAACGTGTCGCTCAGATTGATCGGGTGCTGAGCAAGGCCAAAGTCTCGTCCGCTCAAGCTGCTTCTTCGGACAACACGCTTCGTCAGGAGCAAGCGGCCGCGGCAACAGAAGAGCGCGGCCCAAACGGAGAGCGGATCCCGGAAGTCACCTCCATTCACCGCTGGGTGGGTCCCGATTACACACGCATCGTGATCGGGGTGGACGATGAGGTGAAGTTCCATGTCACCCGAGTGAAAAATCCCGATCGGTTGGTGTTTGACCTCAAAGGTGCCAGGCTCAGCGCCGCGCTGGCCGGCAAGACATTTCCGGTGGACGACGGATTTCTGCAAGGCATCCGGGTCGGCCAATTCAGGCCCCGTGTCACGCGCGTCGTGCTCGACGTGGCACACATCGAGGACTATTCTGTCTTCTCCCTTCCCAATCCCTTCCGGTTAGTGATTGACATTCGTGGTCGCCCCAGTGGACCAACGAAGTCGCGCTTGGCCTCTGCCGAGTTTGCGGCTGTCCCTAGTGAGCGCAGAGCGCCCGCCGGCGTTGTAACGGCCGGGCAGCCTGCGGGCGAGGCGGCGAAGTCTGAATCCGCTCCGGAGTCAACCGATGTGGGCGCCGGTCATCATGCGGGATCAGAATCCGGGGAGAGCCGGGCTTCGGAGAACGCCCCGCGGTCGGATCGAGCGCGTAGCAACGACGAGACCGCAGGAGAAGGAGCAACCGACTCGCTTGCCGACTTTGGCAGCGAATCGACAGTGCGCCCGCCAGGCGGGGCAGCTTCGGCCGCGCCCACGTTGACTCGCGCCTTAGGACTCAAGGTTGGGCGCGTGGTGATTGATCCGGGACATGGCGGCCACGATACAGGCACTATCGGTCCAACGGGACTGTGTGAGAAGGACCTGGTGCTGGACGTGGGCCTCCGCCTGCGCAAGCTGATTGAGCACAAGTTGGGCAGTGAGGTCGTGATGACCCGCAGCGACGATACCTTTGTCCCGCTGGAAGAGCGTACGGCCATTGCCAATCAGAAGGCTGCCGACCTTTTTATTTCCATCCACGCTAACGCGAGTCGTGACGAGAGCGCGCGAGGGATCGAGACCTACTACCTCAACTTCACTTCGGACCCCAGCGCACTAGAAGTGGCGGCCCGCGAGAACGCGACGTCACAGGAATCGGTACACAAGCTCCAGAAGCTGATCGAGCGGATTGCTCTGTCCGAAAAAGTCCAGGAGTCCCGCCACTTCGCACTGCAAGTGCAGCATTCACTTTACGCTCAGGCTGAGCGGTTGGCCGGGAATGAGCAGGATCGGGGAGTGAAGAAGGCACCTTTTGTGGTTCTGATCGGCGCGAACATGCCGAGCATTCTGACCGAGATTTCTTTCCTCACCAATCCGCGCGATGAGCGCCTCCTGAAGCGCCCTGCCTACCGGCAGAAGATTGCCGAAGCCCTCTACAACGGGATCGCCCGCTACGCGAACACTTTGGGCACGGTCAATGTGGCCGCGCAGGCACACCCAACGCATCCCAGTGCGGCCGGGTCTGTCCGGCGGCGCAGCGCGCTGGCGGCGGGTGGCGCCACAACATTCGCTCCGGAGTTCTGAGCTCCGCCCCGGCTGGAGGTAAAGCAAGCGCATAGCCGTGCCGAGTTGGTTGACGTCTTAGTTCACGAGCGCTCACCCCCTTCCGCACACGATGGGCAGACGTGCACCCTTGGTCCCTGCCTTGCTGATGCCTGCGCTCGGCCTTCTGGTGGCAGCGCATAGCGTTGACGAGCCGCGTTCAGCGGATGGCGTTCGCTTTACTGACATCACGGACTCCTCCGGCATTCACTTCAGGCACACCTCAGCTCCGGAGAAAAAGTACATCGTCGAGTCGATGAGTGGCGGTGTCGCTCTCTTTGACTACGACAATGACGGTTGCCTGGATATCTACTTGACGAACTCCCTGACGGTCCAGACCGCAGGCGATCCCAAGAGTTCACCGAGCGCGTTATACCGAGGCCACTGCGATGGAACGTTTACCGACGTAACGCGCGGTTCCGGGCTTGAGTATCCTGGGTGGGCCATGGGCGTGGTGGCGGCAGACTTCGATGGTGACGGTTACGAGGACCTTTACGTCACATGCTTCGGGCACAACCACCTCTACCACAACAACGGCAACGGGACCTTCACCGACGTCACCGAACGTGCTGGCGTCGACGACCCGCGATGGTCAACTGGCGCCGCCTTCGGCGATTACGACCGCGACGGCGCTTTAGACCTCTTCGTTGCGAACTACGTCGACTTCCGGCTCTCAGATCTGCCGGCCTTCGGAAAGGGTAAGTTCTGTATCTACCAGGGAGTCCCCGTGCAATGCGGACCCCGCGGCCTGCCAGGAGCTGGTGATTCCCTCTTTCATAACAAGGCCGACGGTACGTTCACGGACGTAAGCCAGAAGGCAGGGGTTTCCGATCCCGAACACCGCTACGGCCTGGGGGCGGTATGGACCGACGTAGATGGCGACGGTTGGCCGGACCTTTATGTGGCGAACGACACCGGACCAAACTACTTCTATCACAACAACCGCAACGGGACCTTTAGCGAACTGGGCTATCCCACCGGCGTGGCCGTGAACGAGGACGGCCAGCCACAGGGCTCGATGGGCATTGCCGTAGGCGACTATCTCCACACCGGACTCTTCGCCTTCTTCGTCACTAACTTTTCGCAGGAATACCACATCCTTTATCGGCACGACGCTCCTCTCATCTTCACCGACGCTTCCTTTCAGGCGGGCACAGCGCGCGTGCCGGGCGTCTGGGTAGGCTGGGGCACCGCCTTCTTTGACTACGACAACGATGGTTGGGTGGACCTGATGGCTGTCAGCGGCCATGTCTATCCCCAGCTGGCTAACTATGCGCAACGAATTTTGCTCTTCCATAACCAGCATGACGGTACGTTCTCCGAAGTGGCGGCGGAGTCGGGTGAGGCGCTGATGATTCCCCGGGTGAGCCGCGGCGCTGCTTTCGGCGATATCGACAACGACGGCGATGTCGATGTGGTGGTCGAAAATTTGGACGGCAAGCCCACTCTTCTGAGGAACGACGGTGGGAACCGAAATCGCTGGATCACCCTCAAGCTCATAGGGCGAGGACTAAACCGGGATGCCATCGGGGCACGGGTCAGAGTTGTGGCAGATAGCCTAGTGCAATGGGATGAGGTTCGGGCAGGTGGCAGCTATCTTTCTTCCAATGACCTGCGGTTGCACTTCGGACTTGCCGCAAGGGATCGCGTGGACCTTATCGAAATTCACTGGCCGGACGGCCAGATTGAATCGATTCGCAGCGTGGCTTCTGACCAATTTTTGACCATCGTCCAAGGGCGTGGCATCGTTCAGCGCACGCCGCCTCGGAAATCCGGAAGCTCGCGGACCGACCAGGTTTTGAAACCAGGTTCCGGCGCTAGAACTTGGTAGCCGTTCGCCGGGGGTGAGCTGGGGCGGAGCCGTACAGCCGTGCTCCTCGACGCGGCAGCGAGCATGGTGTAAACTCATCAGGGCTTCAACGCTTTCCCTTATATTTCCTCGGGTTCGCGTTTGCCATTCCTGTTCCCCAGCTATGAGACGCTTGCTGTCTATCATCCTCATTCTGATCGTCCTGGAAGTGGGCATCCTGCTGTTTATCTTCCCCTGGCATCCCCTTTGGACGAAGAACTACTTCTTTAATCGCTACGCTTGGGTTTCTGCTCTGGCTCGGAACTATTTCGTTCGCGGGGGAATCTCGGGGATCGGGCTGGCCGACATTGGACTGGCATTTGCGGAACTTTGGCGCCTACGCCAGCGCTCCGGGGTTAAGAGCCGGTAATAAGACTTTTCAGAGAGCCGAGATGAGCCTTGCATCCCTAAGGGTGAAGGCTCGAGTGGGTCAGAGGTGGAAACCAGGCGCGAGCGAGTTCCGTTGAAGCTCTGCTACATCACAGACCGCCATGCGATTGAACCGGCACCTCTGCTACCGCGAATTCTCGAAGCAGCGCGCGCAGGTGTGGACCTGATCCAAATCCGGGAGAAGGACTTGGCGGCGCGTGCGTTGGTCGAACTAGTAAAGCGCGCGGTGGAGGGTACGCGTGGCACACGCGCGCGCATCCTGGTTAATGACCGGCTCGATATCGCTCTGGCCCTTCACACCGCGGGGGTACATCTTCCGGCGAGTTCGCTCCCCGCGTCCGCAGTCCGCCGGATTATCCCGAGCGGCTTGCTGGTGGGCGTTTCGTGCCACTCAAGGGAAGAGGCGATGGAGGCCGAGGCATCCGGCGCCGATTACATCTTACTCGGCCCCATCTTCGAGACGCTTAGTAAGCTAGCGTATGGGCCTCCGTTAGGGCTTGACAAACTTCGGGAAGTTGCCGTTCAGCTTCGCATCCCGGTCTTCGCGCTGGGAGGCATAACGGTGGAGCGCGTTAAGTCCTGTCTCGAGGCCGGAGCTTCGGGCATCGCAGGTATTTCGTTATTTCAGACTTGTGACTCGCTGCAGAAGTTGGTCCAGGAGCTCGAGCGAAACTTCCGCAGGTGAGAGAGCGTCCCCACCGTTTTCTTCCGCGCCAGTCCGGGGCCGCTAATGCTCAACCACCCAGCCCTTGGCGGTACTGAGCTGCTGGGCTAGAATCGAAAGGGATGCTTCAGGAACGCGACTTCTACGATGAGGTAGAAACGAAGAAGCCAGCCACCCTGAACTGCGAGTTTTGCCACCATGTTGATACTTACGAGGTGCGCTGGGTGGTTCGCACGAAGAAAAAAGCGCTCCAGGGGCCAGTGGACGACAGCGATCGGGTACGCTTCGCCAGAGCTCAGTCCTACATGACGCGGGTCGATACCTACCTGCAGTGCAAGAATCCCCGCTGCCGCAAGCGCTTCACGATCTCAGGTCTGCAGTCGGTGGCCTTCATTTAACAGCTGGGACACCGCTGCCTAGGCAGAGGCCTGCGCCGGCTTCCTGGCCCGCATCAGCGCAGCCACGACTGATCCGAGAAGCGCGCCCACAACGACTGTATAACCGATCCAGAGGGTCATTTGCGGGAAGAGCGCCTCATACGTGAACTTACGCAGAAACGAAGCGTTTGCTAGCTGGGGCGTCACTGCATCGTAATGCGTGCCCCACCCTCGACCACTGTTTGCCTGCATGGCGATACACATTACGATCAACACCGGAATGCG
Organism: Acidobacteriota bacterium; assembly: GCA_902812465.1. GTDB lineage: Bacteria > Acidobacteriota > Terriglobia > UBA7540 > UBA7540 > CADDZE01. The sequence continues at coordinate 38,699 of CADDZE010000023.1, read as the reverse complement.
AGCAGCAAAGGCATATGCCAGCAACGTCTTGCCTAGTTGCCGCCATCCCATGCCCGGCACAAACGCAGCAACGAGCATAACCAACATGACTAGCAACACGAGAACCGAGGGGCGCCGGAAGGCCGCTCCCACCGTGACTCCGGCCGCTATTAGGATGGCCAAACCGAGAAGACTGAAGCCGATTGCCTTGCCGAAGCTGGGCGGCCCCAGCCCCGCGCGCGCAAGCTTGATTGCAAAGTAGGGTCCGAAAAGGAGGGGCAACCAGGAGATGCCAACCACCGCGCCGCCACCGCCTGCTGCAGAACTGAACCAGGGCGCAGGCCAGTGCCGGAGTTCACCTACCAGCCGAAGAACGGTGATGCCGAGCGTGATTACGGCCGGAACTGCGATCAGCCGTCCCGTGGAAACCGACGTGTTCTGGGCCATGTGAAGCCTCCTCGGCGGTTCTCGGCCGTCACCGCGGAAACACCTGCGCTCGGAAATCGCGACCGGAGCCGCTGCCCGATCTGGCGAGATTGTACCGGAACCTGCCAGCCACTGCCAGGCTCTACTGAGCTATAGTCCATGATGACATCGGCGTTTGGGTTAGCTACAGGCCGCTCCCCTCTCCCGCGCCCAATCACTGGCGCCCGTTCCACGCAGCCCGGTTCTTGTAGACTTGGCCGCCCTTCATTACGAACACGACGCGCCGCACGGCCGTGATATCCCGCAGCGGGTCGCCATCCAGGGCGATGATATCGGCTTCCATGCCTGGTGCTATCGAGCCAATCTCGTGCTCCAGTCCCATCGATTCGGCAGCGAGTGAGTTGGCAGATACCAGAGCCGCCATAGGATTCTGGCCGCCGTCGCGCACCTGATCGATGAGCTTTTCGGCGTTACGGCCATGGGCGCCGGCCATGGCGTCCGTGCCAAACACCACCTTTAGGCCCGGAATTTGCAGGGCACGTCGAATCAGCTCGTGGTCCAAAGGAAGAGCACCTTCCGTTGCCGGGAAGCCTGCTTCGGTGTAGTTACCAATGTCCAGGAACTTGGCCTTGTTGGCCAGGTAGTTCTCGATCACCAAGCCAGCCTGGGGATCGACATAGGTTCCGTGCTCCGCCATTAGCCTCAGATCCTCGTCCGTGGCAAAGGTGCCGTGCTCAATCTCGGTACATTCCGCCAGGGTGGCCATGCGCACCGCCTCACGATAAGCGTGCACAAGGGTTCGCATCCCGAGTGCCTTCGCCTCACCGCAGGCCGCTTTCAGCCTGCGAATATAGTCGCGAATTTCGGCCGGGGTTCCGGTCTGCTCACCGTCGCCCCACCAGAGGGCGGAGGGCCGTGAGGATTCGGGGCCTGGAAGGTCACCGCGCGATGGCGTCGCGCAGGTCCCGGTCTTCGGGCGATCCAACGCTCTGCACGGTTGTGAATCCAGCGACAAGCGTTACCCAGGCATTCGAAGCTTCGTACTTTCAGTGAATGGTTGCAGACTGGCCATGGGTGCGAGGATGGGCTGGTTGGCATGGGTCGCGCCCGGATCACGGTGATGCTGCTCGTAGCCTGGATGGTGCCTGTCCCTCACAGCGGCTTCGGATGCTCGGCGACCGCAGCTTGAAACTCCTTCAGGTTGGTTGAGTCAATCACCGCTGTTCCGGTATCCACGAGGGTGGGTAGGGGCGAAACGGGCGCCGTGCGCCAGTCTTTGAACTCGTGCACGACATTGTGATGGAGGTCGTCGAGAAATTTGAGGCCGTAGAACGCCATGGTATAGGGCTTTTGGCTTACGGTAGCGGCAATGCCGCCGCGGCTGATCCAGTCCAGTGTCTCCGCATCCTTGTCCATGGCCACAATTGGAATCTTTCCATCCAGATTCAAGCGATGGAGGGCTTCGGCAGCACCGGCGCCTCCTGACGCTTCCAGGCAAACAATACCGTCCAGCTTTGCTTTCTTTTCCAGTAGGGCAGAGATCTCATCGTTCGCCAGGCGCGGATCGCCCTTGTCGTCCAGCACCTGCGCGATCTTAATGCGGGGGTAACCGGACACGATGGCCTTCAAACCCTGCATGCGTTGTTCGAGGTTGAGCTGGCCGGGAATCGTAATCACCACCAGGTCCCCCTGGTCGTGCATCAGCTGGGCAATGCGCCTTCCGCTCTCCTGGCCGGCGCGCACATTGTCCGTGCCGATGAACATCAAGCGGCGGGAATTCGGCGCATCGCTATCGATGCAGATGACCGGGATGCCGGCGGCAATCGCCGCGTCGATCGGCGCGGTGAATTTGTCGGCAGAGGCGGGAGAAACCAGGATGCCGGCGGGGTGCTTCTTCACCGCTTGCTGGAAGTCATCCACTTCTTCGTCGGGAGAATAAGACTGTGGTCCTTGAATGTCGACCTTCACCCTTAAGTCCTGCCCGGCATCACGAAATCCGGCGACGGCTTCCTGCCAGTACGGCAAAGAAATGTTGGAAGCGAGGAACACATACGTTTCGTTCTCTTCATGCGCGGCTGGCTGGCAGGCGGTCAGGACCCAAGCGATAGCCGCCGCAACCGCACCGACGCCTGCGTATGCGCCTACTTTCATGAGGCACCTCCCGATGGCCGGCCGGAGTTAGAGCCGGCGTTCTCACCAGCGGTTCAGAAATGGTCTAACGCGAAACGTTGCGGGCAGAGAGATTATCACAAAACCGGACGGGTAGCCCCTGGCGAGCTAGTTAGTGCTCGCCGGCCCCATTCACGCCGTGCTTGAGGCTGCCGATCAACTGGGCGAGGTGGAGGCGGTGGCGGAGGCAATAGTCGCGAATTCCATCGATTACCCTGAGCGAGGTGTCCGGCGAGTAGAAGTTAGCGGTTCCTACCTGAATGGCCTGAGCTCCGGCAATCAGATACTCGAGAGCGTCTTCGGCGCTAGTAATGCCTCCGATGCCGATGACGGGAATGCGCACGGCCTGCGTGGCCTGGTAAACCAGGCGCAGCGCTACGGGCTTGATGGCTGGTCCCGACAGTCCCGCGGTGAGGTTCGAAATGCGTGGCCTGCGCGTCTCGATATCGATGGCCATACCCACGAAGGTGTTGACGAGCGAAAGTGCATCGGCTCCCGCCGCCTCGGCGGCCCGGGCGAACACACCTATGTCCGTCACATTGGGCGAGAGCTTAACGATCAGCGGAAAGCGCGCCGCACGCTTCGATGCGGCAACGACCTCCTCGGTGAGCTTCGGGTCGCTGCCGTAAACGATACCGCCGCAGCGGGTGTTGGGGCAGGAGATGTTCAGCTCGTAGGCGTCGATACCCTCCCCGGCGTTTAGGATCTCGATGCAGCGGACGTAGTCCTCGGTCGAGTAGCCGAAGACGTTCACGATGCAGCGTGCCTTCAGCGTCCGCAGAAAGGGAAGCTTCTCTTCAAGGAACGTGCACGCGCCGACGTTCTGGAGCCCAATCGCATTCAGCATCCCGGCTTCCGTCTCGTAGATGCGCGGAGCAGGATTGCCAGGCAGGGGATCGGCGGAAATGCCCTTTACTATAATGGCCCCGAGCCGGTTGAGGTCGATCAGGTGAGCAAATTCCTGCCCATATCCGAAGGTTCCGCTCGCCGTCATCACCGGATTCTGAAAGTGGATTCCGGCGATTTCAACATCGATCCGCGGCGTGAATTCGCCTTCGCCATCCTGAGCTTCGAGTTTCAGCTTTCGAGCCTTGGCTTTCGCCATACCCAATCAAGGATCCCACACTATGTGGTTGGACCAGAATACCGGCCCCTCCGTACAGACTCGCTCGTAGGCGGCATGCCCCTCCCCTTGCACCCGGATCGAGCAGCCCAGGCACACGCCCAGCGCGCAACCCATCCGGTTCTCCATGGAGACCAGACAGGGATGGTTGTATCGTTCGGCGAGCCCAGCGGTAACTTGGAGCATGGCCATGGGTCCGCAGGCCAGAATCAGAAAGCGCCGCTCGCAGCGTTGTTCGAGATACTGCGCCAGAGGAGCGGTTACATAACCGCGGTAGCCACGGGAGCCATCCTCCGTAGCCAGTGTGATAGCCTCCACCAAAGGCTTGAAGTCGCTGAGACCCACCAAATCGTGACGCGAGCGCCCGCCGAAGAACAGGCGTTGCGGGATTTTCTGGCGTGCTAGGTCGCGGGCTGGCATCAACAGAGCGGCAATCCCGATGCCGCCAGCCACGAGTAAGACCTCGCTCGCGTCGCGCGCCTGGGCCAGATACTCCTCCGGAAAAAATCCGTGACCTAGTGGAGCCAGTACCGCCAGGCGATCGCCGGGCGTCAGCTCCGCCATAAGCCGCGTGCCGCGTCCGACCACTTTGTAGAGCACCTGCAACACCGCTGGGCGCTGCCCATGGCGTTCCAACCCGTAGCCACCCTTTAGGTCGCGGCTGCGCACGTCGTAGATGCTCATGGGTCGCCGCAGAATCACATCCGACCGGCCTGGCAGTCGGATCATGGCAAACTGCCCCGGACGCACTGCCCGTGCCTGCTTAGGAGAATACAGGCTCAATAGAAAGTGGCGGCCGGCAAGGGGGCGATTCTCCACCACCTGCGCCATCTCATCGTACATGACTTCATCCTAGCAGAATCCCCTCCGGCTTCCATGGCGGTCATCCGTAAGCTCGGCGAGTAGCCGCTTCCAGGCCATCCTCTCGCGGCGAGGGTCAAACAGTGGGCGCAACTTACGGCAATGAGTCCGCAGCCTTGCCAGGAAGCTGGGCTCCGTCTCGGCGCGATAGAGCAGGTTTGCGAGCTGCCGCGTGTTGCCGACGGTGAAGTAGCCAGGATAGTCTTCGCCGAGGATACCCACGGAGCCGGGTATGCGCGACGCCAGGACGGGCGTGCCGGTGGCAATCGCTTCTGACAAGACGTTGGCGCCACCCTCTAACTTCGAGGGCAGCACGCAGAGGGCTGACCGTGCTAGGATTTGCGGCACTCGCCAGCGCGGCCGCTCGCCCAGCCAGCGGTATCGAGGGTTGACTTTCATCTCCAACTGCGCTTGACGGGCCATGCCGGCGGTCATCGCCCTTCCCAGATGGAGGATGCGAATCCGAGAAGCGGACGGGAGCTGGCGCGCGGCCCGCGCCGCCCGAAAAGGGTCTTTTACCGGGCGAAGATGCGCAATCACACAAACGTCGAAACTCCCTGGGCGTGGCGGAGTCCTATTGGCCTTCGAACCTGCGCTTCTTCTGCGGGCGCACGAGAAGGACTGGTAGATGGTGCGCATCTTGCTACGAACATGCTGCCTCAGCGCATGGCGGGCCTTCGGCTGAAGTGCAATGAGGCGGGTGGCCCACTCAAGTGATTGCTGCGCCCTTCGGCTTCGCGGCAAATCGCGATAAAGATCCGTTCCCGTCAGCGCGACGATGAGCGGTCGCTCGGGATGGTCACGGTGGAACCGTGCGGCCGAGAGATAGCTGCGCCGAGCGTGAAGTGTCACCAGCAGGTCGTAGGGCTCGCCTTGATACACCGGTGCGACGCGAACGCGGTGCCCTAGGCCACGCAGGATCCGAGCCCAGCGCAGCGCCGTCACCCGGTTTCCGGATAGCGATCGGGGCGGTGCGGGCGTGATGATGCCGATCCTCATCGCCGCTCCTGTCATGCATTGGACAGCTCGGCAGCAGCCATCCTAGTGGCCTCCGGCTCCTTCTTTGGCAATTCGCAGTGTGGTCGCATGGATGAGCACTGTATCCTCCAGGCGCCGGGCGTAGCCGCCTGCCAGGGTTACCGCCACCGGGATCCCACGGGCGCGGGCCTCACCGAGCACCAGGCGGTCGCGCTCCGCCAACCCCCCCAGGCTGAGGCTGAGCCCGCCAAGCTGATCCTCGCGATAAGGATCGGCGCCTGCAATGTAGAACAGCAGATCGGGTTGGAACTTCCCTAGGGCTTGCTTCAGGCCACGTTCAAGCGCTGCTAGGTAGTCCGCGTCACCCGTGCCGTCCTCTAGGTTGATATCTAGATCGCTGGGAGGCTTGGGATAAGGGTAATTCCGCTCCTGGTGAATGGAGAAGGTGAAAACGGTGGGGTCAGCGGCAAAGATGTCCGCAGTGCCATTGCCTTGGTGCACGTCGCAGTCTACCGTCATGGCGCGCTCGATAGTCTGGTCCTTCTGCAGGCGGCGTATGGCGATAGCCACGTCATGCAGAACGCAGAAACCTTCGCCGTGATCCGGGAAAGCATGGTGAAATCCTCCCCCGACGTTCGCAGCCACTCCATCCCTCAACGCGAGCTGACCTGTTAGGATGGAGCCACCGGCCGCCACCCACACGGCACGGATGAGCTCTGGCGAGTACGGAATCTCGAGACGGAGAATCTCGAGGTAGGAAAGCGTGCCCGTCTTCAGCTTGCGGATGTATTCGCGGTGGTGGACCAGGGCAACATCGTCGTCGGATGCCGGCGCTGGTTCCACAAAGTCCTCAGGCCGCGCCACGCCGTCGCGGAGCAGCTTTTCCGCCGTGAGCTTGTACTTGATCGACGGGAAGACATGATCTCCCAAATTGAGGTCGTAGTTATCCGAGTAGACAAATTTCATACCGCTCCATGCATCCCGTAGCTCGGGGCGTCCCCGCCGCCCGTTACAACTTCACAGCTCTCCCGCTTCGGATCGACTCCTTCGCCGCGTCCAGTATCTCCACCACCTGGACGTTCATCCTGGCTGACAAAGGGTCGGCAATCTCCTTGTTATTGCGGATGCAATCTACGAAGTAAGAGATGGGATTGCTGGCTTCGTGCGGGAGTGGCTGGAGCCTTAGGGGCCGGCCCTCCGGAGCCAGCCGGTCGCTTTCACCGGCGGCGCGGTAGAGCAGTTCGTCGTGATCCGCCAACAGGCTGCCCTTGGGCCCAAAGACCTGGACCTGGCCGCGGTCATAGGGCCAGTCCCAGGAGGCCTGAATGATCGCCACCGCGTCCGGATACTCCAGCACGATAGTGGCATCATCGTCGACGGCGTTGTGCTGGCTGGTTTTGAGCTTGCGCGCCGAAGCATAAACGCGCATGGGACGGCCCCTGAGCCAGAGTGCCCACTCCGCGCCGTAGCAGCCGAAGTCGACAAGCGCCCCGCCACCGTTCTTGACTGGATCGTACAGCCAGTCGGCAAAGTACTTGGAAACGCCGATTTCGCGCGGCCCTGGATGCCCGTACTCGACCATGATCTTCTGAACCGGCCCGAGCTCCCCGCCCTGGACTCGCTGGAACAGTTGGCGCGAGGGCGCCACCCAGGCGTTCCAGTAGTTAACCATCAGCTTGATGTGAGCTTCGTTGGCCAACCGCTCCATTTCCCGCGCCTCGGCGGCGGTAGACGCCATGGGCTTTTCGGTGGAGTAGTGAATGTGCCGCCTCGCACACTCACGGAGGATCTCGAGATGGCGGTCATTCTCCGTCGTCACGATCACCGCCTCGGGCTTTGCGGCATCGAGCATCGCCCGGTAGTCATCGTAGAACTTTACCGAAGGGGGGACGTGGGCCTTGGCTTTGGCTACCAGCTCCGGATGCGGGTCCGCAATCGCCACCAGCTCCGCCAGGGGCTCTCGGGCGATATCTTTCAGCAGGCCCCACACGTGGTCGTGGTCCAGGCCCACCACGGCCAGGCGGGTCTTAGCCGCCTCGGGTTGCGCGGCAGCAAGCCCTGGTAAGAGGACTAGGCAGCCCGAAACGGACAGAAGTCTGAACATCGGAATCTCCCAGACTGGCGTTCAAATCTAGAGCATGTTGGGGACAGCGCCTTCAGGCCGAGCCGCCGCTTAAGGGGTAGGTCAACCCTTTAGGCTACTTGGGAAACGGCGCGGCGGTCGCATCAAATCGTCGCTGTGTCCACCAGCACCGGTCTTTTATTTTCAATAACATTTCCGGTTCGTTTGATCAAAACGCTATATGAGCTGCAGGGCCACCTGGCCCGCCACTGGGCTGCCATCGTCTACAAAGTATGCAGAGTACAGAATGCATACAAGGTGCACGCCGTTTACCTGAGCTACAGATTTTGTCTGCTGGCCTACGGCCCAGACGGGTTATGGTGACCCAAGGCAGCCGCAGCGCGCAGGGCAGTGTGCCATGCCTCGTGGCCGCACCGCCTGGCTCACTGCCGGATGTACGTTAATTCCCCGGACGGATCCCGTTCCTTCAGTGCCTTTACCTCCCCGTTCTCAACGACGAATTCGTAGATCGTGTCGGCGAACTGGGGAGTACGGAATTGCAAGCCTTTGACCTGGATAAGCCTGCGCGGCGGTGCGCCGGGAAACACCAGGGAGAGCCCGGTGCCAGGCTGATAGAGCACCGGAAACTTCACTTTGGCAGGAGTTAAGTAGACGCCGGCGAGTTTTTCCATCAACTTTGGGTCCACGGCTTCCGGCTTACGGGTGAAGACAACGTCTGCCTCATCCAGCGAGATCGTGGCGGTAGCGATGTCGCCCTGCGGGTTGGTGCCGAAGTTCACCGAGAATCGTCCGTACTGCTCATCGTCCGGCGTATCGAAGCGGTCGTAGTGGAAATGGCTCAGAGGGAACTTAAACTCGTGAAATCCAAATTGGAGTTGATCGCCCTTCAGGCCGATCTTCAGGATTCCGTATGCCGGATTCTCATATTCGCCGGCGTAGCTCGCCAGGGGGTGCGAGGGCCGGGTGTTGGGGACGCGATCCTGGCCCGCCTTAGAGCGGGCTTGGGTTCCCGCCTTCTTGTTGGCAAGCCGCACTTGCAGCAGGCGCTGGCTCCAGGGTGTCTGGTCCATGCCGAGCAGCCGCTCGTAAACGTTGTAGCTCACCACGTTGTAGAGGGGTGCAGCGTGATCCCCGATCACCGCGACAAGGACGCCTATCCGGTCGTTGGGCATGAAGGAGACTTGGGAATGGAAACCGGGAAGGTCGCCGCCGTGATAGGTCATAAGCCGCCCGCGATACGAGGCGATCTCGCGTCCCATGCCGTAGTCAGGATTAAGCAGCTCCCAGTAGCCCAGCCCTTCCCCCAGCGTGTTAGGTAAGCTGATGGCTGGCTGCATCGTTGCTTTGAGGACATTCGACGGCAGGACCTGACGGCCGCGGTATTTTCCGTCGTTCATCAGCGCGATCAGCCAGTGGGAAAGCTCGTTCATGTTGGAGATGATCGCGCCGGCGGGCGCCACGCCTTCGGTATCCTCGTAGTAAGGAATCTTGTAAAGCTCGAAGGAGTCGCGCTTTTCCCGGTAGGGCACGCCGTGGTCAGGGTGTTTCAGCATCTCGGCGACGGTGTAGGTGGTCGCATTCATGTCTAGGGGCGTCAAGACACGCTGTCGGACGAAATCCTCCCAGCGCTTGCCCGACTTCAGTTCAATGATTTCTCCCACGGCGGCAAACATCAGGTTGTTGTAGAGAAAGGTCGTCCGCATCGGTTCCTGGGGCTCGAGGTACCGAAGCTTTTCAAAGAGCTCTTTCCGGGTAAAGGGTGATTTGAACCAGATGAGGTCATGGCGGGTCACGCCAGTGCGGTGCGACAGCATATCGCGAAGGGTGACGCTGCTATTCAGCTGGTCGTTGTAGAACTGAATGCTGGGCACAGCCTCGCGCACCGGCTTGTCCCAGGTGAGCTGACCTTCCTCCACCAGCATGCCAGCCGCAACCGCGGTGAAGAGCTTGGTGTTCGAAGCGATCTGGAACAAGGTGTCAGGTGTGAAGGGCAACTTCTGTTCGTAGTCTCGGTAGCCATAGCCCTTGGCAAACACCAGTTGGTCTTTGACTACGATACCCACGCCTATTCCGGGTGCGTTCCAGTCCCTCAGAAGCTGCTCCATGTAGGAATCAAACCCTTGCAGCTTCGCGGTTACGTCCAGGTGCTGGGCGCGGAGAGCGGCACCTGCGGCGATGATGGCGGCCGAAACGAAAAGGGCTCTAGCAACCAGGGGGGCAATTCGCACAAAACGCATAAGGTCAGAATCTCCTCGCGGTAAAATCGCGCTGGCTGACGAGGTCAGCGCCAGCACTATACCTTTCGCGGCCTCGCCGCGCAATCGATCCAAGGTGATACCCGGCAGAGCCCTCGGCCCAAGCCCTACCGGCGGGCTAACCAAGCGGTCAGGCGAGGGCATCTAAGTTTAATGGAAGAAGGCTGTATTTTTAACCAGCCAGGATGGGCGCCCGGGGACCTACAACCGGTTCAAATGGTGCTCTTTTCGTCCTATGATTAGGAATGCAGACAGACGTTTACGGTGGCATTCCCACCACGGCGCGCGGGTTGCCCCGATTGCGAGAGCCTGAAACTGCACCCTCAAGTAGCGCTGCTCTAAGGTCCGGCCGCGGTGTGTGGAATGAATGAAAATGAATGAAAAGAAGAATGGAGGAAGTTTGACATGCAAGGCAGCACCAAGCAATTTTTGCGGGAGAATTTCCTGGGTCTCAGCCTCACCTTCATTGGCTTGCTCTGCCTGGCTTTAGCCGGCGTGACCTATCTGGGGCACCGCAGTTACCCGAAGTTCGCCCTTGCCAGCAGCAACGGCCTAGATGGCCCGGACATTGACCTGCTGGAGCGGCAGAACAAGGCTTACGAGCGCATCGCCCAGGCGGTGACGCCCGCCATCGTTTCGATTCAGTCTACCCAGGTTCGGCGGATTCAAGAGTCGCCTTTCTTCATGGACCCGTTTTTCCGCCAGTTTTTTGGCGACATTCCAGGCTTCAGCATACCGCGAGAGCTGAGGCAAAAGGCATTGGGCAGCGGCATCCTGGTCTCGCCTGACGGCTACATTCTGACCAACAACCACGTGATCGCCAACGCCACATCGATCAGCATCACGCTGGCGGACCATCGTCAGCTTCCGGGTAAGGTGGTCGGGGCCGACAAGCAGACCGACGTGGCGGTGATCAAAATTAACGGCAAGGACCTCCCCACCGCGCCGCTGGGCGATTCCAGAAGCCTTCGCGTGGGCGACATCGTGATGGCGTTCGGCAATCCCTTCGGTCTGGACTTCACCGTTACGCGCGGAACGGTGAGCGCTTTGGGCCGCTCCCAAGGCGGCATTGAGCAGTATCAGAACTTCATCCAGACGGACGCTGCCATTAACCCAGGTAACTCAGGCGGAGCGCTGGTGAACGTGCGTGGCCAGGTAGTGGGCGTGAACACGGCGATTCTCAGTAGCGGGTCCGGCCCCAATGGCGAAGGCGGCTTCATCGGTATCGGGTTCGCCATACCCATCAACATGGCCAAGCACGTCATGGAAGATTTGATCAAGACGGGGAAGGTAAGCCGCGGATACCTGGGAGCCACGGTGAGCCCTCTGGACCAAGATTTGGCCAAGCAGTTCAAGAGTCCCGATACGGCCGGCGCCTTGATCCAGGATGTTACCCCGGGCGGCCCCGCGGACAAGGCCGGGCTGAAAACGGGCGACATTATTCGCAAGATGGACGGCGAAACTATACAGGATAGCGGCCAGCTCACCGCGATGGTGGCCAGCATGAATCCTGGGACGGAGGTGACGTTCGAGATCCTGCGTGACGGCAAGCCCATGACCCTCAAGGTGAAGCTCGGCGAGCGTCCCAGCAATCTGCCCCTCTACGCCAACGAGGGTCCTTCTCAAGGAGCGCTCCGCGGCATTTCGGTTTCGGCCCTAACGCCCGATATACGGGATCAGCTGGGGCTCTCGCCCCGCGTGCGGGGGGTTGTGATTACAAGGGTGGATCCGAACTCTCCCGCGGCTGCGGCCGGCTTGCAGGAGGGCGATGTGATCGAGAGCATCAATCGGCGGCCCGTAACCTCCGTGGCCGAGTTCAACCGCCTGGCCGCCCAAGCCAAGGGACAAACCCTGCTGCGGATCAACCGCAACGGTGAGGGTATCTTCGTGGTGGTCTCACCCAACACCGAGGGCGAAGACGACACGGAATAATTGAGCCTATAGGGGCGGAGAGAGGCACCGGCACGTTTTCCGCCCCTGCCTCGGATCCTGAAAGTTCCAGTCTTTGTTCCCCGCCGGCTGGACTTTCAGCGGCTCACTCCGCCCTACGCCGCGGCGCCATGGGCTAGGTTGCGGCGCAACTGCTTCTTGGCGCGAAAGACGAGCACCGCCACCCTGCCGCGCGTCAGCCCAAGCCGCTCGGCAATTTCGCTGTAGCTCAGATCGCTGTAGTACTGCAACACCAGGGGCGTGCGGTACCGCTCCGGCAGGCGGACTACGGCGTTACGCACGGCCTCCCGCGTCTCTTTGGCAACGAGCTGTTCGAGGGGTGACCAGCCGGGCGTTGCCGGCTCCCAGCTCCGGTGTTGCCTCGAGCCTTCCGGCTCAAACAGGCGTTGCGCCGCCTTCCGGCGACGCAGCAGATCGATACAGTAGTGGCGGACAACCATCGAGAGCCAACCCCAAAAGGGTTGGGAACGGTTGTAGGTTCGGAGGGCCCGGGGCAGACGGGCAAAGACCTCGCTGGCGGCATCCTCCGCCTCCTCGCGCGAACCCAGCAGGTAGTGACAGAGCCGAAGTACGCGCGGATGGAACTCTCGGTAGAGGCAAGCGTACTGTTCAGCGTCATCGAGCCTTAGGTTGAAGACAGCGCTCCCAGACATGAGAAGTACCTCGAATGTGGCAATGGCACCGTTGAACCGGCGACGTCCGGAAGGGGAAGAAGCACCGAAGCTTCCAAAACCGCCGCCTTTGTCTAATCGACTGGAAACATAGAGGGATGCTCAAGTTACTCGTTCTACGTCAAGGGCGTTAGCTCACAACTTCTCGCGAATTCGCAATCATTCTCGGTTAGAATCACTCCATGGCTGCGTCTCTGCCCGCCGGGACGAATGCGGAAGCGCCCTTCCCCGCCGAGGAACTTCACGCCCTGGCTCTCCGCGCCTGGGAAGCGGTAAGCATCGAGCGGGACCTGCATGGTGTACTAGCGGCTGTTGCCGACGTCCTACTGCCCGCCGTGCCTTTCACCAGCGTTGGCATAGTGTCCTTTGAGGGCGGCCGGCACGACCTGTATGACCTTCACGTAGTCGGCGTGCCGCGACGCGAGGACGAGACGCTGGGCGAGTTCCTGCAGCGAACGCAACCTGGCAGCGCCGATATTCCATTGTCGTGGCCGGGCCATGAGCTGATTCCGTACGAAGGGGCTGAAGTCACCCGGCAGGCCATGGAGGCCGGTCAGGCGTTTACGTGTCCTGACCTGATGGCCAAGCGAGGTTGGTACGAACACGAGTTCCATCTGGCCGCCGGCGGCGTCCGTTCCTACGCGGCGATTCCACTCCTGGTCCGGCGCCGACTAATCGGCGTCGCCGTCTTCAGCCGCCCCGAGCCCCTAGCCTTCACCCAGTGGCAGCTCGATATTCTCAGCGCCGTTTCGCGCGCGATTGCCGTGGCGGTGGCGAATGCGCTGGCCAACGAGGAGATTCGAAAGCTGCGGGAGCAGCTGGAGGCGGAGAACCTTGAGCTGAGATCCCAATTAGGCCAGGCGCCCTGGTTTGAGGAGATCGTGGGAAGTTCGCCCGCGCTGCGCCGCGTGCTCGAAGCAGTCGAACAGGTAGCGCCGACGGACGCCACAGTCCTGATCACCGGAGAGACCGGCACGGGGAAGGAGCTGATCGCACGCGCCTTGCACCGGCGGTCGCCGCGGGCGCATGGTCCTCTCATCAAGGTGAACTGCTCCGCCATTCCGGAAACGCTGCTAGCCTCGGAGCTCTTTGGGCACGAGCGCGGAGCCTTCACCGGTGCGGTGGAGCGCCGCAAGGGGCGCTTCGAGCAGGCTCATGGCGGGACTCTGTTCCTGGACGAGATTGGTGAGCTGCCGGCGGACGTGCAGGTGATGCTGTTGCGCGTCCTCCAGGAGCGCGAGTTCGAGCGGCTGGGAAGCAGCCAGACGCTCCGCGTGGATGTGCGCCTGATAGCCGCTACCAACCGCGATCTGGCGGAAGCGGTACGCGCCGGACAATTCCGCAGTGACCTTTATTACCGGCTGAACGTCTTCCCCATTCACCTTCCGCCCCTGCGCGAGCGTCTGGAGGATATTCCTGCGCTGGTATCGCATTTCGCGGCCAAGCACGGGACGCGCTTTGGACGCAACATCACGCGTATCGACCGCCGGCTTCTGAGCGCCTTGGAAGCCTATGCGTGGCCGGGCAACATTCGCGAGCTAGAAAACATGGTGGAGCGGGCCGTGATCCTTTCGAAGGGTGGAACGCTGCGCCTCGATGGCCGGTCGCTGGCGGGCCTCCTGCCAGGAGCTGAGGCCGGCGGCCCAGCCGGCAGCCTTGACGGACAGCTCGAGCGCCAGGAGCGCGAGGCCATCGAAGCCGCGCTGCGCGCCACACGCGGCCGCGTCGCCGGGCCGAATGGTGCTGCCCGGCGCCTGGGCCTGGCTCCTTCCACCCTCGAATTCCGCATCAAGCGCCTGGGCATCGACAAGTTTCAGTACCGCAAGACAGCGCCCTCGACAGAGCGACCGTAGGTCCGCTAGAGGTGCTTCATGGGTCCAGACGAGGTGTAAACTGGAGCTGGGCGCGGCCATTGCCGCCCGGGGGTAGCCCTTGGACCGCCAGTACTTCTATTCGGTGATGAATGGCGAGGGGACGCTCGACTATGAGCTCTACCTCAACACCCAGCAGCTGCTCTCCTGCCAGAAGGACTTCGCGGCCTTCTGTAACGGCGACGAGCTGCAGTTTCAGGTAGTCCACCAAGTCGAAGAGCTGTGGATGAAGCTGATCGGCTACACCCTGCTGGATATCGACGACTACATCCAGCAGGAGAACACCCCGCGCCTCATCACCCTTTTCCGCCGCGTTCACCTTGCCCAGCGACTGATGATTGACCAGCTCGCTTTGCTGGAGACCATGTCCCCCAAGGAATACCAGGAGATTCGCCGGCAACTGGGCAACGGAAGCGGTCAGGAGTCACCGAGCTTTCGCACGCTGCTTAAGATGCATCAGCCGCTCTGGCATTCCTTCAAGACTTGTTACCTCGACCGGCACAACCTCACGGTGGAGAAAATCTACGACTCCGAATATTCCCACTCCGACGCCTATGTCGTGGCCGAGGCCCTGGCGGAATTTGACGAGCTGTTCCAGAAATTCCGCTTTCACCACGTCCAGCTCATTCACCGCACGATCGGCTTGGGTGCCAAGTCGCTGAAGGGACGCTCCGTGGAGCTGCTGAACGAAGGCTTGCGCACCACCTTCTTCCCCGAACTGTGGGAGATCCGGAACCGGATGACCGATGCCTGGGGCGCGCGCTACGGCGTGGTGCGGGATTCACTGGGCGGCCACTGAACCTGACCAAGTCAGCCTGGGGCGATCCCGCACGGCCGCCTCAGTGGACGCGGAAGAAATGTTCATGGACAACGCGCCTATTGCCGGCGTCGCGCACGAAGACGTGCGTGCCGCGCCCGCGGATGGCGTGCCGCCGCCGGCCAAGGCCTAGCTCCACTGTCCAGTAAAACGTGGCCACCGCCGTTTCCCCGAAAACTTGCACCTGGGGATCCGCGATGCGGTACTTCATGTGGCTCGACGCCTGGCGGTAGTAGTCAAAGGTCTTCTTGAGGGCGGCGAGCCCTTGGACGCGTTCCTGGCGCGTGGAGGAGAACCCGACGATGCGGGGATCGAAAAGCGCCAGCGAGCGGTTTATATCCCCGCGGTTGAACTCCCGCACCATGGCCCTTTCGGCGCGTTGCGGATGGCATAGCAGCACCTGCTGTCGGTCTTCGATCGTGCGTCACCCCGTCAGTTAATCCATCGCCCAGCGTCATCCCGCCCTTCGTGCTTGCGCATGTAGACTTCAAATTTGCGGCGCAAGCGCGCGCGGCGCCACTCTTGGTAGTGCGACCGCAATCGCAGCTGATTGCCCCGCAGGTAAAGGAACGCGAACAGCATCCCGCCGAGATGAGCCACATGGCTGACTCCCGTGCCGGGCGTGCTGAATGAGCTCACAAACTCGATCAGGCCCATGAGGGCCACAAACCACTTTGCCTTGATGGGAATGATCATCCAGAGAAAGATGGGCCGCTCCGGGAAGATCATACCGTAAGCCAGAAGCAGGCCGAAGATAGCGCCCGAACAGCCGATGGTGGGTATGGGACTGTTGGGTTGAATGATGACGTTGAACAGGCCCGCGCCCACGCCGGTGAGGAAGTAGAAGAAGAGGAATTGTTGGGGTCCCCAAAGGCGCTCCAGGTCCGAACCGAACATCCACAGGGCGAAGAGATTGAACCCCACATGAAACCAGCCGGCATGCAGAAAGAGGTAGGTGAAGAGCTGCCAGAGAAAGAGCCGGTGCGTGACATCATAGGGCACCAGGGACAGATAGGCGTAAGGAAGTCCGAAGCCGAACAATTGAGCGGGGATGAAGGTCAGGAGGAAGACGCCACCGGTCACCATCAGGAGGTACTTCACCATGCGGGTAAGGGGCGGACCAAAGGAAATGCGGTAATAGGACATCACTTTAGCCTAGCACGAGGGAGCGAGGCGCGGCGAAGGGTCGAACTGCAATCAGCGTGTTGCGCACCTGTCAGTCGCTGCTCCTTGCGGGTTTTCTCGATCTGGCAACCCAGAACAGCAGGGCGGCCAGTGCACAAAAGATGATCAGCGCTGCCAGGTCGCTGTTGGCGAAGCGGGGGAACCATCGCGTACCGACGGCCATCCATTCCTCCTTCCGGAGTCCCACCACGACCGCGAGAGCCAGCCCGCCCAGCGAGCCGCCGGCGATCAATCCGGAACTGAACAGCGCGCCACTGCCCGCCTCGGATTCCTCGGCGCCGCGGCCTGCGACCTTTTGAACCAGCCATTTGACGACACCGCCCGCGAAGATGGTGGCGGTGGTGGAAATGGGCAGGTAGGAACCGACAGCGAAGGCCAGCGAGCGCACCCCGCAGAGCTCCATGGCCACGACGATGAAGGCGCCGAAGAGGAGCAGCGTCCAGGGCAGACGGCGCGTCAGAATGCCGTTGATCACTACGCTCATCAATGTCGCTTGAGGCGCAGGATAGGCGGCCGAGCCGATGCCCGGCACCTCCTGGTAGTCAATCCGGTGCCCAGCGGCGTCGTAATAATAGCGGCCATCAGGTACGGTGCGGGAGCCGATCACGCTGAGCACCTGGTAGTCGCGCCCGTGGTAGTGGATAGTGCCCTGCAGCTTCATGTCCGAGGTGATTTCGACGTTGGCGATGGTGACTGGATTGACGCGGGTGGCGCTTTTATTGAGCAGGTTCAGCGTGAGCCCGACAGCAAACACCGACGTCAGAACACCCACCGCTAAACCGAGTTCCTGGTAACACGGTGTGGCGCCCACGAGGAAGCCCGTTTTCAGATCCTGCGTCGTAGCGCCACCGCTCGCCGCGCTGATGCACACCACCGCCGCAATGCTCAGGGCCACGGCGGCATAGGTGCTGCCCGTCCAGCCGATCAACACGAAGATGAGGCAGGTGGCCACTAAAGTGGCAATAGTCATGCCAGAAATCGGGTTGGACGAATTCCCCAATAGCCCCACAATTCGCGCTGAAACCGTGGCGAAGAAGAATCCAAACACCACAATCAGCAGCGAGGACACAAAATTACCCCTCGCCCCAGGATTTACCCGGAAGCTCAGCAGCGCCCAAATGCCCAGCACCATGATCGCTGTGCCCGCCAGAACGAGGCTGAGGGGCAGGTCGCGTGCCGTTCGCTTGGTGGATGCGGCGCCCACCCCGGCACGAATCTGCTGGAACGCGCCGCCGAAAGCGCTGGCGATGGTAGGAAGGGTGCGGCCCAGCGTGATGAGACCGGCCATGGTGACCGCACCGGCACCAATGTAGCGGATGTAGCTGCCCCAGATTTGCTGGGGTGTCATCTCGGCAATGCGCAGCGTCCCGGGATAGAGAACCTCGCTCAGGTGACTGCCAAAGAATTTAAAGATAGGGATCAAGACGAGCCAGGAGATCACGCCGCCGGCGAACATCAGCCCTGCCACCCGCGTACCGATGATATAGCCGACGCCGAGGTACTCGGGCGTAATCTCGCCGGCAATGGTTGCCCCGGGATACCAAGCCGGGTGCCAGGCGGGCTGCGCTTTCCACAGTGCCAGCCCGCCCGCCTCGCCCATCATGAACTTGTAGAGCATGCCCACGCCAGCCCCGGCAAACACTTTGCCCGCCTGAATGCCTCCTTCTTCGCCACTGATCAGAACGTCAGCGCAGGCCTTGCCCTCGGGGTACACCAGGTTGCCGTGCTCCTTCACCACCAGCGCCTGACGTAGGGGAATCACAAACAGCACCCCTAGCAGCCCGCCGGCCAGCGCTAGCAGAAAAACGCGCGAGTATTCGAGCGGGAAGCCGAGGAAAATCAGTGCCGGCAAGGTGAAGACGCAGCCAGCGGCAATCGATTCGCCCGCCGAACCCGTGGTTTGGACAATGTTGTTCTCCAGGATGGTGGACTTGCCCAGCCACTTGAAGATGCTGATCGAGAGCACGGCGATAGGGATGGAAGCGCTCACGGTGAGCCCGGCGCGCAGGGCGAGATACACGGAGACGGCGCCGAATACCACCCCGAGGATCGCACCCAGAACCACGGCGCGGAGGGTGAATTCGGGAATGACCAATTCGTCTGGAATGTAGGGTTTGAAGACCAGCTCCTGCTGGGTTACTTTTGGCGGAGAGGTAGTGGCCATGCGGTGTTACCCCTCGGGCTGCGGCAACTCTTCCCCCGGAATGGCTTGGCCATCGCGGTTGATGAATCGTTGGCGGTCTTCCATAAAATGTATCCTATTGAAAAACAGCAACATTACGGCTTTGTTCAAAAAGTCGCTTGCGAAGGGCTGCCTTGTCCCTTCTCAGCCCGTCACCCGCTACGCCTGATCGTTGCTACTTGAGTTAAAGGCCCTTCAGAAACTCGTCTAGCCCCCCGGCGAAAGATGATCTTCATGGATCGCCCTAACCGTGGGGTGCAGGTGGCTCCCCGGTCTTCTAAAAAATGGATCTTATTGATTCTACACAACATTACGGCTTTGTTTGTAAAAAATGATATACCCCTTCCCCGCTCGCTGCCTCCGCGGACCATCACCCCCCGAGCCTGGCTCGCACCTTCTCGTTCACGCGCCGACCCTCGACGTTTTTGCCGGTCAGACGGGCCATCGCTGCCTTCATCACCTTACCAATGTCCTTAGGCCCGCTGGCGCCGGTCTCCGCGATGGCCGCAGCGATGGCAGCGTCCATGTCCTGCTCCGTCGCCGCCGGGGGCAGATAGCTTTCGAGGATTCGAATCTCGGCTTCCTCTTTCGCTGCCATCTCCTCGCGCCCGCCCTTGCGGAACTGCTCTACCGAATCGTGACGCTGCTTGACGAGGGTCCGAAGCACGGCTACGGCATCGGTGTCGCCCAGCTGGCGGTTTAGCTCAATCCGGCGGTGGTGCAGGGCGGACTTAGCCAGGCGAAGGACGCTCAATCGCAGTTCCTGCTTGGCCTTCATCGCGGACACAAGGTCCTTTTCGACCTGTTCGACAATCGTCATCTCCGACTCGCTCAGTTACAGTGACTATACCATAAACCTGAAGATCCCTTCGGGGTGCTGCTCTCCATCCATGCGCCCGAGTCGGGTTGATTATCCGAAAGCCTGGCTTCGTGGAGCCGAAGGGCAGGGCGGATGGAAGCGGCCGATCGGGATTAGCCGCTCCCTCATCCTCAAAAAGGTCTATACTGTGTTTTGAGGTCAGTTCACTACGGATGGGTACGCATCCAACCCTGGTTCAGATTCAGCCGTTTAGCGTGGGCCAGCGCCAGGAAGGCGAGACCGCGAGGCCGAGTCTGGCACCTGCGCCCGCGCCAGCGAATGGTAGGACCTTCTATTTGGAGACGTTCGGCTGCCAGATGAACGTCCACGACTCGGAGAAGGTAGCGGGCGTCCTTATAGCAAGGGGCTACCGGCCGGTGGAGAACTATGAGGACGCTGATCTGGTGCTCTACAACACCTGCAGCATCCGGGAAAAGGCGGCGCAAAAGGTCTTCTCACGTCTGGGGGCCTTCCGCCGCAGCGGCCGCCGCCCGCTGATCGGCGTACTGGGCTGCGTGGCGCAACAGGAGGGCGAGCGCTTTTTCGAGCGCGCGCCGCAGGTGAGCTTAGTGTGCGGGTCGGCCAGCTACGCGAAACTGCCAGAGCTCCTGGACCGGCTCGAAGCGGGCGAACGCCGTGTCACCGGGCTCAGCCTGGATACGGACGAGTGTTTTGAGACCGAGATCACTCGCCGCGACAACCCGTTTCGTGCCTATTTGACGATCATCGAGGGCTGCGACAAGGATTGCGCCTACTGCGTGGTGCCCATGACCCGCGGCGGGGAACGGAGCCGGCCCAGCCCTAAGGTGATCGAGGAGTGCCGCCGCCTGGTGGACGCAGGATACACGGAGATTCAGTTTCTCGGCCAGAACGTCAACTCCTACCGCGATCCTTCGCCGGCGCGCTGGAGTTTCGCCGAGCTGCTAGCGCGGACTGCGGAAATCCCGGGCCTGAAGCGCCTGCGCTTCACCACCTCGCATCCGCGCGACTTCTCTCCTGACATTGTCCAGGCCATTGAGAGCCACCCCGTGCTCTGTGACCACGTGCACCTGCCGGTGCAGTCGGGCTCGACGCGGGTGCTGGAGCGGATGCGGCGCGGTTACTCTCGCGAGGAGTACCTGGAAAGAATCGGTTGCATCCGCCGGTCAAAGCGTGCTATGAGCATCTCAACGGACATGATCGTCGGCTTCTGCGGTGAAACCGAAGAGGACTTCGAAGAAACCCTTTCCCTGCTGGATGAGGTGCAGTACGACCAGGTCTTCTCTTTCAAATACTCGCCGCGGCCCAAGACGGCAGCTGGAGCATGGGCCGACTCGGTACCCGAGGAGGAAAAGGGGAGGCGGCTGGCCATCCTGCAGGAGCGGCAGAGGGAGATCCAGCTGCGGCGCAACCAGGCGGCCGTCGGACTGGAATTCGAGGTACTGGTGGAAGGCTACCAGCCCCGGTTGGGACAGGCGGTGGGCCGCACAACGAGCAATCGCCTGGTGAACTTTCCTGGCGAGCCCGGCTGGGTGGGGCAGTACATGACGGTGCGTGTCACGGCGGCGGGGCCGAACAGCTTGGTGGGAGTCAGAGTATCGGGGGGTTGAGCGGCGGCCGGTGCCCTTCGCGCCAAGGAGAAGAGCAATCGCCGAGGGTGACATCCGGACAAAAACCCTGGCTCAATCATCCTGCGGCTCGATCACCCGATGCAGAGTGAGGGTGCAACGATGGAAATCGAAATGAGAATTCGAGGTCTCATGATGGACCCAGTAACCCAGATGCCTATCGTCATCCTGAAGGACGTAAATGGCAGCGCCGTGCTGCCGATCTGGGTGGGGATATACGAGGCCAACGCGATCGCCCTAGAGATCGAGAAGGTGGCGACGCCGCGCCCGATGACCCACGACCTGATCAAGAACTTGCTCTTTGGACTGGAGACGCGCGTCCACAAGGTGGTGGTCAACGACCTGCGCGACGACACCTTTTACGCCCTCATCTGGCTAGAGCGCGATGGCCAGGTGTTCTCCATCGACTCGCGGCCCAGCGATGCCCTGGCGCTGGCTCTGCGTGTCGACTGCCCGATCTACGTCGAAGACGAGGTGCTAAAAAACTCGAAGGTGTCCTCTGTGGCCTCGGACAAGATCAACAGCGAAGAGCTGCGCAAGTGGCTCGAGAATCTCGGTGACGAGGACATGGGGCGATACAAGATGTAGTCCGTTGCCGGGTGTCGGTTGCGGCAAGCCGGATGGACCCCGAGCCGCAGCGGCGCCGCGCGCAGCTGACGACCGGCCCACTGGCAACTGACCACTGACCCTTTTATGGCGACGGTCATCGCGATTGCCAACCAGAAGGGCGGCGTGGGTAAGACCACCACCGCAGTGAATCTGGCCGCCGCCTTCGCCCGCAAGAAGAAACGGACGCTGCTGATCGATCTCGATCCCCAGGCCAATACGACCCTCACCTTCTTTTCCCTGGAGGAGGTCAGCCAGTCCATCTACGACGTTTTGGCGGACCATCAGGTAAAGATGGCCGACATCGTCAAGCCCACCAAGTGCCCCAACCTGTGCGTCGTGCCCTCTAAGATTGCTCTAGCCAAGCTGGAAGCGACGCTGGTGGGCCAGTTCGATGCTCCCTACCGCCTGAAGGACGCCTTGGCTCCAGTACGCGACCATTTCGACATCATCCTGATGGACAATCCCCCAGCGCTTGGCCTGATCACGGTGAACTCGCTCGTGGCCGCCACGCATCTCCTGGTGCCCATCCAGGCTGCCTACTACGCCATGGAGGGTTGTGACGATCTGCTGGAGACTCTGGAGCGTATCCGCGCCCGCCCCAATCCGGAGCTGCAGTTGCTCGGCGTAGTCATCACCCTGTTCGACAAGCGCACCAATCTGGCGCGGGATATCCACAAGCAGGTGTGCCAGGTCTTTGGCGCCAAGGTCTTTAAGACGGTTATCGGCAAGAACGTGCGCCTGGAAGAAAGCCCGGCCTACAAGGAGACGGTGTTTACTTACGCCCCCGATTCCTCCGGGGCCGAGGATTATGAGCACTTGGCGCGGGAGGTGCTGCAACGTGTCTAATCGGCGCTTCGGCTTACCAGCGGTAGTGAAGATGCGGCATGACGCCCACTACGTTGAGGAGATCATTTCGCGTAGCGGCGCGGCTATCGGGCGGATGATTCCTATTGAGCAGCTCCAGCCCAATGCCGAGCAGCCGCGGAAAGACCGGGGTGACCTGCGTGAGCTCATTGAGTCGGTGCGAGAGAAGGGCGTGCTCGAGCCGCTTCTCGTCCGCCCGTTGCGCGAGTCAGGCCGTTACCTGATCATTTCCGGTGAGCGGCGCTACCATGCGGCGCGGGCCGCCGGCTTGCGGGAGGTCCCCTGCATCGAGAAGGACGTGAGCGATGCGGAAACGCTCGAGCTGGCGTTGATCGAAAACCTGCAGCGGAAGGATCTGACACCTTTCGAGGAGGCGGACGGCATGCAGGCGCTGGCCGATCGTTTCGGCCTGGTGCATGAGGAGATCGCCAAGAAGCTCGGCAAGTCCCGCTCTTCGGTGACGGAGGTTCTGAGCCTGCGCAGCATCCCCGACGAGATCAAGGCACTGTGTATTGAATCGGGCGTCCTCTCTAAGTCTCAGCTTTTGCAGGTGGCGCGGCAGGAAACCGAAGCGAAGATGCGCGATCTGGCGCGGCGGTTTGCCCTAGGTATGGTCAACCGCGAGCAAGCGCGCGCCGAACGGCAGGCGGTGAAGCGCCCGCGGGCCGCTGTCTTCCGCTTTACCTCACCCCAGAAGGATTTCCGCCTCACCGTGAAGTTCCGCAAGAAGAGCGTCCAGCGGCAAGAGGTGATTGCGGCGCTCGAGCAGACCATCCAGACCCTGCAGGGCGAGGAGGGCGCGCTGTAGCACCGGCCGAACCTGTCCCGCGGGGGAGGGGCGGAGTTCTGCTGCACAGCGGCTGTGGGAGTGAACGAACCCCGATGGTGGAACCACAGCTGGACGATGCTGATCAACGCGCTACAGACGATCGCTTCCCCCGGCTCTTTGTCTATGGGACCTTGAAGCGAGGCTGCGAGCGCCACGATCTCCTTCGCCGCATCGGCGCGCGCTACCTCGCATCGGGCACCATCGAGGGCGAACTTTACAGCCTCGGCGACTTTCCAGGCGCCTTCCCGCGCTCGGGCTGCGCCGGCCAGGCCGGCGGCAGCACCACCATTCCGGGTGAACTCTACCGCCTGCCGGGCAGCCAAGCGCTCGCCGTACTCGATGCCTACGAAGGAATCCGTCCCGGGCACCGAAGCCCCTACCGCCGCGAGCTTAGTCCCGTTCTTCTAGAAGGCGGCGGACGCGTCCAAGCCTGGGTCTACTGGCTGGAGCGCGTCCCGCCCGGCGCCATTCGGATCCCGTCCTGGAAGCTGCTTCAAGGCGGGTGAGCTTCATCCCCTGGTTCTGGCGGTGCATCTTAACTTGGTTGGGTGCAGGCGGCGTGCGCCTGAGCCTAACGCAGGATGGCCGGCGGTGAGAGCATGGTCGAGAAGGCCGTGGGCGAAGGTTTTATGCAAGGCAGTAAAAGGACCAGCGGCAAGGCCAAGGAAGCGCCCGGTAGCCTGCATGCTCGGCAGGTAGCGGTACTGAAAGCGCTTCTGCGAGCCGGCTTTCGCTTTGTGACCATCGAGCGGGTGGAACGTTACCTGGCGGTGGAGAAGCACGGCTTCGTGGCCCTGCTCGATCCGAGCGGAGGAAGGCTCGCTCTCTTTGGACAGGTCGGATACCGTATGGCCGGAGGCATTGGCATGCTTGTGGAGCGGAAGCAAGGTAAGGCGTTCGTGTGGAAGCAGGAATCGCTGCCAGCAACCCCGGAGTTACTGGCCGCCTATGCCAGCTTCAAGGACGAGCTGGCCCATCTCCTGGCGGTGGGCTCCGACGAGCGGGAGGCGCAGGGGGAAAAGATAGAATCCGAGGCGTGAAAGAGCGCTTGCGGCGGAGAGGCGCTCTAGGTAAGTGAGTCCCATAGTATTCGCACCCTCCCGTTGGCTGACAATCGATGGCTGAGGTTACGGCGGAAACCGTGGACGTGTTGATCGTGGGCGCCGGGCCCACGGGCCTCGCCTGTGGCATCGAGGCGCAGCGTGCCGGTCTGAAGCTGCTGCTGTTGGAGAAGGGCTGCCTGGTCAACTCGCTATTCCACTATCCGGCCAACATGACCTTCTTCACCACCCGTGAGCGGCTGGAGATTGGCGACGTGCCCTTTGCCAGCGTTAACGTGAAGCCAACGCGCGCCGAGGCGCTCGAGTATTACCGCCGCGTCGCCGACCACTACCGGCTGCCGATCCGCTACCAGGAGCGGGTGCTCGCCATCCGCGCCTCGGATGGAGTGTTCTCGGTAACCGCCGAGCGCAGCGGCGGCCGGCAGGAAACGTACACGAGCCGCCGCGTGATCGTCGCGACGGGCTACTACGACCGCGCCAACATGCTGAATATTCCCGGCGAAGACTTGCCCAAGGTATCGCACTACGCACTCGAGGGGCACGCCTTCTACGGACGCAAGGTCGCGGTGATCGGCGGAGCCAACTCGGCTGCCGTCACCTCCCTCGATCTCTATCGCCACGGCGCAGAGGTCACGCTGATCTATCGCGGCAAGGAACTGAGCCGGCACATCAAATATTGGATCCGGCCAGACCTGGAGAACCGCATCAAGGAGAACTCCATTCGCGCCCTGTTTGAGTCGCAGGTGACGGAAATCGCCTGGGACTGGATTACGGTCCAAACAGGAGCGGGAGAGCGCCTGCGTCTGGAGAACGATTTTGTCTTCGCGCTGACGGGCTATCACCCGGACGTGGACTTGCTGCGCCAAGCCGGTGTGGAGGTCGACCCCCAAAGCTACCGTCCGGCGTGCGACCTCACGACGCTCGAAAGCAATGTCCCTGGCCTCTACCTAGCGGGTGTGGTGATCTCCGGGCGGCACACCAATGAAATCTTCATCGAGAACGGCCGCTTTCACGGCAAGCTGATTATCGACGACATCCGGCGCAAGCTGTAGAGTGCGAGCGGTGAAAGAGGCAGGCGCGCGGCCCAATCCTGAATTCAGGGAGTACGGGGATTACGGAAGGAATCAAGCGACCAGCGATCGGCGGTCAGGATGTGACGAAGAATGTAAATGCCCCCATCATCGGCGCGGACTTTGAAGCATTGGTCGTCAATACCGTACCACTGGTGGAGGACTTCGAGCACTTCGAAAGTGCGTGCCCCGGGCTTGGGCGACGCGAAGCGCCGAGGGCGCTCGTCCGCTTGATAGCCGGCGTAACACTCCACGTGGAGGGGTAGATCCTTCATATTCCTAGCTCGTGCCGCACGCGCTCCGCGTAGGCCTCAGCAGCCGACACAGGCAGCAGCGCGACGCCGGCCTCTTCCAGCACACTGCGCGTTTGCGCCAAAGAGGAGCCAGACTGTGCCGGTGCGTCCTCGGTGACTGCGGTCAAGTCCGCCGGCTCGCGGCGGCGGACGCGCTCCAGAGTGTAAACGAGCACCTTGGCAAGGTCCGTACCGTAGCGCAGGGAAAGCGCGTGGATGAAATGAATGTGGCCGTTGGGGCGGCCATCCATGACCAGCGGCCGGTAGCCATAGTCAAATGCGAAGCGATCGCCCGGGTGGGTCCACGCCGAGGCGGCAATGCGCCGTTCTAGATGATCCCAGACTCCGGCGCGCACAAAAGCCGTCCGAAGCTGCTGCTTGATCCATAGGCGCGTGTCTCGGGAAGTGCCGGTGGCGCGGCCGGGCGATCCGACATAGCGAGCAAACAGCTCCTGGATCTGGGACTGCGGGTCAGCCAGCAGGCAGGGGCGTGGATCGGTAACCTGGATCAGGTTCGACAGTGACTCTTGCAGTGACCGCAGGTATCCGGCCAGATCGTCTTCGTGCTCGTCGATTTGCTGCTCGAAGTATTCTGGGAGTTCACGCAGCAGGCGGACATCGGCCCCAGGGTGCAGGCGCCGGATGGCCCGGAAATCCTGCGTGAAAAGGCATCCCAGATATTTTTCTTCCGGGCTATGCAGCAGGACGCCAAGGTTGAGCGCTTCGTCGCGCCGAAGGTCGGGCACGTAGCGGACGAACAGGTAGGAGCAAGCCTTCGCCTTACCAGCGGGCTGTTCTTCAGCGGACATAGCGCTTGGCATAGCTTGTCCGGCGCTGCTTGCCGCGGCGGCTACTTCCAGCCGGGAAATGGCCGGACACAGCTATTCTTCGCCTCAATGATGGCTTGGCGCAAGCCCTTCCGGCGGTCATAAAGCTCGCGAGCCAGGCCCAGCAGCCGCTGTGGCTCGCCCCCGCACCATTGCCCTGGGATGCCCTCAATCGCCGCTTCAAGCTGCCCCATTTCCAGGTTCTCGATCCGCGATAGGAACGGCTCGAAGGAAGAAAGACCCGAAACGCTCTCGTAGACCAAGGCGCGGGGATAGAGGCTGCGCTGCGGCGCATCAGGGAAGGACCAGGCGCCGTCATTGAAGCAGAAGCCCTGGTCGATCAGCCACGCTGAATAACTCAGCTGGCGGCTGTTGGCGGACCGGAAGAATACCACCTGCCGTCCGTCGCAGTTGCAGGTCCACTTGTCGAACACGAAGCCGCCGAGGAAGGCTTCGCGCAGGTTCCGTACCCGGCGCAGCAAGCGGTCGGGGAGGAAATCCACCACCAAAGTGTCGCCAGGGAGACCCGGAAGGCGCGAGCCGAACTGGAGGCCAGCCATGCCGGCTTGGCGATAGGAGTCTTCAAATGGAAGCGCCGCGAGCTGTTCAGAGACGTTGACGATAGCAACGGGAGGGACAGGCAGACCAATCAGCCGCGCCAGCCTTGCCGCCAACAGCTCATTGGCGAGCACCCGCACATGCTGCGGGTTATTCTGAAATTTGACAACGTAATAGTGCTCGTCGTCGCACCGGGCAAGAACGGGCTGTGACGATCCACGCAGCCTGCGGACAAACTCCAAGGCGCGTACCGTCGGGGTGACGGTCAAATCCGCCGTCGGTTCCCCGGCCTCGGTCAAAGTCCGGGACTTTGCGGAAGCGTGTGCAGCCCCTTGGGACGGCATCAAGCCTGCAACCCGCAGTCCGGCCTGCCTGAAGTTCGGATTGCCCGCGCTCCGTGCCGGCTGTTTCTTCGTCCACTGCCTCGTGCTGCGGCGGGCACCGGCTAACGGCGCGCCCCCTTTTTCGGCTTCTTGGCCGCTCTGGCAGGCGCAGACTTCTTCTTCACCTTAACCCTCTTGGCTGCCGGCCGGGCCGCCTTGACGGCTCGGCGCGCCTTGGGAGCCGCCTTCTTGGCTGCCGTCTTGGAAGCAGCCTTGGCCTTTTTCGCCGCCTTCTTGGCCGGCTTAGCAGCTTTGGTGGCCGGCGGTCCCGGTGCGGGTTCAGGAGCCGGTTTAGAGACTTCTGCTGCCGGGGCGGCTGGTGGCTGGGTGCGGCCCTCGGTCTCCTCTACCTCGTAGGAAACTTCCTCTTCCTCCAGCTCCCCTTCGTCGCTGCCCTCTTCTTCCTCGCGATAGTCGGAGGGAAGTTCCTCGCCGAAGTCGTCCAACTCGTCGCCGGGCTCATCGTCTCGCTCGAAAACCATGAATGCCTCCTGGGGTATCTCACTTCCTTCCGCGTCTCGCCCTGACTTCTACTAATACAACCCAGCGGGCAGATGTATAACACTGATGGGGTTCTGTCAAGAGGGCCGATGAAGCGGACCCGTGGCCCTCGCCGACTCCTGCCATCTACCGGCTACCAGCCAATCGCAGTCCCTCGATCGCTGCCCCCGCCGTCTTGCCCGCCATCGCCTTCCTCAGCGCGTCGATCGTAAGCTTCAGATCGCCGCCATGTGCTTCGGCGACGCTGTAGACCAAGGGATAGTAAAGCGTGTAAGTGTGGTCGAACGCCAGCCCGGCGTTGTTGTTGGCTGCTAGACAGCGATTGAAGGATCGGGGCTGGGGCTGGATGCTCTCGCACGCGCGCTGGGCCGCCTGGAAAATCCTCGCCTTCGCGGCCAGGGCTTCCCCCTTCGAGATTCTCTTCGCGCGGTAATTCGCATACAGTTGCCGGAGCTCATCGAAGTAATGGTTCGTCAGGTTGGCTTTGGCAAGAAACAGCTGAGCTTCCCGTGACAGGTTGAGGTAGACCTCGGAGGTGACGCCGAATTGCTGGCGAGCGGCGTCGCGAGCGGTAAGGAAACCCACCAAGGTGGCAGCCGCCTCAGTCAGGGGAGCAGGTAATCCCATCAGCGCCGAGTCCTGGTGGAAGTCCTCGTGGGGGATCACTGTCAAGAGCCGTTCCGGCGAAGAATGAGCCAACGAGGTGGTCACCCGTGCCTTAGGGCTGGCCATGGCCTGCAGGGGATAGAAGAAGACGTCGTATTTGGCAGGGTTCACTTCGCAGCCCTGGGCGCTGGCAAGCTTCAGGCGCAAGCCCTCGTAATCATCAGGCAGCTCCAGCTTGCCGATGTAGTAGCAGCGATAGTCAGCCGTCTGCTCTGACTCCCGTTCGAAGCTTCGAGTGCCGCCAAGGCCGACCTTCGCTTCCAGGCCCTTCACGGCCCGCACGAGGTTGCTGGCGAAACCATCCGAAACCTCAGGGGGAGCCATCCGCGCCGGCCTCTGGCAGACCAGCAAGAATGCCAGTGCGCGTAGGGCCTGGCGCCGGAAACCGCATGTAAAAGGCTTCATCCACCAAATACTCGCTCTGAACTTCAGCTTGATTGTACTCGCTGAATTTCCTCGCCTGCTGATCTGCTGGCAGGGATTCTCCGGCAATTTGCGGGGGGAAATCGTGCCCGTAGCACGAAGCATAAAGAAGCATGTTGGCGCACCTCAAACAGATCTATTCAACCCTTCTGGAGGCTTCACGCTCGTAGCAAGCGGACGTCTCGGCAGCGCTTCCCATCGGTACCACGCTGGATGCAGTGCGGGAATGAGCAGCCGATAGCAAGCTGCCCACGTGGTTTCTGGCGGGCCCCACACAATTAAAAGGGCCGATGCAGCTGTCCTCTGGCTTTCCGAACCTTCCCTGGTCTGGGGTACACGCGACGGTTGATTGAAGTGGTTGCGGGGGCTGGATTTGAACCAGCGACCTTTGGGTTATGAGCCCAACGAGCTACCTGACTGCTCCACCCCGCGTACACATTATATGCAGAGGGGTGGTACATCCGCAAGTACTTTGAGTTGCCACGGTGCTTTAGAACTGAACCGAGAAGCCCCCGCGAAAGCTGCGGCACGCTGAAGTGAGGAAGAGGGGTTCATCGCCAGACTGCGGCACAGGGATGTAGCCTTGAGCCAGAAGATTGCGGAAATCAGCCAGCGCCTCAACGTGGCCCGGAAAGAAGGCCGGTGTAGGCAAAGGCTGGCGGATTTCCAGCGCCAGATAAGGTTGGCCCTGGAAAGCACTCAGACCGAAGGGATCAACATCGGTTACGCGACCCCGTTGCGCCCAGCCGTACGAGGTGGTCACGCGAGTGTTGCTGATAGGGAGGTTGGCCGACACTCGGGCCACTATAATCCGGCTCGGTTCGGCCTTCAGCGCGGCGCGCAGACCCTCCGCATCCCTGACGGTCTGCGCGTTTTCCAAAGCGAGCGCCGTTCCTTGGGAGAACACCACGCTCGCTTCCACGCGATTGCCCATTTGCTCAATCAGGGCGGCCCGCACTCCCGAGGACCGGTAGTTGCCAGCGTTGAAGGTGACGCCGTTTGCCGAGGGGTTAGGCAAAACCTCCGCCGCGAGCCACCTGACCCTGCCGGCTCCCTCGGAGGCTTCCACCACAGCATTCTGCAGACTGTCGTGGTACGCCGCTACTTGAACCTGCGACGATTTGTTGAGTCGGTGAACGAGGCTGATCTCGGCGTGGCTGGCCTCCTCAAGCCAAGGCCGGCCCCTTTGGACGGTCATGCGGGGAAAGGCGTTGAGGGCATCAACCCGGTCCATCAGTGACCCGTCGGCGTCCGCCGGAGCAAAGCCATATTTGACGCTGACAACGTTGGAGGGACTCGCCTGGTAATCAAGCCTTGCCTCGGGCCGCGCGGCTGCCGTGGCACGCGCGGCCTTGAGATAATCCAGCTCCAAACCTGATGTCAGGGTGAGTGAGCCCGAAAGGTGCTGCGTACGCCGGTAGCTGGCGGTGATGGCTTGAGCGCTGGCCTCTAACGAACGGGAGGCCAACCCAGTCATGGGGCTGGGCCCAGCGTTGAGGCTCAGTTGGTGGACCACCAGCACCAGTTCCTGCGGGTCGCCGCGGATGACGTTGCGGCGGAACACCGTGGCCAGCGAGGAGCCGTCCACTCCACCAGTGCTCATCGAGCCCGCCACCAGCACGTCTGAATCGACTGACAGTGGCCGCAGGTAGGCCAGCACGCTGCCCATCCCCAGGCTGCTAGATAGTGCTGCCGCACTACTGCCGCCTGGTGTAATCCCGATGAGCCGCTGGCTCGGGGGCAGGGGAAGCTTGTCCCCGTGGGTGTTAAAGCGTGCCATTCGGGTTCTGCTGCCCGAATCTGTGTAACGGAGTACCGGACGAGTAGCCGGTGAACTGCGCAGCACCCACTTCCAATCGTCGCCCAAGTTGGAGACGTTTGCCCCGGGCTGTTTAAAGCGGAATGGAAGAAAGACGTCGGCGAGGACAAAATTTTGATGTGACGTCTCACCGGCCGCGACGCGCACACTGGTGCGCACCATCGGCAGTCGTGCTGGGAAGCTCACTCGCAACGTATAGCGGCCCGGAAGCAGGCGATCGATGGTGAAACGGCCCTGGGTGTCGGTGAGAACACGCTCGACACTCGCCGCAAAACCTTCACTCCCTACACCCAGTCCAGCCGGACCGGTCACGAGCACCGTCGCCCCAATGAGCGGCGAACCCTCTGTGTCTGTTACCGTGCCCGTGAGCCGACCATACTGGGCCGCGTAACCGTAGACGGCCGGCCAGCTCCACGCGAGCCAAACAGCCAGCATCGCGCCCACCCTGGGGATCCTTCTAGGCCGATTTGGGAGCTCGTCGGAACTCATTGAGGGCTGGCTTCATTGACCCAGTCATTGGGTGACTGAGACACGCACCCCCTCCCCCCACGCCTCGCCGCATCCGGTACCTGCACCCGAAGTCCGCTGGACAGGGCGGCTGCCTCGAAAATCCCAACTGCTGCCACCTTAACGCCTCACCTGCCTGTCGGTCAACCCTTTTGCCGTCAGGACCTCGCCACCTGTTACCAACGGTCGCGTCGGGACCAACAACCTTGCCCAGAAGCTCAGCGCACTACCACGAAATTCGCCGTAGGCGAGACCGACTGGTTCTTGATGTTATCCGTCACCTTGATCGCCACGGTGTACTTACCCGGCTCGAGCGGCTGCAGCGGCATAGTTTTAGCGATCGTGATCTGCGAGCCGGCGTTCTTCATCTTGGACACGTCTTCGGTGGTTGTGAAGACGGATTTACCGTCCTTTGAGATCTCGTACCGAATCTGGGCAGCGGGATGGTGCGTCTTCGGGTCGAGCGCAAGGTTGTAAACCTGCATATAGATTCCCAGGTTCTGGTCACGGGTGAAAACGTCGTTCACGCTAGGACGCACCTTGGAGCCGCCGATCACGAACGGGCCAGTGCCCACCTGGGTGGTCGGTAACTGCTGGATCAAATCCGCCAAAATGAGCGAGCTGTTGGACAACTTCTCGTCGTCGTATTGCGGCACGATAAAGCTGATATCCGTCGAACCCATGTGGCCGCTCGCGTCGTCCTTCAGCACCAGAGTCAGCTTATAGCGTCCGGGCCGCAACGGCACTACTTCCTGGTAAACACCCTTGCGATTCATCTGCTGCTGGAACTCGTTTTGCGGCACATCAATGACCAGGCTCTTCTCGAACGTGTGGACAATCCGGCCACTGATCGTGTGCAGCTCGCCGTAGATGTCCAGCACCGCGTGCATTACCCCGTCCTTGTTCTGAAACTGCAGCTCCTGGTAAGGCACTTGCACCGTGACCGGCGTGAGCACCGTCTCATCGGTAACGCGGATGAAATCGGTGCGTACATCAAAGGGCAAGAGCTGGGAGGAAATCTTATGCGTGACCGCGGTCTTCAGGTCGTTAAACTTCACTGCCGGCGGCTGCCAGATCTTGGCGTACAAATCCAGCCGGGTGAATTCCTCCATGCTCTCCGGCGTGCCGCCCAGCGCCTGCCCGATGGTCATGCCGTCGGTACGGGTAAAGCGATCTCTCTTCGAGGCCATGCCCAGTGCCTCGAGGGTGGTCAGGCCGACTCCCGGCACGTGGAGCAGAGCATCCTTCTCACCCGGATCCATCGTCAGGTGGTACTCGCCAGTCATCGAGGGATCGACGAACTCGAGTACGATGTTAGTGCCGATTCCATCAATGTAGCGATAACGCCACTGCTCAAAGGGGAAGGTGGCCGTCTCTCCACCGCCTTCCTCGGGCGGACGTTCGTAGGTGCCGCCGCTTGGGTGGGAGTCAATCTCATCCGGAGGGCCGTACATGATGTAGATCCGGCCGCGGTCCGTCTTCCAGCCCGGGATGCCCGAGGTAAAGTGCTCGTTGGCGTAAGCGATGCGCCGGTAGTACTCTTCTTTGAACTCGTTTTCGGGGCTGCCCGGGTTCGGATTGCGCCGCTCCCAAAACGCTTCGATAAACTGCTCGCGCTCTTCGTCGGTGGTCAGCTTCTTGAAGGCAGCGCGCTCCTGGGGCGTGATGATATAGGGAACCTCTTCATCGAGCCATTTCTTGTACGGGCTCTCCATCTCCTTCTGGATGGCCTTTTCGCGTTTCTTCTCCTCCTTGTCCTTCTTATCTTTGGCGCAGCCGGGTGGGGGAAGAAGCCCCCCCAGCCCGAGCGACAAGGTAAGAACCCACACGACGCTTCCTAAGCACCGCCGGTCTGGCTCGGGAAGCCGACGAGACCGCGCCTCGGAGTACCCCATGGTTCGTAATTCCCCGAAAGAATTCTATTTTCCGAAGGTAGCCAAGTCAAGCTGCGGACGCTGACCTGAGGAATGCAAAAGTACCCCCGCGGCCGCCGATGGACCCAATCCCGACAGGTAATTTGGATGCGAGGCGCCGCAAAGAGTTGGCCGCAGTTGCGGCGTCTGCGGCTAGCCCGCAGCGCGATCGCCAGGATTGGGGGAACTTCCCGTCCCCCCGGAGGATCAGCGAGTTGCGGCACCTGGGAGCCAAAGCGTATCATGGCCCCATTGATGGCAGCTGCATGCGACGCGCAAGCGGACTTCCTCGTGGTGGGGGCAGGCATAGCGGGCCTGCGTGCCGCCCTGGAGCTTGCCCGTGCCGGACACGTCTTGGTCCTGGCCAAGGGCCACGCCGCGGACCCCAGCTTGCCCCATGCCAAACCCTGCCTGGCGTGTTCAGCCAGCGACGACGAGGTAGTGCTATCGGAGCACGATACGTTGCAGGCGGGAGATGGCCTCTGCCGCCCGGCGGCCGTCCATGCGCTGTTGGAAGAAGCCCCAGCGCGGATTCAAGAGGTAATAGAGTGGGGTGCTGAACTTCATCCTAGTGGCGCTGGCCTCGCCCTAGCCCGCTCCACTTCGCTCAACCGCCCGCGCGTTCTCCGCCTTCAGGAAAGCCAGCAGGCATCGCTGGGTGGCGCAATCATGCACGTGCTGAGGGCTAAGGCCCAGTCGATGCCAGCTATCGAGATCGTGCCACGGACTACCGTGGTCGAGCTTCTGCGGGAGGGGCCGCGCGTAACCGGGGCGCTCTACTTGACGGAAGACCGCGTGCCGCGTTACCGGCGGACGCGCGCCAAGGCGGTGCTGCTGGCTACGGGGGGACTCGGACAACTCTACCGGGAAACGACGAGTCCTCCTTCGGCCTGCGGCGACGGGATAGCGTTGGCTTTCGCCGCGGGGGCCGTACTGGAAGACCTGGAGTTCGTCCAGTTTTATCCCACCTGCCTGCACGCGCGAGGCGCTCCACACCTGCCCTTACCCGCCGCGCTCCTCGAGCACGGCGCCAAACTGCTCAACGTAGACCTCGAGCGATTTATGCCGCGCTATCACGAAGCAGGCGATCGGGCGCCGGCTGACGCCATCGCGCGCGCCATTGTACAAGAGATGCGCAACAGCCGAAGCGAGTGTGTCTACCTGGATCTCACCGCCGTGGGACCCGACCGGCTGCGAAAGCGGTTCCCCGCCCTGCACCTAGCCTGCGTCAGGCACAACCTGGATATTGCGGCGGATCTCGTGCCGGTCCTTCCAGCGGCACACTTCACGGTGGGCGGCGTCGCCGTCGGGCTGAATGGCGCCACCAGCGTTCCGCGACTTTATGCGGCAGGCGAGGTGGCCGCGTCAGGGGTTCACGGTGCCAATGCTTGGGGGGCCAACGCACTGCTGGAAGGGCTGGTCTTCGGTGCGCGCGCCGCGAAGGCCATGATCGCGGGTGAGCGTCCTTCAGTCTGGCCCACACCACCTGCGCGCACTTCGGATTCGCCCTCCTCGACAGGTGAGGTGCCTACTAGCTGCGTGGCACTCGACGCGGAAAGCCTGGTGCGGGAGGTTCGCTGTCTGATGTGGCACAAGGTGGGCATCATACGCCGGGGCTCCGAACTCGCCGAGGCCAGCCGGTGTCTTGACTCGCTTGTGCTGGCGGAAACCGCGGTACCATCCCGGTCATACTATGAGGCCAGGCACATTCTCGCGGTGGCGCGCCTCCTCGCCCGGTGCGCGGCGAAGCGTGCGGAGAGCCGCGGCGCGCACTACCGTGAGGATTTTCCCCTGCGAGACGATTCGCTGCCCCCGCGACACTCCTACGTTTCAGTCCCTAGTCCGGTCTATCTCGCCGCTTAAGGCTGCTGTCTGATTCACGCCACCTTCCGTCTGCCTGGGAGGGGCACGAGACATCGGACCGCTTGCGTTCGGAGGCAGAGAGGAGTGTCAATAGAGGCGGGGCGAATGCTCGAGCTGTTCCAGGGTGGCCGTGATCACGCGCCCAACGATAGTCATGCTGGCCGGGCTGCACTTATCTACCGTATCTTCGGGTGTGTGGTGATAGCGGTTCGCCGGGCCGTAATCAAGGTCGATGATATCCACGGCCGGGACGCCGGCGTTCAGCCAGGGAATGTGATCATCATCGATGGGAGTTGGGCGGTCCACGAAGTAGCGCGCGTAGCCGAGGCGGCGCGCCGTACTGAAGACCAGGTCGCTGAGCCAGAGCGTCGAGCGCGATTCCTTGGTGATGTCAAGTTTGGCGTCCGCAATCATGTCGACCAAGATCATTGCTTGGATCTGCGCCAGTTCTCCCGAAGCGGTCAGCTTTTGGACCAGGTGCCGGCTGCCGTAAAGGCTGTCGGTGGCGGACCATTCACGCAGCGCCTCTTCACCGTCGAAGAAGACCAGCCAGTAAGTGAGGGGATTCTTCCGCCGGCAGAGCAAGCGAGCCATTTCTAGCAAAAAGGCGGCACTCGAGCCACCGTCGTTGGCTCCCACAAACCGGACGTCCTTCATGAGTTTCGTCTCGTAGTGGCCGGCGATCAGGATCACCGCAGGCCGGTCGCCACGGGCTCGGGCGATGAGGTTCGTCATCGGGATGTCGCCCTCGGGTGTCGAGGCCACAAATGCATCCTCATCCACTCCGCACCCAGCGGACTTGAGCTGCCCAACGATCCACTGGCGGCTATCTGCCAGTGCCCTCGAGCCCGGTGGGCGTGGCCCAAAGGCCACCAGCCGCTTCAGGTCCGCGAACGCGCGGTCACCCTGGAAGGCGGGAAAGCTTGAGGCCGCCTGGAGGCTGGCCGCCTGAGCGAGAATGAGCCCCACGGTCCAGGGCACATAGCCGCGCACTAGCCCTGGCACCCTGGGTTTCGGTCTTCCATAGTTGATCGCTGCCCTTGAGTTTGGCATCCGCCATCCTGAGTTTTTGATTTCAATTTGAGACTGGAAATCGACCAATCGCCATCAGCTCCGCGAGGCCAGGGCTGCCCGTTGCGCCGCTCGTTTTTTCTTGAACGTCACGAGCCATGAGAGCCCGATGCTGAGCAGGTAAAGACCTACCAAAGGGATCCACACCACAAAAACCGAAGCCAGGTCGTTCGTCGGCACAATCGCGGCCGCGAGGATGGCGGTGATCAGAATCGCGTAGCGGAAATGCTTCAACAGAAACTTCGGGGTGATGAGCCCGAAGAGCGACAGGAGCAGAATCACGACGGGCAGCTCAAATGCCAGCCCGACGGCCAGCATGATGTCGGTTGCCAGGTCCCAATATTCGTGGATGGTGACGACCGGTTGGAAGTCGTGCCCGAAACTGATGAGAAAGGCCAGGGCCTTGGGGAAGGCGAGCTTATAAGCAAAGAAGCCGCCGCAGATGAACAGGCCGCTCGTCAGGAGCACGAACGGCCAGACGTATTTCTTTTCATGGCGGTAAAGGCCGGGCGAGACAAACAGCCAAAGCTGGAGCAGGATGTAGGGCGAAGCCAGGAAGATACCGCAGACAATGGAAAGCTTGATATACAGGTTAAAGGGATCGACCGGATTGGTATAGGCCAGCTTCGGGGGCATCCCTGCCGCTTGCAGCGTGTCGGTCAGCGGCTTGGCGAGATAATGATAGATCTGCTCGTGAAAATAGAAGCAGACGGCCGCCCCTACCAACAGCGCATAGATGCTGCGCAGCAGGCGCATGCGCAGTTCCTCGAGGTGCTCGAGGAACGACATCTGCTTGCCGTTGAGCTCCTCTTCTTCGGGCTCCGGAAGGGGCTTCGCTTCAGGATCCCGACTCGGACTCTCGGCTGGCGGACTCGGAATGGTTGTACCCATACGTGGGCCGCAACTCGGGCAGTGCGGGCCGGTAGTCGTCCTGAGGACGTTCCAGGTTGCGGATTTCTTCTTCCAGTGAACTCCGCAGCTCGTAGGAAGCGCGCCTCAATTCCGCGAGGCCCTTGCCGAGCACGCGCGCGATTTCGGGAAGCTTCTTGGGTCCAAAAATCAGGAAGGCGATGAACAGAATGAAGCCGAACTCGAAGAATCCGCCACCCACATTACGCCCTTTACGATCATAGGGAAGGATGAACCCAATGTCAAGCGAGCGGGCGAGCGCGACGAGAAGTACCCCGTGTCCGCCTCCTGAAAATAGCGACGCGCGTCTTCGGTAGAGTGTTCGCACTCCAACTGCGAATCCATGCTGTCAATCCTTTCGCTGCGTGGCAGTTGCCAAGTGCTCAGTCGGCAAGTCGGATTCGGATAGCGACCAGCGGCTCGCACGGAGATCGGCGAAGGATCAACGAACGGGTTGTTTTCCTTCAATTCTTGAGCAATTTCCCCAGGTCAATTTTCCCCGCCTGTTCTTCTGGATTTCGAGGGCCTCCAGAAATGTGTTGCGGGTGCCGTAGCTTAATTCGTCGAAATAATCCCATCGGCAGCAAACCTATTTCTTGATCATAGCCATCTGGTAATGGACCTGATTGACGCCGCCGCTCGCCTGCGAGATTCCTTTATCCAGGACAAGCTCCATGCAGACTGTGCCTTTCTCAAAACTGCCCTTGCCGAAGAGGGTTTCGAAGTTGTTCTTGTCAGAGGCGTTTGCACTTTTGGTGTCGATGGCGTACCGGGGGCGCTGTACCCGTTTATCGCTTCCGTCCCCTGTTGAACAATCCCTGTTGGCCAGGGTGCGCAAGACTTCCGCCGTGGTCAACGAGGGTCCGGAAAAAGGTGTAAACGGTTGCGACACCGTTAAATATTCGATCGACACGGCGCACGGCACCCCGACCAAGCAGTCGCTCTATTAAGAGCATTCCGGGTCCCGGGGGCTCTGAGAAAGGGATCGTGTAGGTGACATCGCAGGGATGTCCGGTGCGCGTCGGTCTGGACGAGGAGCTGCACGCGAAGGAGGGCAGTCAGTGGCCATTCGCCCAATGGCCATGAGATTGGGCGAGGCTTCCCGGGGCGTGCCGTGGAACTGTTGTGGCGTAGGCTGTGACCTGTTCGAGAAACTGCCGTCGATCCATTGAGGTGTAACGTCAGCTTCTTCTTCCCGAGGGTTGTCGGACACTGTTTTGAAGGAGTAGTGGAATGAGTCTGGCGGATGTCGGATGTGGTTGGCGACACAATTTAGATCGATGTCCAGGCTGGCGCTGTTTTGTGCTGTCCCAACGGTCTTTTGCGACGATTCAGATCTGGGCCCCGCCGTTTTGGACGGGGCAGAGTTGCAACCCGACAACGAGATAAAGTATAGTGGTCCCAGGATTTCAGACCACCCAATAAGTTAGAATCTGGCGCAGTCGTAAACGCAGGAGCGGCGATGACGACAACGCGCAAGCAGTACAGCCCGAAGTTCAAGGCCAAGGTGGCGCTGG
>CADDZE010000022.1 GCA_902812465.1 Acidobacteriota bacterium | reverse complement strand
GCTGAAGCACTACCTGCGCCGCTCGCAGGTGGAGATCGACGACCGGCTGGCTGAAACCGTGGCCGCCCGCTTCGAGCAGCCCGCCGAGCGTGGCGCCCGGCAGGCGGGCGCCAACCTCCTCTGGTTGCGCACCGAGATGGAGAAGGTGCTGGCGGCACGGCCAGGAATCAAGCGCCTCGATCCCGCGGACCTGGAACTGATCGTCAGCTTTCGCGAAGAGCACGAAATTGGCCGGCTGCTGGAGGCGCTCGCCGAGCGCCATTGTGCCGCGGCGCTGGCCACACTGCACCGCTTGCTGGCTAGCAAGGAACCTGAGACGCTCCTCCTGTGGTCGATTGGCGACCTGTTCCGGCAAGCGCTACGAACGGAGGCGTCACCCGGATGGACCGGGGGGCCGCGGTATGGCTCGGGCTACGGCGGCGGTTGGTCAAATCCGCTATCCACCTATGCCCTCGCCCCGCGCGTGGCCAAGGCCTATTCACCCGAGGAGCTGCGAGCTGCTATGCGGCTGGTCCACGCCACCGACTTGAACCTGAAGTCGTCCTGGAAGGACGCCAAAATTCTGCTCGAGTTTCTGGTTTGGCAGATTGTCAGGGGCCGGAGCGCCGAAAGCGGAACGATCGGCGAGCCCGCGTTGCCGGCTGAGGCCGAGAGCTAACGAGCTGACCTCCTGCCACGGCGAGCGCCCGAGCGGCGGCCAAGATTCCCCTCCGCGAGATGATTCGCGGCGAATGGCCGACGACCGAAGCCGTTGCCCGGATCTGAGGAATGGACGCCCTCCGGCGTCTTCTCGAAGCCCGGAGCCCAAGACGCCCACAACCCTCAGAGCGCGTTGAAGCGGAGGGTAAGCCGTGACTTGTAGCGGGCGGCGGTGTTGCGGTGCAGGATACCTTTGCTTACGGAATGGTCGATCAGCGCCAGCGTCGGACGCAGCAGGGATTCGGCCAGGGCTTTGTCCTTGGCTTCCAGCGCCGACCGCAGTTTGCGAATCTGGTGACGCAGCCGCGTGCGATGGGCCCGGTTGCGCGCCGTCCGGGCACGCGTCTGCTTGATGCGCTTCAAGGCGGACTTGTGACTTGCCACGCGAACTCCTTGGGATTCAGAATGCCTGCTGGACCTGAGAGTCCACGTTAACAGACAGCGTCATTGGGCGTCAATGGCCGGCCCCGGCAGGAAGCTCTGCTCCCGCAAGGTGGACGGCCATGCAAGCACCATAATCCACAGCCTGGCGTTTCCGTGTCCGCTTCGCCCCAGCCCGAGGTCTTGCTTTCGGCCGAACAGATCGCCCGGCGCGTGCGCGAGCTCGCCGCCCAGATCTCGGCCGATTATGCGGGGCGGCCACTTCTCATCGTCGGAATCCTGAAGGGGGCGTGGATCTTCCTGGCCGACCTGGTTCGCGAACTGCGCCTCGAGCACATTACCGTCGACTTCCTGGGCGTCGCCAGCTATGGCAAGTCCACCACCTCCTCTGGCGAGGTCAAAATCACGAAGGACCTGGACCAGAGCATCGAAGGGCTGGACGTGCTAGTGGTGGAAGACATCCTCGATACCGGCGAAACCTTCCATTACCTGCAGGAGCTGCTCGCCGCCCGCCAGCCGCGCAGCCTGAAGACGGTCGTACTGCTCGATAAGCCGGGACGCCGAACTCGCCCCGTGCACGCCGATTACGTCGGCTTCACCATCCCCGACGCGTTCGTTGTCGGCTACGGCCTCGATTACGACCAGAACTACCGCCAGCTTCCCCACCTTTGCCGCCTGCCACTGGTGCCCCCTTCTTGCCCAAAAGACACGCCTGGTCGCCGTCCCCTTTCTGACAAAAAGTTTCATTGGTAAACAACGTGCGCCTTGTCCAAGGCTCTCTGCCGGTGAACATCCTGTGGGATTTGTACACATAGTATGAGTCATTTTCGGACGCTGCCAAGCCGGCCGGGAACGATCGCGCCAGCCAGCGCTGCACACATCAAATTTGACCAAACGAACCGGATATGTTGTTGAAAAATCGAGATCGGCTTCGGAAGGCGACCGCGCAAAGCGTGACTCGCCTCATCGCCCGGGCGCACCGCAGAGCCGCGGGAACGCGACGATTGACCGCCCTGGCCACGCGACTTATACTCAGGGTTAACTGAGGAATACAAGCTCCCGCCGCTGCCCTAGCGGGAGGGATCCCATGGCAAGACTGGCTGGCCTGTCCAAGCGTGCACCAACCGGCGGCACTGTTCAAATTAGCCTCACAGCAGGAAGCCTCCTTCCAATATGTACGAGTTGTAGAGAACCAAGCGCCAACTGGTGCGCAAACAAAGCCGTAATGTTGCTTAGAATCAATGATTTGCAATCTAGGGAACGGTTGCCGAGAAGCGGCTTTCAAGCCGGGGACGCCCAGGGGGGCATTCGTCGGCTCAAGGGTCAGCGCTCATCATCAGAGGAAGGCGGCACGCATGCGTTTTTTAGCAAACAAAGCCGTAATATTACTTAGAATCAGTGACTTATGATTTATGGAGTTTTTCCAGACGCAAACAAGACGCAGGCGAGCCCTTCAGCGGAAATAGGGCTGCGAGAAGTCCCCGCTTTCGTTTCAAATTGGGTTTGCCAAATTGGAACGCTGGACAACATAATGGCTCGCCGGACCTTATGACCGAGTTCTCCACCCCCCTCATGCGCCAGTACGGTGCGGTGAAGGAACGCCACCCGGACGCGCTTCTGCTCTTCCGCCTGGGAGACTTTTACGAGCTTTTTTTTGAGGACGCCGTCGTCGCCTCCCGCGAACTGCAGATCACTCTAACCTCGCGGAACAAGGAGAAGGGCCAGGCCATCCCTATGTGCGGCGTGCCCTATCACGCGGCCGAGGGATACATCGCCAAACTGGTGCGCAAGGGCTACCGCGTTGCCATCTGCGATCAGGTGGAGGACCCGCGCTTCGCCCGAAAGTTAGTGAAGCGCGAGGTGACCCGCGTCGTGACGCCGGGCACGGCCATCGATGCGCAGGTGCTCGAACCTCGTGCCAACAACTATCTGGCCGCCGCGGTGATTGATCACGACGGGGCGGGCTTGGCCTTGACCGACCTTTCGACGGGCGAGTTCCGCGCCACCGAGTGGCGCACGCGCGAAGCCCGGATGCGCCTGGCTGAAGAACTTGAGCGCCTCGGTCCCAGCGAGCTGCTCCTGCCCGAGGAGAATGCTCCGATCTCCGGTTTTAAATCCCACTGCAAGGGCCGAAAAGTGGCCTTGACCGCCGGCGAGGGCGAAAGCGGCAATGAGGGTGCTGAAGTCAAGCTGACGGCCAGCTCCAGCCCCCCGCTCTACACCGAGACTCGCCTGGATGAATGGGTGTTCAGCCACGAGTACACGAGCCGCCTGCTCCGCGAGCACTTCGGTGTTGCGACACTGGCCGGCTACGGCCTAGAGGAGCATCCCCTGGCAACGCGCGCCGCGGGAGCCATCCTGCATTATGTGCGCGAGACGCAGCGCGGTTCGCTGGCCCACCTCGATGGCATCCGCTTTTACCAGCAGCAGGACTGCCTCGTGCTTGATCCCACGACGCTGCGCAACCTCGAGCTCATCGAACCCCTTTCGGGCGGCCGGCGCGATGCCACGCTGTTTGCCACGCTCGACCAGTGCGCCACTTCGCTGGGCGCGCGGCTGCTCAAGCACTGGATGCTGCGGCCGTCGATGGATCGCGCGGAGATTGAAGCCCGCCTGGAGGCCGTCGACGAGTTGGTGAAGGATAGCATTCGCCGCGACGAGCTGCGACGAATCCTCGGCCAGATCCAGGACCTGGAGCGCCTTCTCAGCCGGGTGGCTCTCGAAACCGCCAACCCTCGCGACCTGGCGGCGCTCAAGCTCTCTCTTGCCCGCCTGCCCGCCATCCGCCGGCAGCTTGTCGGAGCCGCCTCCGCCCGCCTGGTACAACTGCGCGAGAACCTCGACGAGCTGGACGATGTCCACAGCTTGCTCGAGCGCTCGATTCATCCCGAGCCGCCCGCCCTGCTCAACGAAGGCGGGTTGATCCGCCCCGGCTACCACCAGGAGCTCGACGCGCTGCGCAGCCTCAGCCAGAACAGCAAGAGCCTGGTGGCCCAAATCGAAACGCGGGAGCGCGAGCGCACGGGCATCGCCTCGTTAAAGGTGCGCTTCAACCAGGTGTTCGGTTACTATCTGGAAGTCTCGAAGCCCAACCTGCCGCTGGTGCCCGCCGACTACGAACGCAAGCAGACCCT
The DNA here is from genome assembly GCA_902812465.1 of Acidobacteriota bacterium. Classification (GTDB taxonomy): domain Bacteria; phylum Acidobacteriota; class Terriglobia; order UBA7540; family UBA7540; genus CADDZE01. The sequence goes on along the minus strand of CADDZE010000022.1, from coordinate 57,163 downwards.
GGTGAACGCCGAGCGCTTCACGACTCCGGAGCTGAAGGAGCTGGAGGCACGCATCCTGGAAGCGGAGGAGAAGCTGCAGGCGCTCGAGCGCGACCTCTTCCTGGATGTCCGGCGTCGCGTGGCGCAGCAAGCGGGGCGCATCCGCCGCACCGCTGCCGTGGTGGCGGAGCTCGACGTGCTGGCTTGCTTCGCCTGGCTGGCGAGCGAGCGCGACTACCGGCGCCCCCAGTTCTCGAGTGACGGCACGCTGCTGGTGGTCCAGGGCCGCCACCCGGTCATCGAGCGTCTGAATGAAGGCGAGTCGCGGTTCATCCCGAACGACCTCTACCTGAACGCAACCAGCGACCGCATCCTGATCATCACGGGGCCCAATATGGGCGGCAAGTCGACCTATCTGCGCCAGGCGGCGCTGATCTGCCTGATGGCCCAGATGGGTTGCTTCGTGCCCGCCGAGCGCGCCCAGCTGCCGCTGCTCGACCGCATCTTCACCCGCATCGGCGCCTCCGACAACCTGGCGCGGGGGCGGTCGACGTTCATGGTGGAGATGACGGAAGCGGCGGGCATCCTCAACACAGCGACGCCGGACAGCCTGGTGCTGCTGGATGAGGTCGGGCGGGGCACTGCCACCTACGACGGGCTGGCCATCGCCTGGGCGGTGGTCGAACACCTCCAGGCTCACACCCGCGCCAAGACGCTCTTTGCCACCCACTACCACGAGCTGACCGAGCTCGCCGACCTCTTGCCCGGGGTGCGTAACTACCACGTGTCGGTTAAGGAGTCCGGTTCGAACATCGTCTTCCTTCGCAAAGTGGAGCCCGGCGCCGCCGATAAGAGCTACGGCGTCGAGGTGGCGCGCCTGGCGGGCCTGCCACCCAGCGTCATCGAACGCGCGCGCGAGATTCTGGCGAGCCACGAGCGCAGGGCGCATAGCCTCAGCGGCCGGCTGGCGGGAGGCGCGGAGTCACCTGGTACCAACCCGGTGCAATTGACGATTTTTACGCCTCTCAACGCGGAAGTCGTGCGCGCCATCGAGCAAGCGGACCTCGATACCATGAAGCCCATCGAAGCCCTCAACCTGCTGGCGGAATTGAAGCGGCAGATTCAGTCGTAAGACTATGGGCTACTCGTCGCCACCGGAGGCTGGGCAGTTTTTCCTCATCGCCACGGACGCTTCCACCAGGAACCCCCGACTCCCCGTGCTCCTGCGCACGGTCCGCCCCGCCGGCGTCTTGTTCTCACTCGGCCGCCTGCGCTCACCGGAAGAGACCGCGGCGCTGGTAGCGGCTGTAGCTAAGACCCTGGCGGGCACGTCGGTCCTCGGCCTCGATGCTCCACCGGCCGCTGCATGCCGCTTCGGACGGCTGCTGCCGCCACTGCCTTCGCTTTCGCAAGCGGCGGCCGCTGGCGGATGGAAGCTGGTGAGAAGGCTCGGGGAACTTCACGCCGAAGCGCTGCGGACGCTAGGGTTCAACGTGGACTTCGGGGTCATGCTGGACCTTGCCGCTCACCCCGTTGCGCAGCGCCGCGTCAAAGCGATGGCCTTCAGTTCGGAGCCGGCCCAGGTTGCCAGCGGCGGCCAGGCCTTCGTCAAAGGGCTACGCCGGCGTGGTGTTCTGGCGTGCGCGTGGCATTTTCCCGGCGAAGGTTCGGCCTCCGCCCTTGCCGGTTCAACCGTCCCTCTCGTCGACAAGACGATGGCCGACTTGTGGCGCGAAGACCTTCTCCCCTTTCGCCATGCTCTCCCCTACCTGCGTCTGGTGGGCATGAGCAACGCCGCCTTCAAAGCCTACGACTTCGACGTCTACCGTCCCGCCGCTCTCTCACCATCGGTCGCCCAGGGTCTGCTGCGGGTGAAGCTCCGCTACACGGGGATCGTGGTGGCCGATTTGCGCGGTTTGCGCGAGTCGAGCTCGCTGGGGCAGGAAGCCGCTGCCGCCTTCAAGGCGGGCTGCGATCTGCTGGTGGTGCCCGAACGCGTTGCTGAGGGAAGCTTGGCGGAGTTCAGCCGGGCGCTCGAAACGGGCAAGATAGCCGCGGCGCGCGCTGACTCATCGCGGCGCCGCCTCCGATCGTTGCACCGGCAGCTCGCACGCCCTTCGGATCGGTTTGCCGCCAGAGATTGGCAGCGCCTGGTCAGGCAGTTCGAACATTTCCGGCGGGAATGCCCTCTAGCGGAGGCCAAGCTTGCCTGAAAGAGCCAAGCGTCTCGCTGGTTCCCTGGTTGACGCCGCATTGGACGGAGAGCGACTCGCCGTTGGACTCATTTCGGGCACCTCCATGGACGGGATCGATGCCGCCCTGGTCCGGCTCAGCGGTCCTCCGGAACAGCTACAGGTTCGCACCCTTGCCGCGTTGACCATGCCCTATCCGAAACGCCTCCGGTTGCGCCTCCTACGTATGGCCGCGGGTGAAACCACCTGCAGCGGCGAGATCAGCGAACTGAATTTCCTGGTCGGTGACCTGTTCGCGCGGGCGGCCCTGCAGGTCTGCCGCCGAGCGCGTGTGGCGCCTAGGCGGCTGGCGGTCATCGGCTCCCACGGCCAGACGGTGTTCCACCAAGGACGTTTCGCCCTGCGGCACGCGGGAAGCGGCCGGGGCCTTCGCACCCCGAGCACTCTGCAGATTGGCGAGCCGGCGATCATCGCCCAGCGCACCGGCACTTGCGTGGTCGCCAACTTCCGCACCGCGGATATGGCGGCCGGCGGCGAGGGCGCACCGCTCGTCCCTTTGGTGGATTACCTTCTGCTGCGCCATGAGAGCGCCAGCACGGTAGCCCTCAACCTGGGCGGCATCGCCAACCTGACGGTGATCCCGGCCGGGGCGGATCCCGATGCGGTATTTGGCTTCGACGCTGGGCCGGGAAACATGGTCATTGATACGCTGATGCGCCGCCAAACACGCGGGCGTCGGAGCTACGACGCGGGCGGCCGCCTGGCGGCCCAGGGACGGGTGATCGGATCGCTGTTTACCGAACTGACGCGTTTCCCCTTCTTTCGCCGGCCGCCCCCGAAGAGTGCGGGACGCGAGCAGTTCGGCGAGAGCTTTGTGAAGCGCTACTTTACTGGGCAGCGCGCGCGTTTGGCGGACCTGCTGCGCACCGCAACTCAGCTGACGGCGTGGGCAGTGGCCGAAGCCCTGCGCCGCTTCGTCTTTCCGCGCCTCCGCGTTGACCGTCTGGTGGTCTCCGGCGGCGGGGTTCACAACCGGCTGCTGCTGAGCACCCTCAGGGACTACCTGCCGCACGTGGCCATCGAGCTTTCCGATCGCTACGGCCTTCCGGCTGATTTCAAGGAGGCGATCGCGTTCGCTATTCTGGCTGACCGCACGCTGCGCGGTCTTCCGGGCAACCTCCCCGCTGTCACAGGGGCGAGGCGGCCCGTTATCCTGGGGCAGATCGCCCCTGGCCGTTCACCGCAGTGACTGGCGATGAGGCTAACTGCGGTATCCGGCGTACCACAACGTCGAGCTCACGGTCTCTCGTATGGAGTGGAGGGCGCGCTGAACAGGATCCGCTTCGATGGGGCTTGCCGGAGCCGGCGAGCCATAGGCGGTGATACCCTGGGCGCGAAACATCAACTTGATGCGAAACAGGTGGAAACCGTCGCTAACCGCAATGCAGGTGGTCGCGTGGCGCTGCCGCAGCAGCCGGCTCGCCGCCAAGACGCTTTCGTAGGTTGTCTCGCTGGCAGGGTCGGTCAAGATCTTGCGTGCCGCCATGCCTCGCTGCACCAGATAATCCCGTCCTACGCCAGCTTCGGTGAAGTGGGGATCGCCGCCGCTGCCGCCCGTTGTGATGACCAGCGGAGCCAGCCCCTGCTCCTCGAGGTCAAAGGCGTGGTCCAGGCGAGCCTGGTAAACGGGCGAGGGCGTACCGTTGTACTCAGCCGCCCCGAACACGACGATCGCAGCCGCTGGCTGTGCCTCGTCCCGTTGCGCTTGCCAGCGGACCCTGCGGTAGACGCTGGCTTCCACGGCAAACAGCAGCATCATGATCAGGAAGGAAAGCAGGGTGATGGCGCGAGCCAGACGTGCGAAACTCAGCCGAGACACTCCTTGAGCTGCGACTCGGTGATGGGTCCGGGGCGCACGATACGAGCACTATCGCCATCCAGCTCGACCACCGTGGAGGCCAAAGTGCCGGCCGTGGTCCCGCCATCCAGGATCAGGGGAAGCACGTCGCCTACCTGGCGCTCAACCTCTTCCGCCGTCGCACAAGCCGGGCTATCGCTGACGTTGGCGCTGGTGCCCGTCAGCGGCCGGGCGGCCGCCGTGATCAGAGCCTCGGCCAACGGCGCCTTGGGCCAGCGAAGCCCCACTTTTCCGGTGTTGCCCGTCACCTTCAGGGGGATGAGGCGCGAGGCCGGCACGACCAGCGTCAAGGGGCCGGGCCAGAACTTTTCCGCCAGGCGAAAGAAGGCCGCCGGCGGATTCTCAGCCAGGTCGGCGGCCTGGTCGAGGGAGGAAACCAGCAGGGGCAGTGCGCGTCCACCTGGGCGGCGCTTAATACGAAAGATCTCACTAACCGCTTTCAGATTGAATGGGTCCGCCCCGAGACAGTAAAAGGTGTCCGTGGGGAAGGCCACCACCTGGCCCGCTAAGATGGCGCGAACACAGTGCTCCAGCACGACGTCGAGACGCGAGTTCTCCAGCTTGAGGATTTGCGACATGGGGCGCTGGCCGGTGTCTCAGCGACGCTAACATAAGCGCCAAACGCTGGTCAAGGGAGGGCGGCAGGGCCCAGCCCTTGATGGCTGCGGAAGTGAACGGCGAACAGGTTGCGGCACGTGCCGCTGTGCGGGGGGTCCGGGCGCGGGTGCATTAAAGCCTGCTCCCTTTGTTAGGCTTCGGGCCGTGAGTGCTCCGCCGCAATCTGGTGGGCACGGGAGATGCCAAGTTTTCGCATGCGGGATTGCAGGGTTGTACGCTTCATCCCCAGATAGCGGGCCGCACCCTTGGGTCCGCCGATCACCCAATTGGAATGGCGCAGCGCGCGCAGGATGTGCTCGCGCTCGGCCTCTTCTAGGGTGGTCACCGGAGGCTCGAACGGGGGCGGGTTCTCAGAAGGGAGGGTGAGTTCGCCCAGCGGTACCCGCAAGACGGGCCCGGGCGAGAGGATGACGGCGCGCTCGATGATATTCTCCAGTTCGCGGACGTTGCCCGGCCAGTGCCACCGCATGAGGGCATCCATGGTCTCAGCGGGGATGGTTTCAATCTGCTTGTTCATGCGGTGGGCGTGCTGCTGGGCAAAATACCGCACCAACGCCGGAATATCCTCCGTCCGCTCGCGCAAGGGCGGCACATAGATGGGAAAGACGTTGAGGCGGTAATAGAGGTCGCTACGGAACTGGTGATCGGCAATCATTTGCGCCAAGTCGCGATTGGTCGCCGCGACCACCCGGACATCCACGCGGATGGTGCGCGTGCTGCCAAGCCGCTCGAACTCGTGTTCCTGCAAGACACGCAGCAGTTTGGGCTGCAGCTCGAGCGGGATGTCACCTACCTCATCCAGAAACAAGGTGCCCTGATGGGCCAACTCAAAGCGGCCGATCTTTTGAGCGAGAGCTCCCGTGAAGGCGCCCTTCTCGTGGCCGAACAACTCGCTCTCGAGCAGGCCGGAAGGAATCGCCGCGCAGTTCACCTTGACGAAAGTTCGCTCCCGGCGCGTACTCAGGTTGTGGATGGCGCGAGCCAGCACCTCCTTGCCCGTGCCTGTCTCGCCCAGCAGCAGCACGGTCGAATCCGTGGGAGCCACCGTCTCCACCTGTTTCAGAACGCGCTTCAACGCCGGGCTTTCGCCTACGATGTCCTCGAAGTGGTGCTCCGTGCGAATCTCGTCTTCGAGGTAGAGCTTTTCTTCGGCCAGCTTCTCCTTCAGCGCTTCGATCTTGCGATAAGCCATGGCGTTCTCGACCGCGATAGCTACCTGGTTCGCGACACGCTTCAGCAGCTCGACGTCATCCGGCGTGAAGGCGTCAGGCCGCAGGCTGCCAATGTTTAACGTCCCCAAAGCCCGGTCGCGAAAGACTAATGGCACAATGCATCCCGAGCGCAGGCCCTCCGCCCTGGCGACCTCAAAGATCTCGGGTGAGGCCTGCGCGGCCTTCTCGGGGTCGATCAGCATGGGTTCGCGGCGGGCGAAGGCACGTCCTGGGGGCGATTCAGACGGCACCAGCATACCCTCCCGAAAAACGCCCTTGCCGTCGGGAAAGTCCAGGGCGTAGAGCCGCAGCTCGTTACGTTCCTTGTCGTAGAGGGCCAGGCTGGTGTAGTCGCATTGCATCACGCGACGGAGCGAGGAGGTGATAGCGGCGAAGAGTTCGCGGAGGTTCAGGTGGGAGACGAGCGCGTTGTTCACCTCCAGCAAAAGCGAGAGGCGGTCACGCTCGCGTGCCAGTTGTTCCTGGTAAGCACGGGCCTGCTCATAGTTCAGGGTGTTGTCCACCGCCACGGCCACCTGCCGCGCCACCTGCTCGAGCAGCTCGAGGTCCTGCTGGTCGTAGGCATGCGTCTGGGTACTGCCAAAACCGAGCGCTCCCACGCGCCGCTGCGCCGTGGTGAGAGGCAGCATGCAGCAGGATTTCACCCCGCACTCCCGCATGACAGCCATGACGCGAGGGAAACGGGTCTCCTGGTCAACGTCGTTGATCACCAGTGGCGCCTGATGCTCCCACACCCAGCCTCCCGGCGACTCAGCCATCGGCGTTTCGCAGCCCGGCGTCACGCTGACGGGCTGCAGGCACTCGAGAATGTGGAGGCGCATCACCTGGCGGTCAAGGTCAGGCAATACCAGGTTGACGAAGTCAAATTGCACAATGCGGTGCAGATTCTCCGCCAGCTCGTGAAACAGGTCCGGCAAACTGCGCTGCGAAGCAATCGACTCTGACACCTCGAGCAAGACGCGGCAATGCTGCTCGTTCGACGCTTGAGCCAGGCAAGACTCCGCCATGAAGCCAGCATACCATCGAGCCGTAAGGGGGCTCAACCAGCGCCACCCCAGTGCGTGGAAGGGCACAGGAGTGATAACGCTTGGGAGTCCTGCTGGATCGGGACCAGGACAAGGCGCCGAAGCTTGCAGCGATCCGGCAGGATTATGCAGTCCCGCCGCTACCACCGCGCTATCTCGCCCTGCTCGTTGGCCATTCGGCGTGGAGCACGGAGGAGCAGGATGATGCCGAGGTCCAGGCTCGGGGGACCTAAGACGCTTGACCGCCTGTTAACTTAATGATAATATGGGGATTGTTTTCATCACAACCAGAGCTCAAGGAGGGATGGCCCAACACGGGACCCTGGAAAGAGACGCTGGCCCGAGAGCGGGGGAAAACGGAGGTAGCAGTAAATCCTATGATGTTGCTGAAAATAAGAGAGATACGCGATCAGGCTGCGGAGGATCCCATGATGTTGTTGAAAATAAAGGCCCGCTTTGTCTCATCTGTCTCACGTTTTTGGGTACCTTTTGGTGAATCCCACCTATCTTGTTGAAACTTCGGCGAGGCCCCTCTTGATGGATTAAATCACTGGTAATGAATGAGTTAGGACATGTCAACTTTTTTGACGTTGTCTTCGAATAGCTGGTAGCGGCTGGGACGTCTCGAGGGTGTGGACGGCATCTTCTGATCGTAATGTGTGGAGCATCTCGAAGGCTGAAGCCTTGCCCGGATGGTGTCTGCCTCGGCCAGGCGTACCCGTCATCCTAGCGCGGCGTGAAAGGCAACGACGGTCCAATCCACACCCCGGCATCCACAACCAGCCGTATACGTTGATAGGATTTTGCGCAAACTAGACTGCCCGCCGTGGCAAGGTGCCCTGCCGAGTGGTACTCATCTAACAGGCCGTGCGGCAGAGGATTGCCACTCTGGGTAGCCAGGCCCTCACACAGTTCTTAGCCGCAAGCGCCTTGTCGCAGAAAGGACTTAAACCTCTGATGGACAGGTAAGGGTATTTGACAGGCACCTCTAGTACCCCTAGACTGCCAGCTCTGGGGCGGCACAAGCCAGACGGCGCCCTGCGGGGCGCCGTTAAGCAGAATTCCAGCGAGGCCCTCGATGACCACTCTACACCACGGCGTGCTTCGTTCGCACGTTGTAGCCATTTTGACCAGTCTGCTGCCGTCCGTTCTTTCTGCACAACGACCTCAGCTCATCCCGCAGCCGCGGGAGATGCAAACCACCCTTTCGTCTTTTGCTATCAAGGGCGACACTGAGATTGTCCTGCCAGCGGCAACCGCCGTCGAGGATCACTTCGCGGCTGAACTCCTGGAAGAAGAGCTGAAGGAAGCCACGGGACACGACCTCGCCATTATAGCCTCACCGTCTCCGCCTCGCGGCGCGGCAATCCGCCTAGTGCGGCTCACAGATCCGGATGTCCACCGAGAGGTTGTTTCCCGGGGGCTGTCCCCTGAGGGTCTGGGTGACCAGGGCTACCTGCTGGAGGTCACGCCGACTCAGGTGCTCGTTGCCGGGAAGGATGCTTCCGGGCTCTTCTACGGTGTCCAGACTCTGCGCCAGCTGGTGGTGGGAGGCGGGGACAACGCGCAGATCCTTGGAGTCCGCGTGAGGGACTGGCCAGCCTTGACTTATCGCGGCACGCAGGTGGATATGGCTCGCGGGCCGGTGCCCAACCTAGCGTACTTGAAGCGCATTGTGCGGACCATCGCCGAGTTCAAGCTGAATGCCCTGTTCGTGTACATGGAGGAATCGTTTCAGCTCGACGGCCAGCCGCTGGTGGGCCTTCTCAGCGACACCCTCTCCCGGCAAGAGTGGAAGGAGCTGGTCGCCTATGCGGCCAAGTACCACGTCGAGATCATCCCGGCCAACGAAGCTTGCGGGCATCTGCACAAGCTTCTGCGCTTCGAGCAGTATTCACCGCTGGCCGAGCTCCCCCATGGACATGGGCTGGCGGCCAACGATCCGCAAGCCTTGGCCTTCCTCGACGGATTGATCGAGCAGGAGTCTACCGTCTTTCCTTCCCCCATCTATCACATCGGCTGCGACGAAACGTTCGACCTCGGCCTGGGGCGCACGGCAGACCGGGTAGCCAAGGAAGGCTACGGGCAGGTTTACGTTGATAACCTGGGGCGCGTCGCCGACGTGGTACGCCGCTACCACAAGCAGGTGATGTTCTGGGGTGACATCGCCGTCGAGCATCCAGAGATGATCCCGCGCCTTCCTAAGGACCTGATCGTCGCCAGCTGGGAATACGGGGCGCATGCAAGCTACGAGCCGTGGTTGAAGCCGTTCGCCGGCACGGGCCTGAAGCTCTTCGTCTGTCCGTGGGTCGGTAATACCAGCCTAATCGTGCCCGACTACCAGGAGGCCGCGGCGAACATCGAGGGCTTCCTCACCGAGGGCAAGAAAGCGGGCGCGATCGGCACGGATATAACCGTGTGGAATGATGACGGCGAATCGCTCTACGGCCCGAACTGGTGGAGCATCGTCTACGGCGCGGCGTGCGCCTGGGAACCCGACGCGACGCCCGTCAGTGATTTCAACCAGAAGTACGACTGGGCTTTCTACCGCAATACTGACCATCGCTTCGCCCAGGCCATCACTAGCCTGAGCCGTGTGAACGAGACCATGCGCGCCCACGGCGTTGGCCGCCTATTCCGCGAGTTCGGTGGCACCGCCGACGCTCTCTTTTGGCACAATCCCTTCACGCCGGAAGGGCTGGAGGAAGTAACGCGAGCGCTGCCCGCAGCCGCCGAGGTCCGCCGGGTGGCAGAAGACGCCTACACGGTTTTCGTAAACGGGGCGCCCCTTGCCCGGCGGAATCGCGATACGCTCGAGGATCTCCAATTCGCGGCGCTCAAGATCGACGCGCTCGGCATGCGTTACCAATTCGTGAAGGAGATTTCCCAACTCTACGCGACCGCCCGGGCGCACGAGCACGAGCGGAACCGACAGGAGCTGGTGGACAACGAGCTGTCTGAGATTGACGGTACAAACGGGCGACTTCAGGACCTGCGCGACTACACCACCCGCCTGCGCGAGCTCTACCGGCAGCGCTGGCTCAGCGAAAACCTGCCTGGATGGCTGCCCAATATTTTGCAGCTCTACGACCGCAATAGCCAACTCTGGCAGGAGATGATCGCCAAGTTCTCGCGTATTCGAGCTGAGCGCGCGCAGGGGAAACCGTTGCCGCCGCCCGACTCGCTCGGACTGCTGCCCCAAGACCCCTGAGGGTAGGCAGTGGCCCGGGGGGAACTGCCTGATCGGACCACCGTCGTCGACCGGAGGTCGGCAATTTTCTGGCTGCTCACTACTCGCTCGTGGCGGAAATCACTTGCTGCACTCCATCGATCTCGCGGTAGTGGTTGCCTACCTCCTAGGCATCACCCTTTTCGGCGCGCACTTTCGCAAGAGCCAGTGCACCCTGCACGATTACTTTCTAGGCGGGCGCCGGCTTCCCTGGTGGGCCATCGCGTTTTCGGTGGTCTCTGCCGAAACAAGCATCCTGACCATCATCAGCACGCCCGGCATCGCTTACCGCTCGAATTTGGCCTTTCTCCAACTCGTGTTCGGCTACCTGGTGGCACGGGTGGTGGTGAGCTTTCTGCTCATACCGCGGTACTTTGCCGGCGAGCTTTTCACCGCCTACCAGCTTATCGAACGCCGCTTTGGCCGCAACCTGAAGGTGTTCACGGCGGCGCTGTTTTTAGTCACCCGCGCGCTAGCCGAGGGCGTGCGTGTCTTCGCCCTTTCCCTTGTCATCGGCGTGATCCTGAGGTCCGGTGTTTTGGCCTCGATTGTCGTCATCACGCTCCTGACCCTCTTCTACACGCTGGAAGGCGGGCTTACTGCAGTGATTTGGACCGACGTCCTCCAGCTGCTGATCTATCTCTCCGGGACGGCCTTGGCCCTGGTGCTTGCGCTGTGCGCTATTCCCGGGGGCTGGAGAGAAGTGACCTTTCTCGCCGCGCGAGCGGGCCATAAGCTCGCGATTTTCAACTTCGGATTCAATTGGCACGACCCCTATGTTTTTTGGTCCGGCCTGATTGGGGGAACGTTCCTCACCAGCGCCAGCCATGGAACGGATCAGCTCATTGTGCAGCGGCTGCTGGCAGCGCGGAACCAGCGGCAAAGCCAGGTGGCGCTGCTAGCGAGCGGAGCGGTCATTCTGTTTCAGTTTGCACTTTTCCTGGTCACAGGCGTGGTGCTATGGGTCTTTTACCAGTTCACACCACCGTCAGTTCCGTTCGCGCGCCCCGACCAGATCTTTCCCACGTTCGTCGTCACCCAGCTACCGGCCGGCTTGGCGGGACTCGTCGTGGCTGCCATCATCGCTGCGGGAATGGCCAACCTGAGCGCCGCCCTGAATTCGCTGGCCTCGAGCTCCGTCATGGACTTCTACCGCCCTTTCATTCACCCCCAGGCTGACGAGCGGCATTACATGCGCGTGTCCCGGCTGTTGACACTGGTGTGGGGTGGTGCGTTGATCGCCATCGCCCTGGCTGCACAGCGGATGAAGCAGAGCGTGCTGGAACTCGCGCTGACCATCGCCTCCGTTCCCTACGGCAGCATGTTGGGTATCTTCTTGCTCGGAGTGCTTTCCAAGCGGGCTACGGCGCGCGGTGCCCTAGCCGGAGCATTGCTGGCCCTGGCCACGTTGGCTACGGTGATGGTCCTGAACGCAACCCATCTCATAAACTTGGCGTGGACGTGGTATGTTGCCCTGGGAACCAGCATAACCTTTGGCGTCGGGTGGCTGGCAAGTTTCGCGCTCTAGTGAGATTAACAAGGCCCATGACGGATGACTGGCCGGTGCGATGGGCCCAGCCATGGAGTTCCACAAGCGGACACCCCAAGCCCCGAAGGGACTTTCGGCATGCCTTGTGAACAACAAGCTCAACTTATTCGCGGCCTGGGCCCTTTCAGTGCCACTTCGGTGGTCGCCGGCAGCATGATCGGCACGGCCGTCTTCCTGGTCTCGAGCGACATGCTACGCAGTGTCGGGACGCCCTGGCGCGTGATCGCCGTCTGGGTGTTGGCCGGCGTGCTGAGCCTTTTCGGCGCGCTCGGTTATGCGGAGCTCGGAGCCGCCATCCCCGCCGCCGGCGGCGAGTACATCTATCTGCGCCGCGCTTGTGGGCCAGCCCTAGGGTTTATGTACGGCTGGACTCAATTCATCGTGGCTAAGACCGCCTCCATCGCCGCCATCGGTACCGGCTTTCTCCTCTATCTCGCGTATTTTTTCCCGGGTTTGGCAGCGGTTCTTTGGCAGCGGCAGGCGTCGCTGGCAGGGCATTCTTTCACCCTCAAGCTTACAGGAATTCAGGTTGGGGCTACCCTTTTAATCGGCTTCATTTCGGCCTTGAACATTCTTGGGGTTCGCCGCAGCGGTGCGCTGCAAACGCTCTTCACGCTGGCCAAGCTGGCGATCTTGGCCATCCTCATCGTGGGAGGCTTTGCCTTCGGCCACGGGTCGTTCGAGCATCTGCACGCAGCGGCGCCCGCAGCCGGATTGCACGGAGGCGTCGCGGTAGCGACCGTCTCAGCGCTGTGGGCGTACGACGGGTGGAACAACGTGAACATGGTGGCCGGCGAAGTAAAACGCCCGGAGCGCAATATGCCGCTGGCGCTGATTGGCGGCTCGATGCTGGTGCTCATCGTCTATGTGCTGGTCAACCTGGCCTACTTTTACGTGCTCACGCCGCAGCAGGTGGCGGACACGCCAAGAGTAGCGGCTGAGGCCGCGCGCAGCTTCCTGGGCGGGCAGGGCGGCGCGTTCGTGGCTACGGGCGTGTTGATCTCGACGTTTGCCACGCTGAATGGCTCGATCCTTTCCGGCTCGCGGATTCCTTACGCTCAGGCGTGTGACCGCCTCTTTCCCTCGGCCCTGGGGCACTTGCATCCGCGTTTCCGCACGCCCGCGGTATCTCTTGAGGCACAAGCATTGGTGGCTGGCCTATTTGCGCTGAGCGGCTCCTATCAGGCGCTATACACAAAGGCCATCTATTCAGAGTGGATCTTCTACGCACTGGTTACACTCAGCCTCATCATCCTGCGACGGCGCGAACCCAACCTCCCTCGCCCTTACCGCGCATGGGGCTACCCCTGGGTTTCGGCGATATTCATTCTGGTCGCGGTTTTATTGCTGGCTGAGACATTTGCCGAGCGCACATCCGATGCCGCTTGGTGCCTCGGGCTGGTGGCCAGCGGCATCCCAGCCTACTGGCTGTGGACCCAAAGCCGTTTGCGGCGGGCGAGACCCAGCCACGAGTCACAGAGATCCTCCTGGCCGAGGCGTCCATGACGAGTTTTGTTGAGCATTTCGACATAAGTCGCTCCATGACTGGGTCAGTCCAAGAGTTAATATTTACTGGTATGGGCGATCCACACGGAGACTCATCGCGCGCTTGACCCGCGGTTCAAACGGGGCCAACCGCCGATTTAATGACTCTGTGTCTGGGGTTGAACAACCGCCTGGGCGGGCTCCTGGGCCTCAGGCACGTGGGGCATCACGAGCCAGCAGACCAAGTATCCAATCACGCCCCAGCCCGCGAAGAGCGCCATGATCACCCAGATCAGGCGGACCAGCGTCGCATCTACTTCGAAGTATTCCGCGAATCCGCCGCACACGCCGCCAATCTTCTTGTCCGTGCGCGATAAGGTAAGCTTGCGCGGGGGCTTGGCCGGAGGTGCCACCATGGGCGCGCCACAATTGCAGCAGAAGTTGACTCTTTCGCTGTACTCTCTACCGCATTGTGGGCAATACATCGTTCCGCCTGCGCCGTCCAGGGCGGGCTCATGCTAGGCTCGGCTTGCGTCCCACCTGCGAGTATAATACGCTCACTGGGTCGGGGAAGTTCCAAGGAGGTTAGATCATCAGACGCCCGGCAAGGCCCAACGGGGCCGAGCGGCAGCAAGATTCGCACTGATCGAGCCTGTTGAGCAGGTCTTATGCCTGGCAGAGAGCGGCTTTCGATTCTGGGGAAGGTCGGCTGGCGTGTTCATAAGCCGATGCGGGTATTTGCCCGCGGCGTCTCGCTGCGCCGGCGAGTGGCGTACAGCCTGGCCTTAGCGCGGCTCATCCTGGTTCCCGTCATCTTGCTGGCGGTCTATTACCTTTTCCGGATGGGCTGGATCGTCGACAGCATTGTGAGTGTCGACGCGCCAGTGGCGACGCTCGCTGAGCGTGCCTCCGTGGAGATGCAGGAGGCCCGGCGCGCGGAACGGAACTACTTCCTCCTGCACGACCCGGCCGACTTACAGGAAAACCGCCAGGCGCTGGCGCGCCTGGAAGCCATCATTACTACCTGCCGCGGACTTCAGCCGGCCGAGAATGATACCACGCAGAAGATTTTGGACCAGCTCCTGCGCTACCGCCAGCAGTTGAATGCGGCCGTCGAGCACATGGGCGAGGGCGGCGAAGCACCGGGCGAGCGCATCCGGCAGGTGATCCGCGCTTACGAAAACGACCTCAACGACCTGCTCAGAAAGTCGAACCGGACGAGCCGCACCGAGCTCCTCGCCGATTTGCGCAACCGCGTAGGCTCCTTTGACGCCCAGATTACCGAGACGCTTGAGGCCGACGATCCGGCGTTACGCCAAGCGTCGAGCGGTTTGGAGACTTCCAGCGCGGAAATCATCCGGCTTGTGGGGGAGCTCGAAAAGCGCAGCTGGGAGCGAGTAGAGCGCGGGCACGAGGAGGCACGCAAGCTGATCCGCCGCGCGGAATGGGTGCTGGGCATTGCTTCCTTCCTCACCTTGGTGCTGAGCGTCGCTGTGAGCTTCGTCCTGCCGCGCCAGGTGGTGAAGCCGCTCTTGGACCTCAAGGAGGCGGTGGACCACGCAGCTGCCGGGAACTACGAGATCGAGTTCGACGTTCGCGGCGAAGGCGAGGTGGTGCAACTGGCCAACAGCGTTCGGCAGCTAATCGCCCACGTCCGCGAGCGGGAAGAACAGGCACGGATGGTGCGATAGAGATGACCACGGCAGAGGTGCCTCGATGAAAGGAAAACCCGAGGTGATGAACGTGCTCGCGGCCGCGCTGAAGGAGGAGCTGGGCGCCATCAGCCAGTACTTCCTCCACGCGGAGATGTGCGAGAACTGGGGCTATACGCGCCTCAGTGAACAGATCAAGCAGCAAGCTGTCGGCGAGATGAAGCACGCCGAAATCCTCATCGAGCGCATCCTCTTTCTCGAGGGCCTGCCCAATATGGCGGACCTGCCGCGTCTTAACATCGGCCAGACGGTGAAGGAGCAGCTCGAAAACGACTTGGCGCTCGAGATCAGCGCCGTGGCGGAGTATAACAAGGGCATTGCTATCTGCCAGATGGCCGGCGATCACGGCACCGCCGACTTCCTCAAGCCCATTCTCCAGGACGAGGAAGACCACGTCGACTTCCTCGAGTCGCAGCTGCAAATCATTCGCGATGTGGGACTGGAAAACTACCTGATGGAGCAAACGGGCGAGGAGAAAGGGGGTTGACCCGCCGATCCGCCAAGTCCAGACAACGCATTTCCCACGGCGTGCGCTTTTGGCGGTACAGTGGCGAGTTTGTTGCAGAACGCCAGGGCGCCGCCAGCCCCACGGTCCATCACGGACGATGCCCTTCTATCCCTTGATCACTCCAATCGGCCTTAGCCGTGCCACCCGCTGGGACAATCCCGCATTGTGTACGACGTCGATAACCGTGTCTACGTCCTTGTAAGCTTCCGGAATCTCCTCGGTAATGCCGTCCTTCGTCTCCGCGCGAACGATGATTCCCTGCTCCTCCAGCCGCTGGCGCGCGTTCTGCGCATACTCGGACTTCTTGGCAGCGGTGCGGCTCAGGACGCGGCCCGCACCATGGCAGGTGGTGCCGAAAGTCTCCTGCATCGCCCCTTCAGCCCCTACCAAGACATAGCTGGCCGTTCCCATCGATCCGGGAATTAACACGGGTTGCCCCGTCGCCCGGTACGCTTCCGGGATCTCCGGACGGCCGGCCGGGAACGCCCGCGTGGCGCCCTTGCGATGCACCATTACTTGACGCTCACGTCCGTCCACGCGGTGGCGCTCGAGCTTGGCAATGTTGTGGCAGACGTCATAAACCACGCGCAGCTCCTCCTTTTCCCCGAAGATGCGCTTGAACGCTTGCCGCGTGAAGTGGGTGATGCCCTGACGGTTAGCCCAGGCAAAATTGGCGGCGGCGCGCATGGCTGCCAGGTATGCCTGCCCTTCCCGCGAGTGGACGGGCACGCAGGCCAATTGCCGGTCGGGCAGGCTGATGCCGTAGCGGCGCATCGCCTCATCCATGTCGCGCAGGTAATCCGTGCAGACCTGATGTCCCAAGCCGCGCGAACCGGAATGGATCAGCACTACCACTTGGTGCTCGTAGAGGCCAAGGGTCTGGGCGATTTCGGGCTCAAAAACGCGTTCGACGTACTGCACCTCGAGGAAGTGGTTTCCGGAGCCGAGCGTCCCGACTTGCGGCAAGCCGCGCTTCTTGGCGCGGTCGCTCACCGCGTCGGGGTCAGCCCCATCGATGGCTCCGTTCTCTTCGCAGTGGGTGAGATCTTCCGGCTGGCCGTAGCCCTTCTCGACCATCCAGGCGGCACCTTCCCGCAGAATGCGCTCGAGGTCTTGGTAGGAGGCGCGCACGTAGCCGCCGCGTCCGGCGCCCGAGGGAACATCGCGGAAGAGCTGATTCACCAGATCGCGCAGCCTGGGCCGCACGGCATCGACGGTGAGGGTGCTGGCCAGCAGACGAACGCCGCAGTTGATGTCAAACCCGACGCCACCCGGCGAGATGACGCCGCCTTCATCCGGCAGTGTGGCGGCGACACCGCCGATCGGGAAACCGTAGCCCTGGTGAATATCCGGCATAGCCAGGGAGCGCCCAGCGATGCCAGGGAGCATCGCCACGTTCATGGCCTGCTCGAGCGACTGATCCTTCAACAGGTCCTGCAACAGGCGCTCATTAGCATAAACGAGCGCGTCGGTCCGCATGCCGGGCTTGGTACCCTGCGGGATCAGCCAGCGGTAATCATCGAGTTGCTGCAGTTGGGAACGTTCTAGAGACATAGTTTGGAAATATCAGGTGACCAAGCATCGATCTTGGCTCACGGATTCATCGAGTCAATGACTGGTGCCGGAAGTTTGCCGATAGACGTCCCGGACCAATTGGCCGGCTCTCTCGGGTGCGTGCCAGTGATAGTTAGGCAGCGAATCAAGTTCGCGTTTCACCTCCGCTTCGCTTTCATGCGCACCAACACGCGTTTCCACTTCGCGGGTGAGCCACTCGAGAAATTGGCGGAACGCCACCAGCTCTGCTTTGCCCGCCGGATCGCCATGCGCGGGAACGAAGTACTCGACGTCCCAGTGTTCGACTTGCCGCAGGACGTTGGTCCACTGATGCACCTCGCGGCGGCCGAGCCTGGGGAAGTAGCCGTTCTCGAAGATATCACCCAGAAACGCCACGCGAGCGGCCGGCAGATAAACGGCCGCCTCCCTTTCGGATGTCCCCGTCGCCAGGCTGATAAGCTTTACGGGCTGCCCACCGCCCTCCAGCGTCATTTCGCCACTGAAGGTTCGGTCCGGGAAGCGGATGTGCACGCCGCGCATCCGCTGCTCCAACTTGTCGTCCCCCCGCAGACGCATGGACAGGTCGCGCTGGTACTGTTCGATCTCGCGGGCCACTTCCGCCGTGGCGATGATGGGAGCCTGGAGATCCAGGAAGACTTCGTTGCCGAGCACCTCATCGGGACTGGCGCTCATGTCGACCACCGCCTTCACTGGCCGGTCCGTGTGGTGCCGGATCTCGTAGAGCAGCTCGCGGCCATGGAACGGTGTGTTAGTGGTGTCCACTACGATCACGCCGTCTGGAGCCACGATGAAGCCCGCATTGGCAGCGCGGCTGAATTCCGGGTCGCCGTCCTGCTCGATGATGTCCTCGGGTAGCCAGACGAAAACCCCGGGCTTGAGCTCCTTCACGGTGTAGCGCTCACCCGCTGCCCGAAGGGCGGAGCATCGGATTACGAGCGGCACCAGCCCTGCAGCACCCAGCACCACCCAGAAGGCGTGCTGCCTCCATCCAACGTCGGATTTCCTCTCAGACATCCACATAGACCTGGGCCCGCCATCCCGCGGCCGTCTGTTCCAGCTTCAGCTGGTGATAGGTGACAGCCTTGACCAGCAGCTTCAACTGATGCCGCCCTCTTTCAAACCGCTCGCCGCGGGCCAATGCACTCACTTCTTGCGAGCGCACACTCTTCATTTCAAAATCCCGCAGGAGCCAACCCTCGCCATCTTGTAAGTATAGAATCTCACTCAGCCAGTTGACGAGCAGGCCCGGTAGGTCGGGACCCTCCACGCGAATAGGGACTTGCATAGTTGGGCGGATCGTCGCCAAGTCAATGACGAGGCTCATCAAGGCCTGTGCCGCGTGGGCGAACACCTCCTCGAGGGTTGTCCCATAGGCTTCAAAGCCGATGTCGGCGGGGTGCTCGAGAATCCTGAAGCGTTCCATCACGGCTGAACCAGCGGGAGTTGGGAGTCGCGAACGAGCAGCAAGCGGTCGCTTTTCGTTCTCCATTTGCCTTCCGCGCGCCTTCGCCCGTACAATAGCACTTTCAACACCGATGCCACACCCACGACCGGAAGATTCACGCCTTGAGCCCATTGCCGAGAAGATCGCCGCTGGCGAACGCCTGACCTTTGAGGATGGCGTCACCCTCTACCGCTCGAATGACCTGCTCTTTATCGGCTACCTGGCGCACCGCGTCCGCGAGCGACTGCACGGCCGGCAAACGTATTTCAACGTCAACCGCCACATCAATCCGACCAACGTTTGTGTAGCCAGCTGCAAACTTTGCGCCTTTGGCCGCAGCCGCAATGCCCCCGGCGCCTATACCCTGGCCCTCGAAGAGGCTTTCCAGAAAGCGGGCGAAGGCTGGACCGAAGCGGTGACCGAGTTCCATATTGTCGGCGGCCTGCATCCCGACCTTCCCTTTCAGTATTATGTTGACCTGCTGCGCGGATTGAAGGAGCGCTTCCCGGCGGTCCACCTGAAAGCTTTCACCGCGGTCGAGATCGCCTACTACTCCCACATCACGCGCCTGCCGATCCGCGAGGTGCTAGAGCGATTGAAGGAAGCCGGCCTGGGTTCGCTGCCGGGAGGCGGCGCGGAGATTTTTGCTCCCGCTGTCCGCCGGGTAATCTGCGACCACAAGATCGGCGCGTACACCTGGCTGAAGGTGCACCGCACGGCTCACGAGCTCGGCCTGCACTCCAACGCCACCATGCTTTACGGCCACATCGAGTCAGCCGAGGATCGCGTCGACCATTTGTGCCAGCTCCGCCAGCTCCAGGACCAAACCCGCGGTTTTCTGGCGTTCATCCCCTTGGCCTTCCACCCGGCGAACACCGCGCTGGGCACGAAGGTGCCGTGGCGTGAGACGACGGGCTTCACCGATCTCAAGAACGTGGCCATCTCACGCCTGATGCTGGATAATTTTCCCCATATCAAGGCCTATTGGATTATGATGACCTCGCGCGTGGCTCAGGTCGCGCTGCGCTTTGGCGCCGACGACCTGGACGGCACCGTGGTAGAGGAAAAGATCTATCACGATGCCGGCGCCACCACCCCCCAGGCGATGACCCGCCAGCAAATCGTGCGCCTCATTCGCGAGGCAGGCTGCGAGCCCGTCGAGCGCGACACGCTCTACCGCCCCGTTATCCGCACCGCAACCACGCTGGCCGTACAAGTGTGAGCGATGGCGCCGCTTCACTGGGGCCGGGTCGTAGGTGGGGTAAGCTTGGATGCGGTTCCCACAATGACGGCGGTTTGGATGCTGTCGAGCTTAGGAAATTCTCTCTCGAGATAGGCTTTGCCCTGCTTTTCGATCAGCTCCTGGCTCGGACCGTTTCCCTGGGGTGCCCCCTCGCCGTACCCGCTGTAGAATTTCTCCACGACCTCCATCCCTTCGACCACTTCACCAAAGGGCGCAAAGCCCTGACGGTCGAGCCCCGTGTTGTCGGCCAAGTTGATGAACACCTGCGTGGTCCGGGTGTTAGGCCCGGCGGTGGCGAAGGTGACGGTGCCGCGCCGGTTGCTTTGCCGGACCGGGTCGTCCGGTATGGTGGCATGGCTCCACGCGGCCGCGATCCTGGGATTGCTGCTGATGCCGAACTGAACGACGAATCCGGGCAGCACGCGGAAGAAGCTGGCTCCGTCATAAAAATGGTTTTTCACCAGATTGTAAAATCGGTCGGCTCCCAGCGGTGCCCAGTCGCGCGTCACCTTCACCACGAATGCACCCTGCGTGGTGGTGAACTTCACCTGATAGGTATCCGGTGCCCGCGCCTTGAGCGAAGAAGGATTCAGCAGCGACGCCCGGGGTGCCGGGCGAGACGGTGCGCGGTGGGCTGTCCCCTTCGGCTGAGATTGCGCCTGCCCTGTGGCGGACGGCAGCGCCACAACCAGAACCGCCAAAACTAACACTCTGACTTTCACTTTTGCCTCCCCTCTATCGAATGCGCCCCATTCACCCAAGCCACGACCATGCCCATGACCCAGGTCAGAAGGATCAGGACTCCCCCCACTATTCGGATGGCGCGGTCGTACCACTTCTTGGGATCGGCTTGCGTGGGGAAAACACTGCTCCGGATCAACACAATCGGCAGAACCAACAGCCAACTGGCTTGCCGCAGGCGAGCGGCGAGGATGTCGCCATAGCGATGCTCGGCCTGCTGGGATGTTGACTGCCGCTCACCGCTAACGCGCCGCCGTCCTCTCTCGCGCTTGCAGCCGCCGTGCCGTGGCCTCGGCCTCTCGCATGAGGCGCAGGACGTTCCCGCCCAGGATTTTCTCGAGGTCTTGCTCGCTGTAGCCGCGGCGTGCCAGCTCCTTGACCAGCGCGGGCAGCTTCGAGCAATCTTCCATGCCGCGGGGGATGGAATCGACGCCGTCAAAGTCGGACCCCAGACCGACGTGGTCCACACCGCCCACCTTAACGGCGTGGTCGATGTGGTCGGCGATGCGAGTATATTCGGGCACGGGCAGTGAAGGCTCGTATTTCTGGTAGATCTTGACCTCTTCGGCATAGCTTAAGTGCTTGCCTTGTTGCGCGGCGGCCTCGCGCGCCGCCTTCACCTCAGCGTCCATCTGTGGCAGCACCTTGCGGCGCGCATCGGCATAGGCCTGATCGAGAAATCCAGAGTAGAAATTGATGTCCATCACGCCGCCCTTTCGGGCCAGGGCGCGAATCATCTCATCGCTTAAGTTGCGCGGCGCGTTGCAAAGGGCACGACACGAGGAATGCGAAGCCAGCACCGGCGCCTGGCTGGCGCTGAGCGCGTCGTAAAACGTCTGGTCCGATACGTGTGAAATATCCACCATCATTCCCAAGCGGTTCATGTGTTCCACGGCCTGACGGCCTAGCTGGGAAAGGCCATTCCAATGCGGCTGGCTGGTAGAGGAGTCGCCCAGCTGGTTGTCCTTGGTGTGCGTCAGGGTCATATAGCGGACGCCAAGCTGGTAAAAGATATCCAGCACCCGCAGGTCTCCCTCGATAATATGGCCACCTTCCAAGCCCATGAGCAAGGCAATCTTCCTCTGGAGGTGGATGCGTTCGATGTCTGCTGCCGTCTTGGCCAGCTCGAGTTGACTGGCGTGCTGCGCCACCTGGACATTCACGGCGTCGATCAGATCCAGGGCGCGGCGAATCAGGTCCTGGGGCGGCCAGTCGACCTCCACCCAAATGGACATGAACTCTGCTCCCAGGTGCCCTTTTCGCATCTTAGGGATGCTGATCATGTAAGGACTGGCGGGGTCCGCCAGATCGTAGCTCTGGTCGAGCATCATCTGCGGCGTGTCCGCGTGCGTGTCAATGACGATGGCGTGTTCAAGCACTCGCTGGGCGATCCGCTCGGCTTCTGCGGGTGTGCGCTCGGCCGCCGGGGCCAAGCCAGGAAGGAGCAGAGCCAGAAAAGCGCAGAAGCGGAGATCCCGCCGCAAGTTGGTCATGCCGTCCGAAGCTCCTGAGACGAGCCAAAAACGCAAGCTTAGGAGACTCGCTCTCCCGGTGTCAATCGTCCCCTGACTGGGCGTATATGATATGGGCGCGCCGCGGTAAAGGGGTGCGATCCTTGACGGCATCCATGAAATCCGGTACCGTGAGCCGGCGGTCCAACCAGATGAGCTACCAGATTCATGTCCTGAAAATGGGGCAGTGCGAGGTTCGCGGTCCCGAGGTCTACTGGATGGAGGCTTGGGACGATTGGGAAACACTCTATTTCTACATGGTAGTGGCGCAGGGCAAAGGCAAGACCGTTATCGTCAACAGCGGGCCGCCACGCGATCTGACGGCGCTCAATGCGCGCTGGACGGCAGCCTTTGGCCCGCGGGGCGCCCTCGTCCGCACTGAAAGCGAATGGCCGGAGCGCGCGCTCGCGCGTCTAGGCGTGGCGCCCCAGGATGTCCACCTGGTACTGATCACACCCCTGCAGGCTTACGCGGTGGGAAATGTCCCGCTGTTCCGCAACGCCGAAATTGGCATCTCGCGTCGCGGCTGGATTGAGGACTTTCACGCGCCGGCGTACGCCATGCACGTGCCCCGCAAGCTTAGGATTCCGGACGACGTCCTCTCCTACCTAGTGGTGGAGGTGCCGGAGAAGGTGCGTTTGCTCGAAGACGAGGAGCAAATACTGCCAGGACTTTCCTGTTTCTGGGCAGGGACGCACCATCGGTCTTCCATGGTTTACGTCTTCGAGACGGCGGCCGGGCGTGTGGCAGTCACCGATTGCTGCTTCAAATATGGGAACATCGAGCGAATGCATCCGCTGGGCATCATGGAAAGCCTGCCAGAATGCATGGCCGCGTACCAGCGGATCCGGCGGAGTGCGGATATCGTGGTGCCGTTGTATGATCCAGAAGTGCTGAAACGTTTTCCCGATGGCCGTATCGCCTGAGTCGTAGGGAGGCGGCATCGATCCGGAGCCCCGGCTATCACCCGGCCGGCGCCTCCCTTCCTGCCCTGGGCAGCACAAGGAAAGCGTGGCCCGGGCCAGCGTCAGACGATCGCCAGAGTACCATGAGGCTGAAAAACAAAGTCGCCATGATCACTGGAGCGGCCTCCGGCATCGGCCAAGCGACGGCGGAGTTATTTGCCGAGGAAGGCGCCTCCGTTGCGGTGGTGGACGTCGATGTGGAGCGCGGCGAAGCCACCGCCCGGAACATTAGCGAACACGGCGGCCAGGCCCGTTTTGTGCGCGCTGACATCGCCCGCGGAGCTGACTGCGCGCAAGCGGTGAGTGAAACCCTCCAGGCCTACGGCACCGTCGACATCCTTGTCAACAATGCGGCCGCCTTCGTCCTGAAGGGCTTCGGTGCGACGCCAGAGGACTGGCAGCTCTCCTTCGGCGTGAATGTCGTCGGCTCGGCGATGATCACCCGTTACGCTGTCGCGCACATGAAGCAGAAGGGCGGCGCCATCGTCAATCTCAGCTCCATTTCTGGCTTCGTCGCGCAGCCTGACTTCTTTGTCTACAGCGCCACCAAGGCTGCCCTGTTGCAAATGACGCGTAACATGGCCATGGACTTGGGCCCTTACCGGATCCGCGTCAACAGCGTCTGCCCCGGTACCATCATCACTCCAGCCTCGCTGCGGCACATGGAGAAGGTGGGCCTCACGCTCGAGCAGTTTGATGCCCAGGAGGGTGCGAAGACCTTTCTCGGACGCGCGGGTCGGCCGCGCGAAGTGGCCTACGCTATCCTCTTCCTGGCGTCGGACGAAGCATCGTACATCACCGGCGCAGCGCTCATGGTCGACGGAGGGTACACAGCTCAGTGAAGCACCTGTGGTTCTCCGTTCGTCATTCCCCGATTACCGAAGCCGGCGCTGGCGGCCTCTGAATCGGCGGGTCAATCCTCGCAGGCACCGGACAAGCCGAGGTGCGAACCCCGAAGCTGCAACCGAGGGAGAGACGAAGGAAGGGCCGAACGTGCGCGTCGCTCTTTTCATCACCTGCCTTGCCGATCAGTTCTTTCCTCAGGTCGGGGCCTGCGCCGTGCGGGTGCTGCGGCGCCTCGGCGTCGAGGTGACGTTTAACCCTGCTCAGACGTGCTGCGGCCAGCCGGCGTTCAACACCGGCTATCGCCACGAAGCGCGGGCGGTGGCCGCGCGGGTGCTTGACCTGTTCGATGATGCCGAGTACGTGGTCGCTCCCTCCGGCTCCTGCACGGCCATGGTCCGCGTCTTCTACCCACAGCTCTTCGAGGGCCAGCCGCGGTGCCTGCAGCAGGTGGTGAAGCTGCGCGCCCGCTTTTTCGAGTTGTCCGAGTTTTTGGTGAAAATCCTGGGAGTCGAGGACGTGGGGGCGCGCTTCCCACATCGCGTGGCCTACCACGATTCATGCCACTTGCGGCGCGAGTTGCAGATTGAGCAGGAGCCGCGCCAGCTGCTTCAGGCCGTGGCAGGAATCGAACTTGTCGAGCTCCCGGATTATCAGCTCTGCTGCGGCTTTGGCGGCACCTTTTCCGTGAAGTTTCCTGAGGTGTCCGTGGCCATGGGCGAGGACAAGGTGCGCGCCGCACTGGAGGCTGGCGCAGAATACCTAGTGGCGAATGACGCGGGCTGCTTGATGCATTTGGCCGGACTGATACACCGGCAGGGCTTGCCGCTGCGCACGATGCACCTGGCCGAACTGCTGGATCAGACGGGGTGATGCACCGCGAGGGACGAGTGGCGACTGACCCAGAGTCCGAAATTCACAGCAACGAGATTCACGAGCTGGCGCGCCAGAATCTCGCCGATGCTCATCTGCAAGAGGCCTATCGGTCCTCAACCTTGCGCCTTTATGAGCACCGTCTGGCGGCCATCCGCCAGGTGCCCGACTTCGAGCTGCTGCGGGACCGCGCGCGTGCACTGAAGCGTGAGGTGATCGAACATCTCGACCATTACCTGCAAGAATTTGCCTCGAGCGCGGAGCGTGCAGGAGCGTCCGTACATTGGGCGGAGCGCAGCGAAGAGGCTTGCGCGCAGGTGGTCGAGATCGCCCGCCGTGCCGGCGTGACCCAGGTGGTGAAGGCCAAGAGCATGGTGAGCGAAGAGATCGAGCTGAACCACGCCCTCGAGGCGGCTGGCATCCGCGCTGTCGAGACGGACCTGGGCGAGTTCATTCTGCAACTGGCTCACGAGCGCCCCGCCCACATTGTTGCCCCGGCTATTCACAAGACGCGCGGCGACGTTGCCAACCTCTTCGTTACCCACCTCCATTCGGAGCGTAGCGAGCAACTCGAACGGCTCACATTGATCGCCCGCCAAGCTTTGCGGCGCGCCTTTGCTGAGGCCGGTATGGGGGTAAGCGGGGCGAATTTTGCGGTGGCGGAAACCGGGACCATCGTGCTGATCGAGAACGAAGGCAATATCCGCTTCTCGACCACCGTGCCGCGCATCCACGTGGCACTGGTGGGGATCGAGAAACTGATTCCGCGCTTTCGCGACCTGGCCATCTTCCTGCGGCTGTTAGCTCGGTCCGGCACCGGCCAGAAGCTCACCAGCTATACCTCCTTGCTCACCGGACCGCGACGCGCGGGCGAAGATGGTCCAGTCGAGCTGCACATTATTCTGCTCGACAACGGGCGCATCCGTACGCTGGCGGATCCCAAGATGCGCGAGGCGCTCTACTGCATTCGCTGCGGAGCCTGCCTGAATGCCTGCCCGGTGTATCGCAAGATTGGGGGCCATGCCTACGGCTGGGTCTATAGCGGCCCGATTGGGGCACTGATCACGCCGCAGTTCGCTGGGCTGGGTGCCGCCCGAGAATTACCCTTTGCTTCCTCTCTGTGCGGAGCCTGCCGCGAGGTGTGCCCGGTGCGCATCAACATTCCCGACCTGCTGCTGCACTTGCGGCACCAGGTCCAGAGCCTGCCGCGGTCAGAGGCAAGTCAACGCGTGGGTTCGCCCCGAGCTGAAAAGCTCTCCATGCGCCTTTGGGCATGGGCCATGAAGCACCCCTGGGCGTACAGTTTGGCGGCGTGGACGGGCCGCTGGATGCAGCGTTTGTGCCTCATGCGGGAAGCCGCGAACCAGCGCTGGATTCGCTCGATCCCCTGGCTTCCGCTCTCACAATGGACCAGTGGCCGCGATCTGCCAGCGCTCGCACCACAAAGCTTTCGCGAGATGTGGAAGAAGGAACTGGGCCGGTGCGGTATAAAATCGCGTTAAGCTTTTGGGACGCCTCCGACCCTCCGGCCGCAGTGAATCCGTCTAACCACAGCGTCCGCATTAGCCCCTGAGCGATAATTTTCGGTTGCGAAAGCCGAGGGTCAATATCTTGTGACGAAAGAGCTCTAGCCCTACCGTGGCATCAAAGAGGTCATCAAGCTCGCGGACGCCGGGCGTGGGGAGATAGACTCGCGCCGGAGCCGGTCAGCGACTTGCCCTGAAACCCTTCGTCACGCACCGGAGCCTGTTTCACAAGCAGACGGATGGGCCGGGCACCGAGCTGCGCCTCCACGCAAGGCACACCATCGCAATCGAGGAGCGGCACGCCCACAGTAAACGCCCGGGATGGAGTCGCTGTGCCCCGCATGGCAGCAGGCGCGGGAAGGGCGTGATCGCTACCCAAGAGCAGCCCCCCTAAAACGCAGTTGAGAGCGGCAGTTGTGAATCTCCACCGATGACCTCGAATGGAATGGGCCAACAACAGCGAGCCCAGTCAGGGGCTATGGATGCACTAAAAGGAGTTCAGGATATCCGAAGCAGCGCCAAGCCGCCGCGGGTTCAGCCGCTTGGACTCCCGCTTCCCTCTCCTTCCTGGGCAAACGGTCGAGGGCCTGTTTGACCTGGACTTGCAGGGTGCGGCCTACTTCTGAATTCATGCGTCGGGCCTTCTCCCACGCCTGCTGATAGAGCTGCGCGCCCCGTTCCTGGCGGCCCAGGCGAATTTCGAGACTTCCCGCCACCAGCGTCCAGAGCGGATTATGGGGATAGTCGTGCTCAAGCTGCTGAAAGAGCGCCAGAGATTTTTCGTACTGGCGCTCGTTGGCGCGCGAAAAGTCTTTGGCGAGATAGAAGCGAGCTTCATCGCGCGCGAGGTCGCCCCGCTGAGCGCAGATGGTAAGCTGCTGGAGCCCTAGCTCGCGGCTTCCGCCCGGCAAGGCGATAAAGAACTTGAGCATCTTGACGATCGTCGGCAGGGTATCCACGAAGTAGTTGTAGATTCCAACGCCCAAGTAAGCGTCCGTGAGAGTGCGATCAAGCTGAAGCGTGGTGAGCAGCGCAGCGCGCATCTTCTTGCCGGCACGCGCCGTGGGGAGGTCATGGTCGCGCAAGCCCTCGAGGCGTGCCTGAAGTCCGTAGGCTAAGCCCAGGTAGAGGTAGTTTCGCGCCAAGTTTTGACGGGCGCGGATTCCAGCCTCCGCGCGCCGGATGGCTTCGTTCACCAGTCGTTCCATCGGAGCGTCGTAGGGAGTGGTGGACGAGCGCGCAACGTCAAACACATCCGGATCGACAAGGTCGCCGGTAGTGAGATAAATTTTCCACCAAGTGGCGTCGGCTTCCAGAAGATAGCCCACCGGGGAATCAGGACTCTGAGCCTGGATACGGCGAAAGACGGAGATCGCCGAATCGGGGTCGCCGTCCATTAGAAGGCGCATACCCTGGCGCGCTGCCTCGAGAATGGGCTCGTCCTGGTCGGCACCGCCCGGCCGGGCGGGAGAATGCGTTTCGGCCAGGAGCACAGCAAGGCCCAGAGCCAGCAACGCGCCCTTCCGATTCCATCGCTGCCTTGTCTGATGCATGTACTGGCTCTCCACGCTAGGGTAAGTGACGCCCGACTCGGCAACTCTGCCTTAGATGAAAGGGCCCAGTCGAGCGATCAGTCAGAAGCCGATTCAGCTGGGCGGCGAACTCATCACGGGGGCAGGTTCGCACTGGCGGGCGAGCGCCTTCTTCTTCAGCGTCCGCAGGAATTCGTACATCACCAAGCACTCCACCGCGAAAGGAGGAAAGCCCAGAAAGCCGGGCAAGGGCATTTCAAAGACCTTCCAGTTCTGCCCGATGGGGAAGACGTAGATCCACTTGGCCGCAGCCCAGTAATTCCAGAATTCCCAGAAGATACCGCAGACCAGCCCGGCTAAGAGAAAGCTGCGCAGCGCCGACGTGTCACCCTGCTCGGCTTCGCGCAGAAGCGAACGCCCGCCCCAGACATAGTTGACCGGCTCGAGCAGCAGCGCGAACCCTAGCCAGATGGGCGCAAACAGGTAGCGGCCGATGGCCACCGGCACGGCGACGGGAAGGGTCAAGCAGAGAAATCCGGCCGCGGCCAAGCTGACCAAGGTCACGCGGGAAACGGGCCGCGGCCGTCCGCGAGCGTGCGGCCGCACAGCGTCGATCAGGTCCGCGGTTTCAAAAATAGCTGGCCAGATCGTGGCAAATGACCAGATGTAGCCCAGTGCCGAGGCTAGGGCGCTCAGGGGTAGACCGACATAGGTCCAGTTCTCGAGCCGCAGGTTGTACGCCTCGAAGATCAACCACAGCGGGACCGACCAGAACGCCAGCGAGGCGAATTCGCGGGGCGCCGCGCCGAGGCGCGACTCTCCGCGCAAGCTCCGGACCATCCCATCGGCCAGCAGCACATAGCCGGTCCACATGATCGGGGTGAAGAAGGTGGAAAGGAGCCGAAGACGCAACGGCAGCAGGCTCTGGCCCGTCACAAGAATGGCCAGCCCCGCCCAGCCCCAGCGCGGCAGCGGAGAGCGCTTCGGAGCGCGGAGATAGGCCACAGTCAGCCAGCCGCCCGCCGCCAGAAAGGCGAGTAAGCCGATCGCAACGTGGTGCTGATCCATCGTCAAGGGTCCGCCGTTGATCGTAGTTTGCCCGCGTTCGCCGCGGCGGTCATCGCCATTACCAGCCAGCTAAGTCGCCGCACGGCGTCCATCCGCCTGGGCCGATCGTGTATTTTCAACAACATATCCGGTTCGTTTGGTCAAAAACACTTTGTTGCGGCCGGGGGTGGTTCCCCCTAACAATGTACACTTTGTGGACGCCCGACACATTCGATGCAGACCACGATGGCGACGCTCATGTATACGACCTACACCAAGCGGCGCGATGTCCGGGCTGTGTCAAAGTCCCCGGGCTGCGAGGGCTTCCGGCTTAGGTGCGCGGGTCTACCGCCGTGGTGGCAAGCGGCGCTGCAGAAGCGCGCTCACCGCCCGCCGGACCTGGGCTTGTACGTCGGGCGCTGGCCCGTCCGTCGGGATCGTTTTGACGCGGCGGCGCTGCGCGGCCAAGGCGAGATAGCCCTGGCGGACGCGTTCCAGGAAGGCCACGCCTTCGCGCTCAAACCGGCTGCGATGCGACGTGGCACGCCGCAGCGCCGCGCGAGCAGGAACGTCGAAGACTAGTGTCAGATCCGGCTGAGTCTTTCCGCAGACGATGGCATCCATGGCACCGACCAAACCGAGTCCCAGCTTTCGGCCGTACCCTTGGTAGGCGAAGCTGGAAAGATTGTAGCGGTCGCTCACCACCACCTTTCCCTGAGCCAGAGCCGGCCGGATGACCTCGGCCAAGTGTTGAGCGCGCGCCGCGTAAATGAGTGCCAGCTCGGCCAGGGGCGCCAGCTCCCGGTGGCCGGGATCGAGCAGGATCGCCCGCACCCGCTCACCGATACGCGTGCCTCCCGGCTCCCGCGTGGCGCACACGGTATAGCCGCGGCAGCGCAGGTACTGTACGAGCAGGCGGAAATGCGTACTCTTGCCCGAGCCGTCGATGCCTTCGAGAGCGATAAAGACGCCCCGTGTTTGCTGCATAGCCTCCGTTCGGCGCTTTCGGTGCCTGCGGTATTATGGCAGACTCAGCAAGGATCATGCAGATTCGCGACAATCTCGCCCGCGTGCAGGAGCGAATAGCTGCCGCCTGTCGCCGCGCCGGACGCCGGCCTGAAGACGTTCGCCCGGTGATCGTCTCCAAGACGGTGGTGCCTGAACGCATTCGCGAAGCCTACGAAGCAGGGGTCCGGGATTTTGGCGAGAACCGCGTGCAGGAAGCAGCCTCGAAACGCCCTGCCCTTTCTGATTTAACTGTGACCTGGCACCTGATCGGCCATCTGCAGACCAATAAGGCCAAGCTGGCGCGTGAGCTATTCCACTGGATTCATTCTATCGATTCCACGCGCCTGGCGGACAAGGTGCACCAGGCGGCTGTCTGCACGGGCGAGCGGTTGCCGGTGCTCATCGAGGTGAACCTGGGCGGCGAGGTGAGCAAATCCGGCGTGCGCGAGGCGGAGGTTCGCCCTCTGGCGGAACACATCCTGCGCCTTGAGTCGCTCGATCTGCGCGGCCTCATGGCCATTCCCCCCTTTTCTGAGGACCCCGAGCAGGTACGGCCCTACTTCCGGCGGCTGCGCGAGCTAGCCCGCGAGCTTGAATCGATGGGCCTGCCCCCGAGTTGCCTGCAGGAACTGTCCATGGGAATGAGCCACGACTTCGAGGTGGCGATCGAGGAGGGTGCCACTATCGTGCGCCTCGGGACCGCCATCTTTGGCGAAAGGAACAAGTAAGGCGGCTTCGGGACGCCACACGGCCAGCACCCCTTGCGCGGTACGCCTTGACTTCCGTTCTTCACGCCTTCAGTTTGCCCTTTATTCCTTCACCCTTTTGCCCTTAACCTTGCAGCCATGCTCTACGCTTCCGTGCTCGTGCTAATCGTTCTCGGCCTGCTGGCGGTTAGTGTCGCGCGCGCCGCTCGGCTTCGGACCCATGCTGACTTCATGGTGGCCGGCCGCAAGTTGTCAGCCGGGGTGCTGGTGTTCACGCTGCTGTGCTCGTGGATTGGGGCCGGCAGCCTCTTTGGCGGGGCGGAATTTGCCGTCCAGCAGGGGCTGTCTTCGCTCTGGCTGCCCGCGGGAGGCTGGGCAGGCCTGCTGGTGGTGTATTTCACCGCCGGGCGGGCGCGGGCGTTCGCCCAGTACACGGTGCCGGATCTGCTGGAAACCCGCTACAGTCCGCTGGCGCGCGTCCTGGGCACGTTATGCATCATCGTCTCCTATACCGCCATTGTCAGCTACCAGCTTCTGGGCGGCGGGCGGGTGCTAAACCTAGCCCTTGGCGTCAGCCAAACACTGGGCACGTTTATCCTGGCAGCCTTCGTGATTCTCTTCACGGCACTTGCCGGCATGTCGTCAGTGGCCTATACGGACCTGGTGATCGGCCTGGTGGTAACGGCCGGGTGCCTGATTGCGTTGCCGGCGATGATCCTTCGCGCGGGCGGATGGAGCGCTGTGCACCGCGCCTTACCAGCCAGTCACTTTACTTTCATGGGGACGATGACACCCAGCCAAGCGCTGGGCTATTTCCTGCCCACTTTCATGCTGATGATCGGCAACCAGACCATGTACCAGAAATTTTTTTCTGCGCGGAGTGAGCGTGATGCGCGTCTTTCGGTGGTGGGCTGGATTGGCGGCACCATGGTCCTGGAAACCGTAATCGTGCTGCTAGCTATGGTAGGAGGTGTCATGTTTCATTCCGCCATCGAGTCGGGCGGCGTGCCAGCCTGGGGCATCATCCCCTATACGGCACGGCACGGCGTCACGCCGATCATCGGCTCCCTCTTCCTCGGTGCTATCTTCGCCAAGGTGATTTCCACCGGCAACAACTACCTCTTTTCTCCTGCTACCAGCGTGGTGCACGACGTTTTCCAGCGTTTCATAACTAAGGGCGCTTCGGACCGTACGCTGCTCGTGCTTTCGCGCCTGGTCGTGGTGGTGTTGGGTTTGATCGCCCTGGCGCAAACTTTTCAGCAGTCGGTGCTGGCAACGGCGGTTTACGCCTACGACGTCTACGGCGCGGGCATCACGCCGGCTGTGGTGGCTGCCTTCTTCTGGAAGCGCACCACCACCGCCGGCGGCCTGGCCTCCATCCTGGCAGGAACGTTCGTGGCGGTAGCGTGGAAAGTCCTGGGGGCGCTGGCAGACCCGTTGCACACAGAAGCCCGCATCGGGTTCGCCTTAAGCAGCACGTGGCCTTTCCTCCACTTTTCCGTCGCTGGACCATGGTTGAAGGCACTTTGCAATGGGGTTGCGCATGTACCGATGATTTTGCCCGCCTTAGTTGCGTCGCTCAGCTGTCTGGTGGTGATCAGCTTGCTCACAGCGCCCCCCGCCCCGAGCAATGGCGCCCCTTCTTCGGGATCAGCGAAGAATGAAAGGCTGGAGGCCATCCACTGGCAATAAGCGGTGTCACGCTGGGTATTCCCCTTTTTGGGGAAATTCGTTCGCCTGTTAAAGCCGACCCCACCTCCCGCCCGAGAAGGCTCGCTAAAGCACCGAACGGACCAGCCGGCGGTGCAGGGCGCGTCAGGGTTTCACAACCAGAAAGTTCTCAAGGGCCAGGGCATCAATTCCCGAGCAGTAAAAGCTACGGGCCGCGTCGCGCGGATCACACACCAAAGGCTCGCCGAACAAGTTGAAGGACGTATTGACGAGGACGGGCGGAGCGCCGGCCTTGCCGAATTCTTCCAGCAGGCTCCAGAAGCGCGGATTGACATGCCTCTCCACCAGATGCACCCGCACTGTACGGCCATTGAAGGCAAACTGGCGCAGCTCTGGCGCTGCATCCTGGAGCTCGCCGACGGAGGCCATGAACCGGCAATTGGGGGACGCTTCGAAGAGGGCGGAAGCGCTCTCGGCCGGTACCGAAAGGGCGAAGGGGTGGAAGTCCTCGCGATGTTTCACGAAGCGATTTAAGTTCTCCGTCACGTAGGATGAGAAAGGGGAGGCCAAAATGCTACGGTGGCCGAGGGCGCGGTGCCCAAATTCCACCTCGCCCTGATACCAGGCCACGATTTTGCCTTTCTGGAGAAGCTGGACGGTCTCGGCGATCAAGTGCCGGTCGCTGCTCATGTACCGGTAGATGGTCTTGCAGTTGTCCAGCACCGCCTTAACTTCCCTTTCGTCAAACCGCGGTCCGAGGTAGAGGTGGGCCAGCGTTTCGCGCTGGTCGGATCGGGTAAGCCGCCGCTGTGCCAGATAAGCAGCGCCCAGTGCGGAGCCCGCATTGCCCGCCGCTGGCTGGGCGAAGACGGCGGCAAAGCCGGTGCACCTCTCGAGGGCGCGCACCAGGAGCACGTTCAGGAACACTCCGCCCGCCACGCACAGGTTTTCCGTTCCGGTCTTTTGGCGGAACGTTTCCGCCAGTTCCACCACCGTCTCTTCCAGAAATTGCTGCGCACTGCGGGCAATGCTGGCTGCCAGCGGGCTTCCCTTCGCGGGCGGCCCGGTAGAGAGCTGCAACTGGCGGCGAATCTCCGGCGAGAAAGAGAAATGGCCAGCCTGGTCCGCTACAACGTGCTGCAAGTCGAGCACCGGAAGACGGTCGGCGCCCTTTCGGAAGAGCTTGCGAAAGACGCTGACAAATTCCGGCGCACCTTCTTTACTGAGCCATTGCACCTTGTGCTCGTCCTTTCCCGGCCGGAACCCGAGGAGTTCCGTAATTCTCGAGTAGAACCACCCCAGCGAGTTGGGAAAGCGCAGGGGGCGGAGGATCCGCAGGGCCGTGCCCTCGCCGAGCGCCACCGTGCCGGACCACATATCTCCACAGTGGTCCAAAGTGAGAACCAGCGCACGGTCAAAGCCGCTGGGATAGAAGGCGCTGGCCGCATGCGCGAGGTGGTGCTCGAAGTTCAGCAGCGGAATCTGCGGCCCCAAAGAGGCTCTCAGCCCTCTGACTTCATTCAGCTTGCGAAAGAGGGTCTGGGTGATGTCCTCTCCATAGCGGTAGCGGAAAGGGGCTACGAAGGTGGTGAGCTGCCCGCCCTCATCACGCAGCCAGGCGCGCCGGGGCCGGCAAGCAATTCCGGCGATCGCCAGGTCGGAGATTCGGGCGCCGCACTTCCGCAGGCAGGATTGGATAGCCAAGTGGGGGATCCCGGCGCTGGCGGGTGAGCGGCTGAGTTTGTCCTCTTCGACCGCAGCAGTCGGCCGGGGGCCATCCAATAGGGCGGCGGCCGTGTCGTGACCGAGATCAGAAAGGCCCAGGATGAGCATAGATGCGTTTCGGCCCGGCAGCCGGGGATAAGCGGTCGAAACGCCTCGCCCGGCGGTGATGCCCGGCCCAGAAAACAGGCCGGCTTTCAGGGCCTTGCTCGCCGGTGCCTCCGGCGGACGCCTTGCCGGCACGTCCGCAGCGCACTCTCCCGGCACCGGCTAAAGAGACCGGAAGTGGCGCGTCTGGAAGAATAGTGCCAGCATCAGCGTAGTATTATAGGCGCAGTGCAGAATCACGCTCGACGCCAGGGAGCCGGTGCGGGCGCGAACCCACGAAAAGGCCAAGCCAGCAAGGGCTACCAGCAACACCCGGTTCCACGCTCCCCAATATTCAGGGATGTGGATGACGGCGAAGAGCACCGCCGTTCCGGCGACGGCGAAGCCGGTCCCCACGCGCGCCTCGAATACGGAAAAGATCACGCCGCGGAAGATCAGCTCTTCCATGAACGGAGCAACGAAAATAGCGAAGGCGGCCAGCGCGTATGCCGCCTGCGCCGAACTGAACATCTTCTCAAAAGGGAAATCGCGTTTGTCGGGCAGCAAGACTGGCGCCAGGCTGACGGCAAAAGCCAGAGCCATGCCGCTTAGGAAGAGACGCAAGCCTTGCCCGGGTTGGGGCGAGCGCCAGCGAATTCCCTGCCAGAACGGGCGCCGCTGCTGATAGACCACCAGAATGTAGATGTAAGCCAGCATCAGCGCGTAAAAGATCCCCTGTAACACCAGAACGACGAAGGTGTTGGTAGCCGCCGCCTGGATTGGCAAGTACCATCCCATCCAAGGTCGCAAGACGGCATAGCCGGCGAGGGTGACGAAATTCGCGAAGAACAGGGCCAGAAGCGCGAAGGCAACGAAGAGTGCCAGGTCGCGCCAGGTCCAAAGGGATGCCTCGGAAGCTGGCAAGGGTGAAGCGTTCGCGGAAAGCCCGGAAATCGCCGCGACCGCGTCTTCGCAAGGGTGTGATGGCTCGTCTTTTGCGGGATGGTAATCGCTCACGAACGTGTTTTTCAGGGCAAGGCCGCCGCGAGTAAGGGAATCATCAGCTCGTGGTGGCCCGTCAGGGCGTAGCCGCGGCCGGCCTGGATTCGCCCCTTCGCCCCTGCCTTGGGCAGCCGGGCGTTGGAAAGCGAAGTGGGGCGGAGCAAAACATTTTGCGTGGCACGATAGTGCTGGATGAAGTCCAGGTTAACCGTGGTAATTCCCCTGGGAAGCCGGCCCAGGTTCGCCGCCAGGCTCACACACTTGAGGAAGACCTCCGGGAGCACCACTGCTGATCCCACGTTGAGATAGACTCCACCGCGATCCATTTGGCTGACCAAGGCGGCGAGGAGCAAAAAATCCCGGTGGGTAGCCGCGCCCAGCGCCCTGGGATTGACCGAAGGATGGTTGTGGATAATGTCCGTGCCGATGGCCTCGTGCACGGTGACCGGAATGCGGCGTCGAAACGCCTCCGCCAGCACGCTATAGCGGCGAAAGCGTGCGCCAGGGTGTCGCCGGAGAAACTGGCCCACGGCTTCGCCAATCCCCAGCCCTTGGCTGTCGCCTCCGTTGATGGCCTCATTGATGAAGCGTCCAGTTTCCTCCGCCATGCCAAATTGACCCTGGCCCAAGGCTGCGGGCACGTCTTCGGAGGTGGCACCCACCAAGGCAACTTCGAAGTCGTGGATCAGCGCCGCTCCGTTCATGGCCACGGCGGTGATGTAACCGCGGCGCATCAGGTCAATCAGAACGGGGCCGAGGCCGCACTTGATGACATGGCCGCCCAGTCCCCAAATGATGGGCTTGCGCCGCCTGCGCGCCCCTTCGAGAGCCGTTAGAACACCGCGGAAGTCGTTCCCGGCCAGGATGCGTGGCAGTGCCGCTACCCACCTCTGAAGGGAGGCGCGAGGGAGCCGAACGCGGGCAAAATCAGCGACGGAGACCTTGCTGGGGCGCGAAGCCAGTGGGTAGGTTCGGACCCGATCGAGCTTCAGCGGCTGATGGGGGTAGATGCTCATTCGGTGTTCAAGGTGAGGGTTCCGGTGGCGGTGATGGATGATGTTCAGCAGGTTAGCTAGCCTGCCGCCACAATACCCGCGCGAGCGCCTGGCCGGTGTACGACCTCGGGTTGCGCGCCACCTGTTCGGGCGTGCCCTCGGCTACGATGCGCCCTCCGGCCTCGCCACCCTCTGGCCCGAGGTCGATAACCCAGTCCGCCTGTTTCACGACATCGAGGTTATGTTCAATGATGATGACGGTGTTACCCAGGTCCGTCAAGCGGCTCAGCACGTGCATCAGCTGCCGGACATCGTCGAAGTGCAGGCCGGTAGTCGGCTCGTCGAGGATGTAGAGGGTGCGGCCCGTCTGGCGGCGGCTGAGCTCGCGCGCCAGCTTGATGCGTTGCGCCTCGCCGCCCGAAAGCGTCGTGGCGGGCTGCCCCAGATGGATGTAGCCCAGGCCGACGTCCACCAGCGTTTGCAACTTCTGCCGAAGGGGAGGGATATTTTCAAGCAGCGACAAAGCGTCGTTGGCCGTCATCTCCAACACATCGGCAATGCTCACTCCCTGGTACTTCACCGCGAGGGTCTCCGAGTTGTAGCGGCGGCCGCGGCAGACGTCGCAGGTAACGAAGACATCAGGCAAAAAGTTCATCTCAATGCGGCGCAGGCCGTCGCCCTGGCAGGCTTCGCAGCGGCCACCCTTCACGTTGAAGCTGAAGCGGCCGGCGCGGTAGCCGCGCTGCCGCGACTCAGGGAGCATAGCAAAGAGTTCGCGGATAGGGGTGAAGAGACCGGTGTAAGTGGCAGGGTTCGAGCGAGGGGTGCGCCCGATGGGGGCTTGGTCAATGACAATCACCTTGTCGAGCGCCTCCGCGCCCTCGATGCGGCGGTGCGCGCCCGGCGGGGCGAGCGACCGATAAAGCTTCTGGGCCAGGGCCCGATGCAGGATGTCATTCACTAGGGTGGACTTGCCAGAGCCGGAGACCCCGGTCACGACGGTGAGCAGGCCGAGCGGGAAACGCACGTCAATGTTCTTGAGATTGTGGGCGCGGGCGCCGACCACGGTCAGCATCTTGCCATTCGGCGAACGTCGGACCTCCGGTACGGGGATCGACCGGTGGCCGGAGAGATACTGCCCGGTGAGAGAGCGAGGCTCGGCGGCGATGGCCTGGGGCGGTCCGCAGGCGATCAACTCGCCGCCCTGGCGGCCGGCGCCGGGACCGAGATCGATGACGTAGTTGGCGCGGCGAATCGTCTCCTCGTCGTGCTCGACCACCAGCACCGTGTTGCCCAGATCGCGCAGGCGCTCGAGGGTAGCCAGCAGCCGCTGGTTGTCGCGGGGATGCAACCCAATGCTCGGCTCATCCAGCACGTAGAGTACGCCGCGCAACTTGGAGCCGATCTGGGTGGCCAGGCGAATGCGCTGGCTCTCGCCGCTAGAGAGTGAGGCCGCGGAACGGTCCAGGCTCAGGTAGCCTAGCCCGACCGCCAGCAGGAACTCGAGGCGGTCTGAAATCTCGCTTAGGATTCGCCGCGCCAGAATCTCCTCGCGCGGCGTCAGCTTCAGGCTGCGCACCACCTCGGCCGCGCGCTCCAGAGGAAGCGCCGCGAAGTCGGCAATGGAGAGCCCAGCTACCGTCACCGCCAGGCTCTCTGGGCGCAAGCGGCGGCCCTGGCAGCGATGGCAGGTGATGGCAGACATATACTGGCTGTACCATTCGCGGTAGCTCTCCGACGTGGTCTCGCCGTACCAGCGGTCCAACAGCGGAATAATGCCGGGGAAGACCGACGCGGCGCGGGCGTTTCGCGGATGTTTACCGAAGAGGATGAGATTCTGGATGGCCCTGGGATAATCGCCGAAAGGAGTGTTGAGGTCGAAGCCATACGCTTCCGCGGCGCGTGCCAGCCCGCGCTGGATGATGGCCGAGCTGGCACCCAGGCCCAGCCCCCCGGCTAAGAGCGGGCGCGACCAGTCGGTGATCACTTTGGCGGGATCGAAAGCGAACTGGCTGCCGAGACCTTTGCACGCCTCGCAGGCGCCGTACACACTGTTAAACGAAAAGGACCTCGGCTCGAGCGCCGGCACGTTGATCCCGCAGTGCGTGCAGGCAGACTGCCTTGAGTAAAGCTGCTCTTCGCCGTTTACCACGGCCACTTGAACCAGGCCATTGGCCAGGCGCATAGCTGTCTCGATCGAGGCGGCCAATCGAGCCTCGATGCCCGGCTTCAGCAGCAGGCGGTCGACCACGACTTCAATGGTGTGATTGCGCCGGCGGTCCAGGGAAATTTCCTCATCGAGCGATCGCAGGTGCCCGTCCACGCGCACCCGCACAAAACCCTCGCTGGATAGCTTCTCGAAAAGCTTCCTGAATTCACCCTTTCGTCCGCGAATCAGGGGAGCAAGGATCATAACTCTTTCGGGGTTTGAAGCTCGCGATTCGCCTTCCGGCTGCGCCTCTTCACTCTCCAGCATCGAGTCTACCGTCCCTGGGGTCACATGGCCTCCCATCCCCGGCGCTGAATCGCGAACTCCAAGCTCCGGATTCCTGATTCCGGAACTCAGGATGGCGGCCACAATCTGGTCGGTCGTCTGGTGCGAGATGGGGCGGCCGCAGCGGGGGCAGTGCGCCTGGCCGACCGAAGCATAAAGCAGGCGGAGATAATCGTAGATTTCAGTGATGGTACCGACCGTAGAGCGCGGACTGCGGCTGGTAGTCTTCTGCTCGATAGAAATGGCGGGACTCAACCCTTCCACCGAGTCCACGTCTGGCCGCTCCAGCTGGTCGAGGAACTGGCGGGCATAGGCCGAGAGCGTCTGAACGTAGCGGCGCTGACCTTCAGCGTAAATGATGTCAAAGGCCAGACTGGACTTGCCAGAGCCACTCAGGCCGGTGATGACGGTGAGGGAATAGCGAGGAATCTCGACGGTGATGTTCTTCAGGTTGTGTTGACGCGCCCCTCGGACGCTGATTCGATCGATCATGTACTCTGTTCGCCGCAGGGGGGTGTGGCGACATCGAGCCAGTTTTTCATGCTACCCGGGGATGAAAACGCCGTCAAGGCGCGACGCAACACTTGCCCCCCTTGGTCATCGCAGCGAGGTCTACCCCCGACAGTCGGCGGCGCTGGGCGCGTGCTATAGTGACAACTGCAACAGCTGATGAGAGCATCCATGCAAGACGGTGACCGCTGGGGCATCCTTCTGCTAGCCCATGGCGCGCCCGACCGCCTTGAGGACATTCCTGAGTTTCTCCTGCGCGTGCGTGGCGGACGTCCGCTGCCAGATGAGGTAGTCCATGAAATCGTCGCCCGCTATCGCATGATCGGCGGCGGCTCGCCGCTGTTGCGCCTGACGCGAGAGCAAGCGCAAGCCTTAGAAAAGGCGTCTGGGTTGCCGGTCTATGTCGGCATGCGCAACTGGAAGCCGTTCATCCAGGAGGCTGTCGAACTGATCCGCGATGAGGGCTTGACCCACCTGGTCGCGATCTGCTTGGCGCCGCAGAATTCCCGCACTAGTGTCGGGTTGTATCGGCAGCACCTGGCCGACGCCGTGGCCTGGTATGCTCCCGGCCTATACGTGGAATTCGTCGATAGTTGGCATGATCAGCCAAGCTTCATCGCCGCGCTGGCCGGGCGGGCGGAAGAGGCACTGGCTCAGGTGCAAAAGGAAGCGGGAGGTCCGGTGCCCGTCATCTTCACCGCTCACAGCGTCCCCGAACGGACCGTCGCCGCCGGGGATCCTTACGACGCACAGGTGCGGGAGACTGCCGCGCTGGTTGCGGGTAAATTGGGGGCCAAGCTGTTCGAGTGGCGGCTTGCTTACCAGAGCCAGGGGATGACGGCTGAACCTTGGATTGGGCCCACGGTTGAGTCTCAGATCGACGAACTGGCGAGGGCGGGCCACCAGTACGTCCTGATCGCTCCAGTCGGCTTCGTTTCCGACCACGTGGAAGTGCTGTATGACATCGACGTAGTTCTCCGTGAGTACGGAAAGCAGAGGGGAGTGCGGGTGTGGCGTACAGCGTCGCTTAACAACAGCCCGCTTCTGATTGACGCCTTGACTGCCCTGGCTTTTTCTCGCATCCCGACGCATTTCCTGGCTTCGGTCTTAGGACGCCAGCCGTGACCGCACACCGCATCGCCGTAATTGGAGGTGGAATCACAGGGCTGGCTGCGGCGTATCGTCTCGCTCAGGCACGGCTTTCCGGTGCGCCGATTGATGAGGTTTTGATCGAGTCTGCCCCTCGTCTCGGCGGACTCATCCTGAGCGAACGGGTGGGAGGCTTTCTGATAGAGGCGGGGCCCGACTCCTTTCTGACCGAGAAGCCGGATGCGGTCTCACTGTGCCGTGAGCTGGGCCTCGGTGACTCCCTTTTGGCCTCGAACGACACCCAGCGCCGCACCTATATTCTGCACCGCGGGCGGCTGGAACCACTGCCTGAAGGGATGGTGCTGTTTGTTCCCACGCGACTGGGACCGGTTCTGCGCTCGCGGCTTATTCCTTTCGCGAGCAAGCTACGAGTGGTGGCGGAGTGGATGGGCGCCTGGTCGGGCCGTCCTCCGGAAGACTCGAGACCTCTCGGCGAGGGCGACGAGTCGGTCGCGGCGTTGGTTGGCCGCCATTTTGGCAAGGGCATGCTGCGAACTGCTGCCGACCCGATGCTGGCCGGCATTTTCGGCGGCGACTCAGAGGCACTGAGCGCGCGCTCCACCCTGCCGCGATTCTACGGTCAGCGCAACCTGGTGCGTGTCGCCCGCTGGGCCAAGGGCAAGACCGGGCTCGCCGCTGGCGAGAAGCCGCAGCAAGCACTCTTCACGACCTTGAAGGATGGAGTGCAGCAACTTGTGAACGCTTTGGAGAAGCGGCTGGAGCCGCAGCGCATCTGTCGAAACCGCCGCGTAGTCGCCATCGAAACCAGGGCGGGTGCCAACGGTTACGCCGTTCGATTCGAAGCCGGCGCATTTCTCGAGGCGGCGGCCGTCATTCTGGCGTTACCGGCGTATAGCTGCGCTCACCTCTTGAACTCAACCGATGGGCAGCTCGCGCGTCTTCTGTCAGAGATTCCCTACAGCTCGGCGGCAACCGTCTCTCTGGCTTACTCGGCACCTGTTTGTATTCCTCGCGGCTTCGGGCTGCTGGTGCCATGCAAGGAAAGGCACCGGCTGCTGGCGTGCACGTTCGTGCATCAGAAGTTCGCCTATCGTACGCCGCCCGGGTGTGCGCTGCTGCGCTGTTTCTTGGGCGGAGTCCGCGACCCAGGTGCCCTCGCTCTCGATGATGCCAGCCTGATCGCCATGGTCCGGCAAGAACTTGCGGAAATTTTGAGCCTGACCGTGGAACCGCTTCTTGGGCTTGTATATCGCTGGCCTAGCTCGATGCCGCAGTATACCCTCGGGCACGCGAAACGGGTCGCCGAGGTCGAGCGCAGGCTGGAGGACCATCCAGGCCTTTTCCTGGCGGGCAATGCCTACTACGGTGTGGGCATCTCCGACTGCATCCGGTCGGCTAACGGAGCCGCTGAGGGCGCTCTTCGATTTGTAACCTCAGCTGCCAGCGGCCGAAGTGCTGCTCACCTAAATCAGCTATGAAACATCCCCAGCCTGTCGCATCACACGGTCCGGCGGCTCCCGTTCCACCCTGGTGGAACTCGCCCTTCATGAAAGCTTGCCGCGGCGAGCCGACGGAAGTCACCCCCGTGTGGCTGATGAGACAAGCGGGGCGCTACATGAAGGAGTATCGTGAACTTCGCGATCGTGTCCCTTTTCTTCAGCTCTGCAAGAATCCCGACCTAGCGGCCGAAATCGCCGTAAAAGCCACGGAGCAGCTTGGCGTGGATGCGGCGATTCTTTTCGCTGACCTGCTGCTCATTGTCGAGCCTCTGGGCTGGGAATTGGAGTACAGCCGCGCTGATGGCCCAGTTGTCACGCCGGCGCTCCGTGACCCAGCCGATGTCCGGCGGCTGCGTGAAGTCGAGCCAGAGGAGTCCTTGGCCTACGTTCTCGAAGCCGTGCGCCGTACTCGCACGGCCCTTGACCCCTCCAAGCCCCTGATCGGCTTCGCCGCAGCGCCCTTCACGTTGGCGTCCTATTTGATCGAAGGGGGCACGTCGCGAGACTACCGGCGCACTAGGGCCTTTATGCATCGTGAAGCCGTAGCCTGGCACACTTTGATGGAACACCTCAGCCGCAACTTGGCACGTTACGTGAACGCACAGATTGCGGCCGGA
The DNA here is from genome assembly GCA_902812465.1 of Acidobacteriota bacterium. Lineage (GTDB taxonomy): Bacteria > Acidobacteriota > Terriglobia > UBA7540 > UBA7540 > CADDZE01. Next base: position 14,994 of record CADDZE010000022.1, on the reverse strand, counting down.
GTACAGGCCATTCAAGTCTTCGATACATGGGTGGGGTGCCTGGGACCAGCTGACTATCGCGAATTTGTGCTGCCTCATTCGCAGTCGCTGCTGCGCTCGATCCAATCCGGAGTGCCGGTGATCCACTTTGGGACCGGTACAGCCGGACTGCTCGAAGTGATGCGGGAGGCGGGTGGAGAAATTATCGGATTGGATCACCGCGTCGAACTGGATGAAGCATGGGCGCGCCTCGGTGCGGATGTGGCGGTGCAGGGCAACCTGGATCCCGCGGTACTTTACGCCGCACCGACCTACATTCGGCTGCGCACTCAGAGAATCCTCGAGCAAGCTGGCGGCCGCCCTGGCCATATCTTCAACCTGGGTCACGGCATTCTGCCGGACACGCCAGCAGACCATGTCCGAACGCTTGTCGATTCGGTGCACGAGCTGAGCACTTGCCCGAAGAGCGGTCATTCCATTTCGTCATAGTGCAACAACGGGAGTCCTCCATGGCGTCTCCCCGCCCTGGGCCGACGACGAACAAACAGAACCACCCGGCCATCTAAAGGGGATGAACAACGCACCATAGCCAGCGAACAGGAAAGCTCCTTGTCGTGCTTTCCCAGCTGGAGAATGGCTATCGAGAGCCGTGGAGTGATCGCCTAGCGCGTATGAATGAAGCCTTTGAATTTCTCCGCGATCATGGCTACGCCCTGCTCTTCGGTTGGGTGCTGGCAGAACAAATCGGCTTGCCCATTCCTTCTCTTCCCATCCTGCTCGCTCTGGGTGCTTTGGCCGGCGCAAAAGAAGTGTCGTTCTGGCTGGCTTTCACCCTGGCCGTTCTAGCTTCTCTCCTTGCAGACTTGATGTGGTATCAACTCGGGCGGGAGCGAGGCCACAGCATTCTCAAGTTTTTATGCAGCATTTCACTGGAGCCGGACTCATGCGTCCGCCGCACCGAGAACGCCTTCGCGAGCCAAGGAGGTCGCGCACTGCTGTTGGCGAAATTTCTTCCGGGTCTAGGCACGGCCGCCCCACCTTTGGCGGGTATGCTGGGAATGCGCTTGGGGCGCTTCGTCGCCTGGGACGCGGCCGGAGCTGCACTTTGGGTGGGCACCTACAGCGGTGTGGGTTACATCTTTAGTCGTCAGCTCGACCGCGTCGCCCTCTACGCGATCCACCTCGGCAGGGGCGTCGCCCTTTTGGTGGCTGCCGCCTTCACAGCTTACCTCACTTGGAAGTACGTCGAGAGGCGGCGATTCATTCGATCACTGCGGATCGCGCGAATCACTCCTGAGGAGCTTAAGCAACGGCTGGATGCGGGCGAGCCTGTCGTCGTTGTGGACCTGCGCCACTCAAACGAGTTCGAGGCCGAGAATGTGAAGGTGCCCGGCGCTTTGCATTTACTCCCGGAGGAGCTTGAGCAACGGCACGAGGAGATCCCGCGGGACCGCGAAGTGGTGCTTTACTGCACTTGACCCAACGAAGCTACCAGCGCCCGGGTGGCGCTCCTCTTGCGAAGAAGAGGCATTTCTCGTGTGCGCCCTCTGCAAGGTGGATTTGAAGCGTGGCGCGCTCTTGGCTATCCTCTTGAGCAGTCCGCACCGGCGATTCGAGCGAACACTGCAGCTGCCAGCCAACAGCCCTCGGAGCACACTCCCGCCAGCCGCACTTAGACAAAATTCTTGCCTCGGGTGGCCTGGCTAGATGTACACTTGCGCGTTCGGATTCCATCAGAAATGCTTCAGCAGGTGCAACGAAGCGAAGGCGCGGCGCGCGGGGCCATCTCCGGGATTCCTCGGTATAAAAGGCGTGCCTTGGCTACGCGTTCTCACTGCTTTCGCAGTTACGGCCACAATGATGGCGGGTGCGCGGGCCCAAGTCGATCCCAGCCTTTTCAGCGGCCTCCGATGGCGTTTGATCGGTCCCTTCCGTGGCGGACGAACGGAGGCCGTGGCAGGCGTGCCGGGGCAGCCCAATACATACTACTTCGGGGCAGTGGCTGGGGGTGTTTGGAAGACGACGGATGGCCGCGTCACGACAGGAGAGAACCTTGTGGTGGGCAGACCCTGCCCAGGAAGCTGACTAGCAACAGGTTGTGAAGCGAAGCGCCGGGGCGAGCTGAAAGCGGACGCGAAGTACCCCGTGCGGGAGGCATCATGAGCACTGCAGCGTTCGAGTACTATCGAGCAAACCAGCAGCAGTTTCTCGAGGGACTTAAGCGCCTGCTGAAGATTCCAAGCATTAGCACCTTGCCCGAGTACCGCTCAGACGTGCACCGCGCCGCGGACTTCATCGCCGACGAACTGCGCACCATGGGAATGCGGCTGGTGGAAGTGATCGAGGGCGGGCCGGACCGTCATCCGCTGGTCTATGCCGAGTGGCTGGGCGCGAAGCACAAGCCGACTCTGCTGCTTTACGGCCACTACGACGTGCAGCCACCAGACCCACTTGAGGACTGGACTTCGCCCCCTTTTGAGCCGGCGGTACGCAACGACAATATCTACGCGCGCGGCGCTGTAGACGATAAAGGACAAACCTACCTGCTGATGAAAGCCGTCGAGGGTTTTCTCCGCACAGAAGGCGGGCTGCCGGTGAATTTAAAGTTTCTGATCGAAGGCGAGGAGGAGATGGGCGGCCAGCACATTCAGGAGTATGTGCCCAAGCACCGCGATCGCCTGAAAGCGGACGCCGCCGTTATCTGCGACACAGAGATGTTTGCGCCCGGCTTGCCGACCATCACCACTGGGCTGCGCGGCCTGGTCTACACCGAGCTCGAAGCCCGAGGCCCCGCGCATGACCTGCACTCAGGCGTTTATGGTGGGGTAGCTCCTAATCCGCTTCAAGCCTTGGCCGAGATCATTAGCGGAATGAAGGGACGGGACGGGAAGATCCGCATTCCCGGTTTCTACAAGAGGGTGGAGAAACCAAGCAAGAAGGAGCTCGAGGCCTGGCGGCACCTGCCTTTCAACGAAAAGAAGTATCTCAAAACAGAAATTGGCTCCACCGCCCTCACGGGTGAGAAGGGCTACTCAGTGCTTGAGCGCACTTGGGCACGTCCGACGTTCGAAGTACACGGCATCCGTGGCGGCTTCACGGGCGAAGGCGCCAAAACGGTCATTCCGGCCGTCGCCACCGCCAAGATCAGCATGCGCTTGGTTCCCCGTATGGATCCCAAGGAAGTAGTCCGCCAATATACCGCATACGTCAAGAAGCTGACACCCAGGGGTATCCAGACGAAGGTACGCGTTCTCAGTTCTGCTCCTGCCTCGGTAGTCAGCACGGACAATCGTTATGTGAAAGCCGCTGCTGAAGCCTTGTCGGACGTGTTCAGAAAGAAAACCGTCTACATGCGGTCGGGAGGATCAATTCCCATCGTCGGTATCCTGACTGACCACCTGAAGATCCCCGTGGTAATGATGGGTTTCGGTCTGCCGGACGATAATCTGCATGCGCCCAACGAGAAGTTTCATCTGCCCAATTTCTATCGCGGCATTGAAGCCGTGGGACGTTACTTCGAAATACTAGGACAGGAGTGACGGCATCTCTTCACTCACGCCAGTCGTGATAGCGGCGGCACGCGAGCTCGCACCACTGAAGGCTCACCCTCTGGCTCGCTCGCGGAGTATATCGTTTCATGTGTGAACGCACAACCATCACCTGGCACATGACTAGAGCCATTTGCACCCGACACATCCTTCTAGGTTCCTTGTTCGCTGCCTTGACCGTTCCCCAAGCTCAACCGCAAACTTATGTTTCGCACATCGAGCACCCTATCGTTCGTTACAGGATGGCGGCGCGGCTCGATCCGGCCTCAAAGACCGTTAAGGGGCACTACACGCTGGCATGGTGGAATCACACCAACGACACGATTCCCGACCTCTATTTCCACCTCTACTTAAACGCATTCAAGAACGAAGACAGCACCCTGATGCGCGAGTCAGCGGAGGAGGGCAGTCATCCTCGCGAACGCTGGATAGGTCAGGGTGGCGAAGATAAGTGGGGATGGATCGATGTAAACCGGATTCGCATTGCCGGTGGGCCCGATCTGACGCCCGCCATGACCTTTGTCCATCCCGACGACGATAACGCTGCAGACCAAACGGTAATGCGACTCGTTCTCCCTCAGCCAATTCCACCTCACGGCACCATCACTCTCGAAGTGGACTTCACTTCCAAGCTCCCCCTGGCCATCAACCGCAGCGGCTACGAAGGCGACTACTTCCTTATCGCCCAGTGGTTTCCCAAGATCGGGGTCTACGAGGCAGCCGGCGAGCGCAGCCGCCAGCAGGGAGGCTGGAACTGCCACCAATACCACGCTCACACGGAGTTCTACGCCGATTACGGCTCTTACGACGTCGACCTGACTGCTCCTTCGAACTACGTAGTGGGTGCAACCGGCTTCCAGCGGACCGAACAGCGAAATTCCGATGGCACGACGACCTACAACTACTACCAGGAGGATGTCCACGATTTTGCCTGGGCGGCTAGTCCTCGCTTTGTGAAGCTCACTCGCACATTCAACTGGACTCGCGAGGTGACGGACTCCGACCTTTCTTACTGGGCGCGGGTGTTTGGCGTGCGGGAGGAGGACGTCGCGTTGCGCAACGTGGACGTCACGTTCCTGCTTCAGCCGGATCATGTTAACGTGGCGGACCGTTACTTCCGCGCCGTCTTCAATGGCATAAAGTACTTCGGCCTTTGGTACGGCGAGTATCCCTATGACACAATGACGATTGTCGATGCACCCCGCAATTCCGCTACTTGTTGCATGGAGTACCCAACCTTCATCACTGTCGGAACATCGTTCTGGCCCGCGGCACGCGAACTGAGTCCGGAGGGCGTCACCGTGCACGAGTTTGGTCACCAGTTCTGGTACGGCCTGGTGGGTAACAACGAATTTGAGGAGCCCTGGCTAGACGAGGGCTTTAACACGTATTCCGATGGTAAGGTTCTCGAAGCCGCTTATCCACCGGCCTGCTCCTACGAACGCTTCGCTGGCGTCCCTCTCCTTGCCTTCGCCTGGGCTCGCGCCGATCTTCCCCCCTTTCCCTTCGCCGGCGTCGGTAGCGTCCCCCTGGGACCTTACTTCTCGTGTGTCTCCGAGCCTGAGCGCACTGCTGGTCGGGGCTTCTACTTAAGCAACGTGAAGGATGACAATCTGGTGCGCTACGGGTGGCAGTACCTGAATGGTGCCAGCTACGGTTTGAACTCTTACGCGCGCACGGCCCTCACTCTGCGCACGCTCGAGAGCTACCTCGGTTCGGACGTCATGGCACGCGTAATGCGCACCTATCACCAACGGTGGCGCTACCGCCACCCGTGCACGCAGGACTTCATCAATGTAGTCAACGAAGTTTCGGGGCGCAACATGGACTGGTTTTTCCAGCAGTTCTTCTACAACTCCAATCTGGCAGACTATGCCATCGCTAGTATCAGCGCGCGTCTCCTCGGGGAAAAGATCGGAGTCTATGACGAAGCTGGAAGGAAGGTCTTTCATCCCGCCGGCCAGGCACCGGCCGAGCCTGCAATCTACCGCTCCACCGTGGTTGTTCGCAGACTAGGCGAGGTAACCGCCCCGGTGGACGTGCTGGTGCGCTTCGACAACGGAGAGACAGTCCATGAGCAATGGGACGGCCAGTATCGCTGGGTCAAGTACACCTATGAGAGGCCATCGAAGGTGGTGTCCGCCGAGGTCGACCCTGAGCAGAAGCTGGCCCTCGAGGCTAACTTCACCAATAACAGCTTCATCGCACACGAAGATAATCGCGGCGCCGCGCGCTGGTATGTGCGGTGGATCTTTTGGCTGGAGAATTTGTTCCTGGCGACAGGATTCTTCGGGTAGCGTCGCTCGGTTAATGAGTGGGGTGAATATGTGCGGATATGACGGACCATCCGGAAGCAGCTTCAGCCGGAGGCGCAGCCAATGATATCCAGAGTTCCCGCTATCCTTGCCCTAGTTTGCTCTGCAGCCGGAGGGACCCTCCCTGCGCAGAGCACTCCCTCACCGGCCCTGCTGGTGCTCGAAAAACAGGACGCATCGCTAGCCATTGTCGATCCGGGAACCCGGAAGGTGGTCACCCGGGTGCCTGCCAGGCCCGATCCCCACGACGTGGTTGCGTCTCCTGACGAGAAACTCGCCTACATCTCGAATTACGGCTTTGGAGCCTACAACACGATTTCCGTTGTCGACCTGGCGGGGCAGAAGGCTCTTGCTCGCATCGATCTCGGACCTTTGCATGGACCTCACGTCCTCTGGTTTGCCGGCGGAGGACTTTGTTTTACGGCCGAGGCAAGCAAGGTGATTGGTCGCTATGACCCTCCCACCCGCCGGGTCGATTGGATCCTGGGCACTGGCCAGAACCGGACGCACATGGTTGTGGTGTCGAACGATCTCGGCTGCATCTTCACGTCAAACGTGGGCTCCGCCACTGTCAACATCATCGAGAAGGTAACGCATCCGGCGGGCCCTCGAGGTTTGCCTGGCGGTACAGAAATGACCGACTGGAACGAAACCGTAGTGCCGGTGGCCAGGGCGCAGAAGGCTTCGATGTTTCGCCTGACGGCAAGGAGCTTTGGGTAGCGAATGCGCAGGACGGCACCATTTCCATCGTGGATATCGCAAGTAGGAAGACTGCAGAAACCCTAAGTGCCCATGTGCGAGGAGCGAACCGCCTCAAGTTCACACCAGATAGCCGACTGGTGTTCGTTTCATCCCTGGGTACCGGTGACCTAGCGGTGTTTGACAGCGGAACCAAGAAGGAAGTAAAGCGCATCAGGCTTGACCATAGCGCCGCCGGCATCCTGATGCAGCCGGACGGTTCACGCGTCTATATTGCCTGTAGCCCGGACCATAATGTCGCCGTCATCGATCTCGCCAAGCTGGAAGTGATAGGCCGCATCGAGACGGGCAGAGGTCCGGACGGCTTGGCCGGGGCGGTGAGATAGCAGCGGTGGCGCACAGCGTCTACGCGCTCGACTGTTTTCAACAGAGGACATTGATGAACGTCGGCAGGGCAATCCGGCAAGGGTTCACTCAAGCAAAAAGAGCGAAGACCGGTGTCTGGGTACTATTCCTCGTTAACTTGGGCCTGGCCGCCCTGGCGGCCCTGCCGATCTATCAGGACATCCTCGAGGTCACGCGGCACAGCCGAATGAATCAGGTGCTTGCCGCCGCATTTTCGCCCGACTGGCTGACAGACTTCAAGTCGAGCCATCCAGGCGCCATGGCAGCCTACGCCCATCGTTTCATGATCTATGGCTTGGCAGCAATTTTTCTGAATGCGCTACTGGCGGGCGGCGTGCTTGGCGCATTCCAGCCCGGACCGGCACAGTCTCTCTCAGGCTTCATTCATGACTGCTGTTACTATTCCTGCCGACTGTTGCGCCTGATGGCCATTGGCCTCACTTGTTACTGGATTGTGTTCCGCCTATTCAACCAGGGACTCGGTGACCTCGCCGATCATTGGACACAATACTGGGTCGAGGACCGAAGTGTATTCTGGGTCAAATTGATTCCTGTGATTCTCACGCTGGCGGGATTGCTGGTGGTGAACCTGGTGATGGACTTCGCACGCGTCCGCCTGACCGCAGAGGACGGCTCGAGCGCCGTGCAGGCTTTCCTCGGAGCGATGGGCTTCGCGTTAGGCCACCTGGGGAGGGCGCTGGCGGTGTACACTATTCCTTCGCTCTGCGGCGTCGCCCTGCTCGCGGCCTACCTACTGGTCACACCGCACTCGGAAGCAGCCAGCACGGCCTCGGTTGCTGCCTCCGCCTCCGGGTGGAGCGAGCCCTTAAGGCTGGCCTTGCTGTTCTTCTTTCAGCAGGCAGTCATCCTTGGGCGCTTCTGGTTTCGCGTCGCCACCTGGGGCAGCGAATGGTCTCTTTACTTCCTCCAAAGCGGCCATGAGCGCCATTGACCTCAAACAGGACTGCTTTGGGCCCATCCCTCTGTTTTCCTTCAGCCCCCGGCAGGACGGGAGGGATCAAACGAACTCGCGGCCAATCAACCGCTCGATGCGCTTACGGATAGGTGGGTGGGTAGAAAACAAGCTGGAAAGGAATTCACCCGCCGCCAGGGGCTGACAGATGTAAAGATGGGCCATCGAGGGCGACACCTGCATGGGCAAACGCTTCGACCACTTGTCGATTTTGTCTAGCGCTCGCGCCAGACCCAGAGGGTTGCCGGTAATGCCTGCGCCAGTCGCATCCGCTTCGTATTCCCGCGTCCGGGAGATCCAAAGCTGTATCAGCGTTGCGGCCAGCGGCGCCAGAATAATCATCGCCAGCGCGGAGAGGACGCCGCCCCTCCGATCATCATCGCGGCCGCCGCCTAGGCCACCCAGGAGTTCACCCCAGTAAGCCAAGCGCGCCAGAAAGGTGATCGCGCCAGCGAGAGTGGCTACCACGCAGCTCGTTAGGATGTCGCGATTCTTGACGTGGCCCAGTTCATGGGCCAACACACCTTCGATTTCCTCATCATCGCAAAGCTGGAGCAGGCCCTGCGTCACCGCCACCGAGGCATGATTAGGGTTGCGCCCGGTGGCGAACGCATTGGGCGAGTCCGTAGGGATAATATAGATCTTGGGTACCGGGATATTCGCCTTAGCGGCCAGCCGCTCGACGATTTGGTGCAGGCGTGGCGCCTCTTCCCGCGAGATAGGCTGGGCACCGCTCATGGACAAAGCGATCCTATCCGAAAAAAAGTAGCTCACGAAGTTCATGAGAGCCGCCAGGACCAGGGCATATTCAACCCCATTCCGTCCCCCCGCCCACTCTCCGATTGCGAGCAAGACGCCTGTCATCAACGCCAGCAGGAGCGTAGTCTTCAAGTTATTCCACATTGCCTACCTTCCCTCTTATTAGATGCGAAATTCATCCTTACCGTGCATCTTGTACGCTTGGCGCGCCCCAGCGAGCATAGCAGGGCAGCAAAGGGTCCCTTAAGACGTCGGCTCGGCAGGTCCTGTTGCAGCTCGGTGACGACTCTACGATGGGCTGCTTGGCTCCGGCCCTTGCGGGTGGGGGATGGCATCCGCTATCCTGATCAAGTGTGTTTGGGCAAGGGCTCAGAACTATCGCCGCAGAAGAAGTTCAATCGTCTGAGATGAGGTGCCGACTCTCATCGTACCGCCTGGTGTTTCTCTTATGTTTCCTGATGGCCTTTCTTGTCTCGTCGCAGGCTGCAGACAACCTGCAGCTTAACCCGCACCTCAACGTAATGAAAAACGGCAAGCAGGGGCCACTAATTAGTGGCGACAACATGGGTGATGGCGTCGTAGAGGGCATGCCCAACTACATCATCTTCTACGCCGGCTTCTGCTACAACGCCAAGCGCCAGGCCGAGCGAACCGTCCAGCTTTATAACCTTTATAAGGGCCGGGTCCATTTTGTGATCGTGGACTGGACTGACCTCAAGACGTCTCTTCAGCTGCCTCCTGCCCAGCAGCCGCTGTCTTTCAAGTATTTTCGCGGCGAACTTCCCCACACCACGATCCTTGACAGAACAGGAAAGACCGTCTTCGACTACACGGGTGAGGTGCCACTTTCCACCCTGATAGGCTGGCTGGACTCTACCTTGTGGCTTACGCCGGCTGATCAGAGCCCGCAGCCAGGAGATACGGGCACCAGTAATGTTTCCAGCGGCGCGGTACGTTAAGGGTCGCCCGAATGTGGCCAGCAAGGGGCGTGTGTTTCCCGGATTCCCTGCTCGCGATCTTGCTTGTTCACCGGGATACAAAGGGGCTCGGCACCTCATTCTCCGTATCTCTTGTGCACCCTCCGTATCTCTTGTGCACCGTGCTGGGACTGTTAGGTCTCCAGCTTCAGTTTCGAATTCCCGCCCCGAATTCAATTTTCGTCCCCGCTAACTCTTACGCTGCTGGGGAACATAGCCAGGAGGAAGGGCAGCACCTTCACCGAAGAAGAAGTCTTCCATTTGCTTAGCAATGATCTCCTGGGCTTCTGGGGTGGCGGGATTGAGGCGGTATTCGTTAATGATCATCTTGAGGTGTTCGAGCCAAAGCTCCCACGCCTGCTCCGAAACGTTTTCGTAGATGCGCTGGCCCAACTCACCCGCCCAAGGCGGTTCATCAAGGCCGGGCAACTCTTTGCCGAACTTCACACATTTCACCATGCGCTGCGCCATCCGTAACCTCCTGGCCGGGCTATCCGAAAACGGGTCGCGTCATTATACAGCACACTCACCAACCCGCGGGCACGAATGGTAGGCCTGGTGTCAGGAACACCCACGGCTCGGGCATGAGTATGCCAACTCATGTAGTCACGCTCGCCAGCTCCAGACACTGCTCCTCAAAGTCCGCCAGCTTAGGACGGATGACCGCACCTTCGTCGAGGCGCCCGCGGGCTGCGTCGAGGGTCTTTAGACCATTGCCAGTAATCACCAGAACCGTTGGCTCTTCCGGACGGATGTAACCCTGCTGAATAAGCTTCCGCGCCACGGCCACCGTCACTCCTCCAGCGGTCTCTGTGAAAATGCCCTCCGTTTCAGCTAAGAGGCGGATGCCCTGAACGATCTCCTCGTCGGTCACGTCTTCGCCAGCTCCACCGGAGGAGAGAATGACGCGCGCCGCGCTATACCCGTCAGCCGGGTTACCGATCGCCAGCGACTTGGCGATGGTATTAGGCTTCTGCGGCTGGATCTCCGTAGTCCCCTGCTTGGCTGCCGTCGTGATCGGACAACAACCCGTTGCCTGGGCGCCGAAGAAGCGCACGGGCGCGCTCGGCACCCAGCCCAGGTTGCGGAGCTCCTCAAAGGCCTTGTGGATTTTGGTGATCAGTGCGCCCCCGGCCATTGGCACGATGATGTTTCGCGGCAAACGCCAACCGAGCTGCTCGGCGACTTCATAACCGACTGTCTTTGACCCCTCGGCATAAAAGGAACGCAAGTTGACGTTGACGATTCCCCACGGATACTTCTCCGCCACTTCAGCGCAGAGGCGATTCACCTGGTCGTAATTTCCGTTCACCCTCACCAACTTCGCGCCGTATACCTGCGTACCGATGATCTTCTCTGTTTCGAGGTCAGCCGGAATGAAGATAAACGCCTTGAAACCTCCGGCCGCCGCCTGGGCAGCCACAGCGTTCGCCAGGTTGCCTGTCGAGGAGCACCCGACCGTGTCAAACCCGAACTCGCGCGCCTTTCCGAGCGCCACCGCTACGACACGGTCCTTGAACGACAGCGTTGGATGGTTCACCCCGTCGTTCTTCACGTAAAGCTCGCGTGCACCGAGGGCCTGCCCGAGCCGATGTGTCCTTACGAGGGGCGTGAATCCCGTCTGGCGCCCGATCAGAGGCTCGGTGGTAAGAGGTAGTAGTTCGCGGTAACGCCACATCGTGGCCGGCCGACCGGCAATGTCCTCTCGCCGCAAGTCCGACCATAGCCTCCCATAGTCATAGACTACCTCCAAAGGTGCCCAACAATCCTGACAGGCGGCCAGCGGCTCAATGGGATAGGTCTTGCGACATTCGCGGCACTCGAGGTGTAAGACGTAACTCACGGCTCCTCCTTGAGGCAAGAATCATCATCCCGAGGAACGTGGGAAACAGGCGAGAATTTCAGGAGGCCAAAACCAAAAAGCCTCCCCGATTTTTTCCGGGGAGGCTTTGAAGACCATTAAGGCCCTCTCTCATCTTCCCCAATCGGGCAGGAATTGGCACCTGTCCCCCGATCAACTATCGGGGCGGTTGCCGTGGCGTCATCGGGCCCGTCCCTCGGCCACTCTGGATGAGATTCAGGGTTCTGAATCAGATATTTAGTTGTAAGCCTACAGGATAGGCGCAGCGGATCACCGTTGTCAATACCATTCTTGTGGAAACTTGCGGGGCTGCGCGCCCCGGCCCGCTGGGCCCGCCGCTGTCGGCTTGCGAAGGGGGAAAAAACGGAGTAGATTTGTGATGCTGTCGGTACCTTGGCTCAGGACGACCCGAACCTTCTCCTGAAGGCCTACGGGTAGCCTGTTATTTGGCCGGACGGCGGGTCTACGAGCGGGAGTAATTCAGCGGTAGAATGCCAGCTTCCCAAGCTGGACGTCGCGGGTTCGAGTCCCGTCTCCCGCTCCAGAATCAACAAGTTAGCGGTCACGCCCATCTCAAGTTTACTACTCCTACTACTTTAAGCAAGGCGCACCGTCCCACAGTCCAATTCCGCACAATCAGCCCGTTACTACATTTTCTGGCGTTACTACAGTTTCGAGCTTCCGGCTCGCCTCCAACCATACCGCGAGGCTCGTCATCGTGTACTCGTTTTCGTTCACGGCCACGTGATGCCCCATCTGATCAGCGCGCGTTTTGGCGTCCACGTTGGCCTCGCGGCACATCGTCGCGTAGCTGCCCCCGGACCACCTGGAAGTCCACCCATCCGAGCCCGATCTCTCGCATGCGGGGATGAATGCTGCGCCTCATCAGAGGTTATAGCCGTCGAAACCTTACCCTCGCGACGCCATACTTCGAGGAATATGGAACGAACGAAGCCCTGTAAGGTAAAGGCCTGCGGCGTCGTCCTGCTTGCGGCATCTTCGTGGATAGGACGAAGAATCTCGGCGAGAATCGCTTCGGTCTCGCCTTTCGTCATCTCGGAGGAGAGCCCCAGTTCTTTCGAACGGAGCCTGCCGTGTTCCCGCTACTGGGCGTACCAATAGCGCTGGCCATCGCGCTTGCGGGGCCTGAAACTGCCCCGCTGAAATCGTTGTCGACTCATGAATTGTTGCCTCTCCTGCACCGAAAACGGTGAGTCCTGTCATGCGAGGAATCGTACTATCTGAAATCACTGAGGTCATGGAGCGCAATATGTCCAGATAGAGGCGTGAGACAACAGTGGTCAGCCATCCGCCTGAGGTTCTCAGTCGCGTTCGCGTCCGAGCGGCTCAGACGCAGCCAGGCTTCTTGCACCGCGCCGTCGGCTTCACTGAGCGAACGAAAAATGAGGTAGGCTACAGCCCACAAATGACCTCGGCCTTCTTCGAATTTCTCCGCTAACCAATCGTTTGCTGCCAAGGTGTCCCTCGTTCCGCCCCGGAATGCTGACGACTGAACAGCCTGCAATATGACCGGGGCCTACCGTGATTCCTCATGGTGGGTGACGGTGGCCGGAAGCGCGAACGCTCTCACAACCAGCTCACCGAACTGCAGTTACCATTTCATTTGACTTGAGGCCGTGAACCAAAGCCGGAGTAAGTGCCATCTGAAAGTTGTCGAGAGGTTGTGATGAGTTCTACTGGCCCGACTCAAACGCCGGTCATGGGCAGCGAATCCGCAGATGCTCGCTGCGTACCAGGGAGCTGTCTTCCGCACCCCATCGGTAGCCTAGTCATCAAATCGTCTTCAGCTCGGACTACTGCAGTTGTGGAATTAGGCGCGCTCGACCGTGCGAAGAGAGCGAAACTTGCTGTGAATCTCGTTAAGAGAGTCCTCGCTCGTCACACGCGTTTCTTTTGATTCGTCAAGAGGGTTGAAAGCCTTCTGATGGAGGAAAGGAATGGTCAAAGTCGGAATCATAACGGGGAGTGCACGCTGTGGTCGCAACAATGAGGCCGTTGCCAAATGGGTTTACCCTATCGGGAAACAGCCGCCAGCCTGAGCAAAGCGAGATGATCCCATGTTGAAAGTGGCCGTGTCAGGACGAAGCTCGCTTGTCGCTCAGACGAGCGAGAGCAGAATGCAAAAGCATTTTCGCCCTTACGAATGGTCTAGTACTCCACATTTCAATTCTCGACAATGAAGGAGGAAATTCGCATGCAATCAGGGCTGGAAGTTCAAAAGGTCGCGCCCGATGCGTACCGGGCTATGCTTGGCTTTCAATCGTACGTCAACAATAGCGGTCTGGAACCCGCGCCGATGGAGCTGGTCAGAATCCGCGCTTCGCAGCTCAACGGCTGCGCCTATTGCACACCAAGGATGCGCGCGCCACTGGGGAGTCCGAGCAGCGAATCTACGCGCTTTCGGCTTGGCGCGAGGCGCCGTTCTTCACCGACCGGCAACGCGCGGCGCTCGCCTGGACAGAGGCGCTCACATTAATCAGCGAGACGCACGCGCCGGATGCCGTCTATGAGGAGGTCCGGCAGCAATTTACCGAACGGGAGCTGGTTGCCTTGACCATGGCCATCGTCGCAATCGACGGCTGGAACCGGATTCTGATCGAGTTCCGTGCAGTTCCTGGAACTTATGAATCTCAAGCGGCCCATACCGGCAGCGCAAAAGGGCGCGTATGAGAGCGTTCCTCGCGGGCGCCAGGGACGCCATCGGAAGCCGCCTGGTTCCATCACTTGTCCAAGCAGGCCATCGGGTTACGGATGACGCACTCGGGTAAGAAGGCCGAACAGGTGCGCGCGGCCGGGGCAACGCCCGCAGTGGCCGACGCAATCGCTAGGCAGTGATGCAGGAAGTAAAGCCGCGGCGCCCGAAGCCATCGTGCGCGAACTAACGGCAATCCTTGACAACCTGGACATCCGGCATTTCGACCGCGCATTCGAGATCACGAACCGACTGCGCACCGGAGGGCTGGACAAACTGATTGCCGCCGGGCGCGAGGTAGGCTGCCGGCTCCCAAGGAAACGGGATAACCGGTCACAACTCACGTTTACGTTAAGCAGGCTGCGTATTTCCACACTCCAACTCCGCCAGGCAGAGGGCTCTGGACAAGCGTCTCGGTGGTTGGCGGACGAGGCCAGGTGGACCAGCCGCTAATACTTTATGATTTGCACGACCTCCGCATCCGGTGCCGCTCCACGGGCTCGCGCCAACAGACTTCGGAGGGTTGTTAGAAATCTCGGCAGGCTTGCCTCTGTCTGCCCAAAAGTAACAACTACAACCCTCCCTTCGCAGATTTTACAGGTTAAAGGAGGTAAATCTTCCTCAGGGAACGTCGATAAGGTCGATGGTGGTCCCGGTTGTCAAGACCAAAATCGGCCATCAATAAGTTAGCGACCTGGGTGTCTGATTTGAGTGGGGCGGACGAATCCGCCCCAGCCATTCCGGCCCTTGAGTCGGCGCTCGAGT
>CADDZE010000021.1 GCA_902812465.1 Acidobacteriota bacterium | reverse complement strand
CGACTCGAGCGCCGACTCAAGGGCCGGAATGGCTGGGGCGGATTCGTCCGCCCCACTCAAATCAGACACCCAGGTCGCTAACTTATTGATGGCCGATTTTGGTCTTGACAACCGGGACCACCATCAACCTACCGGTATCGCCCCTGTTTTTCGCACCAGGAATACCGGGACTACTTAAAGAAGGTCGTGCGCTATGCGGTGGAGGAAGTGCATACGGATTTCATCCACTTCGACAACTTCGATCTAAATGCGGAGCCGGACTCCTACCACTGCCCGGCCTGCGTGGAGGGGTTTCGCAGCTTTCTGAAGGCTAAGTATCCTCCCGAGCGACGGCGCGAGTGTTTTGGGTTCGAGAACGTGGACTACGTGAATCCACCGCAGTGGAACCGGGAGAACTCGCCCGAGAAGATGGAGATCATTTTCGATTCAGTGATTCAGGAATGGGTCGATTTCCGCTGCCAACTGATGGCCGACGTACTGCGTGAGTTGGCACCCTATGTGAAGTCACTTACGACGGAAGTCATCATCGAGATCAACCCACATGGGATCACGGATGCCAACCGCGCCTGGGGAAGCCGCCATTGACCATGCGCAGCTGCTGAAGTGGACGGAAGCATTCTGGACGGAGGAAGAGAATCTGCCGTGCCTCGAGGCGGACGGGCGCCGGTGCGCAACGAGGTCGGCAAGGGGCGGGCAGTTTACTTTTCGGTGGTGGAATTCGACGGCGCATTACCCGAAGGCAAGCCCTATTTCGCCATCAGTAACCGCTTCTGGAAGCGGCCGAAGAATTGGGCTGAAATCGTGGAGGGTTTGCGCTGGGCGGCGCGCGAGGAGATTCCCTTGCGCGTGATGGGACCAGAATATGTCGTTGCCAACCTCGTCGAGCAGCCGGGGCGCAGGATCCTGCATTTGGTGAATTACAACGCCGCGGGAAATTCCGACGGTCAAGGTCTGGTGCAGCATGCCGCAAGGCGCCCCACCCAGAAAAGCCATGCGGTATTCACCCGATGAAGGCGCTGCGCGTGCCCTGGAATACCGGGCCCACAGCGGCGGAGTCTCGTTCGAGGTGCCAAAGGTCGCCACTCACGCCGTTGCCGCGGTTGGGTGAGCTGCGGATTTCAGATTGAGGCAATTGAGAAGACTTCATTGCGAATAGTGAACACTGAATGCTCCATAGGCACGGTCGCTGGCCTCGGAAGCGCCGAGCGCGACGCATCTGCCGGGGAGGCCGGAAGGAGTCCGTGCTTTCTCGACGTGGTTTTTTGGTCCTCACTCTTGCTATTGGTGTGGGGTGCACCACTGAGGGCGCAGGGCGCAGCAGGCTCCAGAGTACGTCTGAAATTCAATACGGGGTGGCTATTTGCGCGGCAGGCGCGCGGCATGGGCGAGTTGGGTTCGTTCGACCGGGAGAACGGCGAGGCCGGTGAAATCGAGCCCCGCTTCCGCGGCGCCGAGCGGCCTGAATATGACGATTCCTGGTGGCAGTCAGTGAATGTGCCGCACACCTGGAATGCCCATGACGTCGTGGACGAGAAGCCGGGCTACTGGCGCGGGATCGGTTGGTATCGAAAACACTTCCAGCTCGACCCCAGTTTTCAGGGGAAGGAGGTCTTTCTGGAGTTCGAAGGCGTCAACAGCGTCGCTGAATTCTGGTTGAATGGAGAGAAACTCGGCGAGCACAAGGGCGGATATACAAGCTTCGAATTTGATGTCACCCGCGCGGCGAGGTTTGGTGCACCGGAGAACGTACTTACGGTCAAAGTGGATAATCTGTTTCATCCCACGGTGCCGCCGACGGTCAAGACGGACTACCCCTTTTTCGGGGGAATTTACCGCAATGTGTGGCTGCGCGTCTCGGGCCCCGTGTATCTTTCCGATGTCTATTGGACCACACCCGTGGTGAGCGCGCAGGCGGCCGAAGTCAGCGTGCATACCGAAGTGGTGAATACGACGGCGGCCTCGGCCGATTATACGCTCGAGCAGGAAATCTTCGATCCCCACGGGCGGAGGGTGCAGGAGGCGAAGGTGCCTTTGCACGTCTCAGGCGGGGCGCGTGCTGCGACAGTCCAGGAAAAGATTCGTGTGGGGCAACCTCAACTCTGGGCGCCCGATACGCCGGTAGTTTATCGGCTTCGCACGAGCCTGAAAGAGGGGGGACGGCTTGTGGACGCTATCGAGAACCCGCTGGGATTTCGCTGGTTCCGGTTCGATGCCCAAAAGGGATTTTTCCTGAATGGAAAACGGGTACAAATTCAGGGGGTCAACTGGCACCAGTCCTACCCGGGAATGGGTAATGCACTGCCCGACTTCCGCCACGTGAAGGACATGGAAATGGTCCGTGCAATGGGGGCGAACTTCTGGCGGACGTCGCACTATCCGCACGCTGCGGCTACGATCGAAGCCTCCGACCGGCTGGGGCTGATGGTGTGGGAGGAGCTACCCGTCAACAAGGAAATCGGCGAACCGGACGAGTACACGGCGAACGTGCTGAAGATGGCGGAAGAGATGATCCGACGAGACCGAAACCATCCAGCCGTCGTTTTGTGGGGGATCGCCGGAGAAATCAATGCCCCACGGACGGTTTCGAAGCGCGTGGTGAAGGCCGTGACGCAGTTTTACCGCGCCCTCGATCCGACGCGGCCGGTGGTGATGCATGCACCGCGCGGCGAGGAAATCGAGGAACTGGTGGATGTTGTGGCGGTTGGCCCAGGTTCCGAGACGGACGAGGATCACCGCCAGCACCCAGAGCGCAGCTTTATGACGGGAGAGTACAGCGCCGCAACGATTGGTCGGGGGATCTATGGCGGCGGTCCGGAAAGCGAAGAACTGGGGTGCGAGAAGCACGAGGAGGCACTGCGCAAACTGAACCGGCGGCCCTGGATGGCAGGGGGCGCGATCTGGCACATGTTTGATTACGAGGGGGAGACCTACGACACGGTGATCCCGCATATTGTGGCCTTCGGGATGGCGGACGTTTGGCGTATTCCGAAGGACGTATTCTACTTCTACCAGAGCCAGTGGACCGCAGAGTCGATGGTCCACATAGTGGGTCATTGGACGTGGCCGGGGGAAGAGGGCCGGATGCGGACAGTGAAGGTGTACAGCAACGCTGAAGAGGTGGAGCTCTATCTAAACGGGAGATCGCTGGGGGTGAAGCGCGAAAAGGCAGACTCCGGACTGGCGCATCCGCCGCGTGTGTGGAGGGTGCAGTATGAACCCGGAGAGCTGGCGGCGGTGGCGCGCACGGCGGGCAAAGAGGTCCGGGATACACGGCGCACAGCCGGACCCGCCGACCACCTGACTCTCGAATCCGACGTGCAGCGCCTGGAGGCAGGAAACCCTGAAAGCCTGGCGTACCTCACGGCCCGCGTGGTGGACCGTCAAGGGACCGTGGTGCCATCCGCGCACCAGGCGATCACGTTCACGCTCTATGGTCCGGGCGAATTGCTTGAGCAAACCTGGCCTGGACACGGAACAGGTACAACCTGGAATGCGGTGGCGGGCATGACGCGCATCGCCTTGCGCGCGACAAAGCGCACAGGGCACACGGTGGTTACGGCCTATTCGCCCGGCCTCGGCCTGGGCCGTATCGAGCTCCTCATCACCGCTCCCGGCAAGCCCGACGAGATGGAATACGTGGAGAAATTTCCCGCGGATGAGCCCTGAATTGTTCCGGTTCCCTTCCTACTGGGGATTGCCTCACGGGGCGTTTCAAGATGTTTGACAGATCTTGCGGCTCTGTTTCTCGGTTGGAAGAGGCCGGCGCTGGTACTTCCCCGGCTCTAAAGAAGTCCGGAACAAACGGCAACCATGGAGGCCCGCAGCTAGTTGACCAGGTGCAAGTTATTGGAAGCAGCGGAGCCGGCGAAGGGACTCGAACCCCCGACCTACGGTTTACGAAACCGTTGCTCTACCAGCTGAGCTACGCCGGCGTCACCAGAGATGAAAATGCTCACCCGACAGTTCCAACTGGGGAGCCGGACCGTGGGTGAGCATTTGAGAGGAGAATAGAATGGCGGACGCGCCCCGCCATCTAGGCTCGCTCCGGAGCATAGATAAACAGGCCAGCGATGTCAAGGGAATTTTGGGCGAAAGCCCTTGCCATCTAAGTGCTTTGTGTGCACTACTTTAGACAAAGGTAGTGGAGCGTAAGCGGCTGAAGCTGCTCCATTCCCGACGCGGACGGCCAAACGCACGGCGACGCCCTCAACTCATTGAATCGCAGAGACTTACACTTAAGTAAGCTTGAGCGTGATAAACTCACCCTCCCCTTCTCTCGTCCATCCTGACTCCGGGAACCACTTCTTCAGCAATCGCTTGGAGGCAAATAACAGCACGCCACCAAAGATAGCCAGGGCGATCAGGATCAGAACCAAAATCAGGTTGGAAAGGACTAGCTCAGCGAGCTGAAGTGTAGTCGGCTTGGGCGAAGGAGGAGGCTGATCCCAGCCCAAGCCCTGCGAGAGGACAAATTCGTTCAGCAACTCTGCCGCCCGCGTTGGTGAGAGGGCACCTTCTACCAGCAGAACAAACAGACCCTTTCGGGCAGCGTAAAGTGACTTCTTGGCGCCGGTGACCCTAGGCAAAGCCTTCTCCAGAGCGGCGAAATGTGTTCGCGCGATCTGGGGTGTGGGGTAATGGATCACAAATACTCTTGCTGAGGCGTCACTACCCGGCCGCAACCGATACCGGGCTGTCTGGACCTCGGCTCCCTGGTCGAACCCGACCAGTCGCCCTTCTAGAGATGGCAGGATTCGCTGAAACGAAACCGGACCTAGCAGATACTTTTCCGAGCCAGGTACCATTCCGCGGGTGGGCAGCGAGGGCAGCAAAGCGTGAGCTGAACCCCCTGTGCGGTGGGTTCCGCCAATCACGATCAGCAGGGCGCGAAGGTCGGAGGCGGAAACCAGGGCACGTTCGGGCACCGAAACGCGGATGAACAAGGGTCCTCGCACCATCAGGGCTGCCCCGTTTCCGACGAATGTCAGATCCAGAGCGCTGGACGGCTGCATCTCCTCGGACCGGTACCACGTGAGCAAGCCATAGGCCGATGAAGGATCAGGAAGAGACTCGACCAGGGCTTCGGCCGTCTGGCTCGCCCCTGAAGGGGTTTCGCTGCCTGCACCTTCCACTAGCACGTACCTGCGAAGTTCACCTGACTTGGCCCCGTACTCGCGCTCGATAGCAGGATCCACTCCCCAGGCCGTGGCGGTGTCTAGGCTGATCTTCTCCACGCTGGCCAGCCGCCAGTTCCCGGCCGGGACGAGCGGAATGACCGTCGCTCTCTGGCACCCAGCTGGCTGGACGGCGGCAACCAAGAAAAACCCAATTAGAGAACCAGCGGTGATTCTGCGAAAA
This sequence comes from Acidobacteriota bacterium, assembly GCA_902812465.1. GTDB lineage: Bacteria > Acidobacteriota > Terriglobia > UBA7540 > UBA7540 > CADDZE01. The sequence goes on along the minus strand of CADDZE010000021.1, from coordinate 56,690 downwards.
GGTGAGTCAATCATCGGTCTCACCCGCTTTCTTTAGGGGAGTCCCCGTCCCCCTCAGGATAGCAGAAAAAGCGCTGTCCAGCCTCGCTCGAAGAGTCCCATCGCCGTCAATGCCTTTCAGCATAAGATTTCCGTAACCTCCCACCCTGCGAAAGGGCCGCACAGGGCACTACAAACCTGCCATAGGCATTTTGACGCCAGCCCGCTGCGCAAACTGAATAGCCTCTGGATATCCCGCGTCGGCGTGGCGCGCGATGCCAAGTCCGGGATCGTTAGTCAGCACGCGGCGGAGCCGTTTTGACATTTCTTCCGTGCCATCTGCAACGGTCACTTGTCCGGCGTGTAGCGAATACCCAATGCCCACGCCGCCGCCGTTGTGGATGGAAACCCAGCTTGCTCCCGACGCGGTATTGAGTAAGGCGTTGAGCAGGGGCCAGTCGGCAATGGCGTCGCTTCCATCCTTCATACCCTCGGTCTCGCGGAACGGCGAGGCTACCGATCCGCAATCGAGGTGGTCGCGGCCGATCACAATAGGTGCCTTCAATTCACCCTTGGCCACCAAGTGGTTCAAGCGCTCGCCGAACTGCGCCCGCTCGCCGTAGCCAAGCCAGCAGATACGAGCCGGCAGGCCCTGAAACTTGACGTGCTTACGCGCTAGGCGAATCCACCGGCACAAAACTTCATCCTCGGGGAACAGCTCGAGCACTAAGTCGTCCGTCCGATAAATATCGGAGGGCTCGCCGGAGAGCGCGACCCAGCGGAAAGGGCCCCGTCCTGCGCAAAACAGCGGGCGGATGTAGGCGGGTACGAATCCGGGAAAATCGTAGGCATTCTTCACGCCGCCATGTTGGAAAGCCACGGTGCGGATGTTATTGCCGTAGTCGAAAACGGCCGCTCCGAGCTTTTGGAGCTCAAGCATGCCTGTAACGTGGCGGGCAATAGAGTCGTAGGAACGGCGCAAATACTCCTGCGGATCAGACCGCCGCAGCTCAGCCGCTTCCTCGACACTGAGGCTTTGAGGGATGTATCCGTTCAGCGGGTCGTGAGCGCTTGTTTGGTCCGTAAGAAGGTCGGGGATGACGCCGCGACGTGCCAACTCGGGGATGACTTCTGCGCAGTTGCCAATGAGGCCGACGGACGTGGCTTGCTTCCGGCGCACAGCATTCTTCAGGATCCGGAGTGCCTCATCCAGATCGTTCACGCAGATGTCGCAGTAGCCCTGCCGGATTCGCTTCTGGATACGGGCCGCATCGACTTCAACCCCTAGGAAGGCGCCGCCATTGAGGGTCGCGGCCAGGGGCTGAGCTCCGCCCATGCCGCCCAAGCCGCCGCTTACCACCAGTTTCCCGGTCAGGTCACCGCCGAAATGCTGGCGAGCGGCGGCAGCGAAAGTTTCGTAGGTCCCCTGCAGGATGCCCTGCGTGCCGATGTAAATCCAGCTCCCGGCGGTCATCTGCCCGTACATGATGAGGCCTCGGCGCTCGAGATCGCGAAAGTGCTCCCAACTTGACCAATGACCTACCAGGTTGGCGTTAGCGATCAGCACCCGGGGTGCCCACTCATGCGTCTGGAAGACGCCCACCGGCTTGCCTGACTGGACGATTAAAGTCTCGTCGTTTTCCAGGCCTTGGAGCGCTTCGACGATCGCGTGGTAGCACGCCCAGTTGCGCGCTGCCTTCCCAGTGCCTCCGTAGACGATCAGGTCCTGCGGCCGCTCGGCCACTTCAGGGTCAAGGTTGTTCATCAGCATCCGCATCGCCGCTTCCTGCTGCCACCCTTTGCAACTTAAATCCGTCCCCCTTGGCGCGCGGACAACCGGAATAGCGGTTCCGGCGGGAGCCTGAGTCGGATTTGCTGCCACGTGATGAACCTCCTGAGGGCATCTTAGCACCTTCACTGGAGGACGGCGCACTCGGCAAAAGAAACCCCTACGCTTCGGTCGCGACCTCGAGGAAGCCCAGGGTGCTCAGAAATGAACCGGCGACACGGGGTAACATCGCTGAAGGGCGAAGTGCGAAAGTCTCGAAAAAGACCGAGTCGCCTAGGATCTGATCGCGCCCGTCGGAACAGATAATCGGTGGCTAAAGAATCTGGCGCCGAACCGAAGCCGGACCCTTAGCTATTGAAGAGAGCGCCCGCAAAAGAGTCGTAACAGCCGCGGCCGGCTGGGAGATGCCGTGGCTCTCCGGGCAACTTTGGCCATCGGGACTTACGCGCAAGCCTGGAACTCAACCTTCTGCCAGGGAGGGCCCGGACCATCAAGACGAACAGCCAGAAACAGACCCCGTACATTCACCGCACTACTTCGCTCTGCCTTGCATTCACCGCGCTCCTCCCGTTCAAGGGACCGATCGCATCTGCTCACGGCCTCACCTAAATTCATGGGCGCCGCTCGCTAGCTGCAGTTTTCATGGGCGGAGAGCGCGGGGAGAAGCGTAGGACCCAACTGGTAGGGGTATGCGAGCGTGCGCGGCCCAATAGCGATGGTGGGCAAAATTTGCCGCAATAGCTAGGCTTGAATCAGAGAATTTGCTTGACATTGGGAGAAGTAGGGCAATACAGTCTGTGGGTGAAAGTGGTTGAGAGTGTTTTAAAGTGGTCTGAAGGAGAGGAGAAAAGCCACAAACCCCCATGCTTCGCGGCCGGCACACGGCTACCGTGGATGGCAAGGGTCGGCTCAAAATCCCGGCCGAGTTCAAGGCGGCCCTGCAAGAAAAGTATGGCTCCGACTTTTACGTCACCAGCCTGGACGGAACCTACGCCCGCATCTATCCTTTCGCGGTCTGGCGGGCCATCGAGGACAAGCTCGCTGCCTTGCCCTCGATGAATAAGGCTAAGCGAAAGTTTCTCGACCGGGCCAACTTCTGGGGCCAGACGGTGAGCATGGACGCGCAGGGACGGCTGCTGATTCCATCGCAATTGCGGGAGTCCGCCGATCTGCGCGGCGAAGTGGCGGTGATCGGTTACTTGAACTACCTGGACGTTTGGACCCTCGAGCGCTTCAACCAGCACCTCGAGGCCGAGCCGATTACCGAGGAGGACGAGAAGACGCTGAGCGATCTCGGAGTGTAGGCGGTGCGGCGTGTTGCATCAGCCCGTGCTGCTCCGCGAATCCCTGGATCTACTTAAGGTGCGTCCCGGCGGTATCTACGTGGACGCCACCGTGGGTACGGGCGGCCACGCGGAAGAGATCCTCAAGCGAGGTGGCCGTCTGCTCGGCATTGACCGTGACGCCAGTGCTTTGGAGATGGCGCAGCGCCGCTTGCAATCTTACGCGGGAAACCTGAAATTGGTGCAAGGAAACTTCGCCGAAATCGCAGAGCTCCACGCGGCCAGTGGTTGGCCGGCGGCGGACGGCATCCTGGCGGATTTGGGCCTGAGTTCGTGGCAACTCGCCGATGCCTCGCGCGGCTTCAGCTTCCAGCTCGAGGGCCCGCTGGACATGCGCATGGACGTCACCCAATCCACCACCGCAGGCGATTTGGTTAACCGCTTGCCAGAGCGTGACCTGGCGGATCTGATCTTTAGGCTTGGGGAAGAGCGCCACTCGCGCCACATCGCGCGAGCGATTGTGAAGGCCCGTCCGATTCTAACCACCACCCAACTGGCGCAGGTGGTGACGCGAGCTATCCCCTCGAGGGCGGGCCTCCACCAGATTCATCCTGCTACTCGTACCTTTATGGCCTTGCGTCTGGCGGTCAACGCCGAGCTGGACAACTTGGCGGCCTTCCTGGGCAAGGTGCTTGGCGTACTCGCACCGGCTGGCCGCCTGGTAATCATTAGTTTTCACTCGCTCGAAGACCGCATGGTGAAGCAACGCTTTGCCGAATGGCGCCGGCGAGGGCTCGCGCGCATCCTGACGCGCCGGGTGGTGCGTCCTGGCGAGGCCGAGCTCAGGGAGAACCCGCGGTCCCGCAGTGCCAAACTGCGCGCGGCGGAGAAGAGCGGTGATTGGTAAGAGCCACCCGAGGCTGGCGGCGCGGCGGATTCCTAGTGAGATTCGGACTTCTCCGTGTCCAATAGCTTCCGACACATCAAATCATTGTTCGCCACTGAGGACGCGATTCCATGGCAACCATCAGTATCCCCCTACCTCGCACGCAGCCGCGTGCACCGCAACGCGCCATTCGGCGAACCGCTGTAGGTGACGCGCTGTTTACCAAAAGCATTGACAACTCGCGGTTGCGTCGCGAGGTGGATCGTGAGCAGCGCCGAGAGTGCTACAGCCTGCTGGCACTCGTCGCCGTGGCGTTTTCTCTCTGCTTGCTTCTCGCCTGGCAGCATTTGCGGTGTGTACGCTACGACTACCAGATCGAGGAGCTGAAGAAGCAACGGGCCAGCCTGGAGGATTGGAATGCCCGCCTGCACCGGGAGCAAGCGGAGTTGGCCGACCCTCAGCGCATTGATACGCTGGCGCGGAAGGCATTGGGCTTATCAAGCCCGGCGCCGCAGCAGGTGATTCATACCGGCTCCGTGTCCAGCCCGGCGGAGGATTCAGAGGAGCTGGCTCACAGCCTGCCCCCGCCCAGCGGCGTCCCTTAACGAGCCGGGGCCCCATTAGTGGCGCAGAGAGCTCGCGCGGGAGGCTAAGACCCCACCGCGAAGCGTTGATACCACCGCAAGATTTGAGACCGCTACATGTCCCACAAGGACTCGCGATCCCCCCAGACCAGCAGAAGACTGCCACCCGCGCAGCGCCGCCCCCTGATGTTAGGAGGGGGCCTGCTGCTGTGGATGCTCGTCATTGCGGCCCGGCTGTACGATCTTCAAATCATTCGTTACGTCGACATGCTCGACCGGGCCCGGCGGCAACAGCAGCAGACGGTCCGTCTGGCGCCCCAGCGTGGCCAGATCTTCGATCGCCAGTGGCACGTGCTGGCAATGAGCCTGCCCGCCGAGTCCATCTTTGCAGTGCCTTCCCAAGTCCCCGACCACGAGCGGGTGGCTAAACTGCTTGCACCAATCCTCGGCCTCGATCCCGTCGATCTGGCGGCGCGTCTGGATGTTCCGCGTCCCTTCTGCCTCATCAAGCGGAAGGTGACCGACGAGCAGGCAGCCCAGGTGAGGGCACTGCATCTTAAGGGCATCTATTCCTATCGCGAGAGCAAGCGTTACTATCCCAAGCAGCAGCTCGCCGGAGAGGTGCTCGGCTACGTCGGCATGGATGACCAGGGCCTAGCGGGTATCGAATTCTGCCTCAATAGCCTTATCCAGGGCACGCCGGGCCGCATGCTTCTGGTGCGGGACGCGCGGCGCCACTGGCTTGATTCGACTGAGCTGAGCGGCATGCCCGGCAAGGACGTCGTCCTGACCATCGACGAAAACATCCAATACATCGCCGAAAAGGCCCTGGCCAAAGGGGTAGCTGACCATCAGGCGGCCGCCGGTGTTGCCATCGTCGAGAACCCTCACACGGGCGAGATCCTCGCCATGGCCGCTCAGCCGCCCTTCGACCCTAACCAATATTTTAAGACCCCTCTCGCCGAGCGCACGAACCGCGCCTTATCCTGGATCTACGAACCGGGTTCCACGTTCAAGCTGGTGACCGTCTCGGCTGTTCTGGAAGAAGGCCTGGCCCGACCCGATGAAGTGATCGACTGCCAGATGGGGCGCATCGAGCTGGCAGGCCACGTGATTCATGACTGGAAGCGCTGGGGACTCCTCACCGTCAGAGAAGTGGTCATTCACTCGAGCGACGTGGGCGCCATCAAGCTGGGATTGCGGCTGGGGGCGGAGCGCTTCTATCAATACATGCGACGGTTCGGGTTTGGTTCGCCGACCGGCATCGAGCTTCCGGGCGAGCAGGCGGGCCTGCTGCGGTCGCCTGCGAGCTGGTCCGGAATCTCGATTGGCGAAATGTCGATTGGCCAGGAGGTCGGTGTGACCGCGCTCCAGCTCATCTCTGCCTATGCAGCCATTGCCAACCGTGGCGTGCGCGTCCAGCCGCATATCCTGCGGGAGGTAACGGGCCCAGGGGCGCCGTACCACCTCGCGCCGCGCGTCAGCCATCGGGTGCTCAGTGAGCGCACGTCGGCCCTCATGCGGGAGATCCTGACGCAGGTGGTCGAGCAGGGGACGGGCAAGCCGGCGCGGCTCAACGGCTATTCCGCCGCCGGCAAGACTGGGACGGCCCAAAAGGTCGATGCTTCGGGGCACTATTCCCGGTCACGTTACGTCAGCTCCTTCGTAGGGTTTGCTCCCGCCTCGAACCCGGCTCTCACCATCCTGGTTTCTATCGATTCGCCGGTCGGCGGCCATCACGGTGGCGAAGTCGCTGGACCGGTGTTTAAAGAGATCGCCGAACAAGCTCTGAGTTACCTCAACGTCCCGCAAGACCGTCCCGCTAAACTACCCCTGCTTGCTTCCTCCCAGCCCGCCGAGGCTCCGAGTCCGAAAGAAGAAGCTCGAAACTCGCCTGCCGAGGACCGAGTGTCGGGTGAGGGGCTTCGAGCCTCGGCGGGTTCCCTGCCTCGCGAGGCGCCGGTGGAGACGGTGGCTTTCAGCAAGATCGATCGGCCTCTCCCTTCGAACACGACCGTGATTGATGACGATGCGGCGGTGATCCATGTTCCGGATTTTGCCGGTCTCCCGATGCGCGTGGTCGCGGAGGAGTGCCAGAAACAAGGTCTCGATCTTTCGGTCGAAGGCACCGGCTTGGCGGTGGAGCAGAGCCCGGCGGCGGGAACCAGAGTGGTTAAGGGCTCACGGATGTGGGTGCGGTTTGCGAGATAACCGGCAGCTTTGCGGCCGCGGGATGGGCGGCGCACGTTTTTAAAACCGCGTCCGCGGCGGGGAGCCGTCGGGGGGGCGGCGATCAGGCTTCGGTATAATGCGAGCGGGCGATGAAATTGGGAGCACTGCTGGGAGAAGCGGAGGGGGTGGAGCTGGGTCCGCATGCCGGCCTTGACATCAGTTCGTTAGCCTACGATTCCCGGCGCGTCCAACCCGGAGGGCTCTTCTTTGCCATCCAGGGCGAGAAGCAGGACGGCCACGCCTTCGTTCCCCAAGCCCTCGATCGAGGTGCGGTTGCCATAGTCAGCGAGCGACCGCGCCCCGCCGGCCTCCAGACGGCTTGGGTGCGCGTGCCTCGCATCCGCCGAGCCCTCGCTCACGCAGCCCGGGAATTCTATGGGCATCCGGACTCGAAGCTGCGCCTGGTGGGTATCACGGGTACGAACGGCAAGACCACCACCGCGTTCTTGCTCGAAAATATCCTCCGGGCGGCGGGATTGCGAACCGCACTCTTTGGGACGATCGAGTACCGTATTGGAGAGCGCACGGTGCCCGCCACCAACACGACGCCGGAGTCACTGGACCTCTTTGCCTACCTCGCTGAATTTCTGGAGAGAGGGGGCGATGCGGCGGTGATGGAAGTTTCCTCCCATGCCCTCGCCCAGGAGCGCGTTTGGGGCATGCGTTTCGCAGGGGCGGTCTTCACCAATCTGACGCGGGACCACCTTGATTATCATGGTGATATGGAAAACTATTTTGCTGCCAAGCGGCGTTTGTTTGAAGGTCTGGGCACCCCAACCCCCGAAGTGGGGGTGATCAACCGCGACGATCCCTGGGGCGTGCGGTTGCTGGAAATCCGCTTGCCCCGCCGGATCACTTACGGACTCGACCCCGCCGCCGATGTCACCGTAAAGTATTTCTCCTCCACGCAGGAGGGTATCTGTGCCGGTATACGCACTTCCTCAGGAGAAGTGACCGTTCAATCGCCCCTGGTGGGCCGTGCCAATCTCTTGAACATCCTGGCTGCAACCGCGACGGCCAGTGCCCTAGGTATCGCCGCGAAGGCTATCGAAGAAGGCGTTGCGGCGCTGAAGAGCGTTCCGGGCCGCCTCGAGCGTGTCGATCAAGGCCAGCCCTTCCTGGTGCTAGTCGACTATGCACACACCGACGACGCCTTGCGCAATGTGCTGACAGCGGTACGTGGTCTGGCTCGTGGCCGGGTGATCACCGTCTTCGGCTGTGGCGGCGACCGCGATCGAACCAAGCGTCCCCTCATGGGCGAGGTGGCCGGGACATTGAGCGACCTGGCCGTCCTGACGTCCGACAACCCCCGCAGTGAGGACCCCTTGCGGATCATCAACGATGTCTTGGTGGGCTTGCAGAAGACGGGCAAGCCCTATTTGGCGGAAGTAGATCGCGAGACCGCGATTCGCAAGGCCCTGGCGGCCGCCCGGGCAGGCGACGCCGTCCTTATCGCCGGCAAAGGTCACGAATCCTATCAAATTTTGAGACACGAAACGATTCCCTTTGACGACCGGGAGGTGGCACGTAAGGTCTTGAAGGAGATGGGGTACGGGAAAGAGGAAGGGGAAACCGGAAGCCGGAACTCGGAATGAAATTCGTGGGCTTCTTCATGTCTCGCCGCAAGGCAAGGGAGCCATGGGATTCAGCCCCGAAGAACTCTTTGCGTCCTTCGTATGCTAACGTCGGTGGCGCTTCGTCGATGCGGTTAACTTTAGGTGAGATCGCCGAAATGCTGGGCACGCGCAGCGAAGAACCGTATCGGGTGGCGCGCGGCTACTCGATTGATTCGCGGACGCTGGCCGCAGGCGAAGTGTTTTTTGCGCTCCGCGGTCCGCGCTTCGATGGCCACGATTTTGTCCCTGCGGCTTTGGAGCGAGGAGCTGTTGCCGCCGTGGTCAGTTGGCCGTTTCGCGCCCAGGCCTCAGCTGAATTGGCACGGCGACTGATTGCAGTAAACGATCCACTGCGCGCCTTGCAGGAGTTGAGCCGCGCGGTGCGGCGCCGCTGGGCAGGCCCGGTGATCGCCGTGACGGGCAGCACAGGCAAGACGACCACCAAGGAACTAATTGCCGCTGCGATGTCTGCTCAATTTAATGTGCACAAGTCCGTGGGAAACCTGAATAACGCTTACGGCGTGCCCTTAGCGCTGCTGGCGCTCGAACCGCAACACCAGGTGGCCGTGCTCGAGCTGGGTATGTCGGCGGCCGGCGAGATTGCGGCGCTGGCCAGGATCGCGGAACCGCAAACCGGCGTCGTGACCAACGTAGCCCCCGTGCACCTCGAGTTTTTTGATTCCATCGAAGGGATCGTAGCCGCCAAACGCGAGCTGATCGAGAACCTGAAGCCTCCGGCAACAGCTATCCTGAATCGCGACGATCCCCGTGTGTGCTCTTTCGCCACGGGCTTCGCGGGTCGGGTGATCACCTACGGTTTTGCCGAGGGCGCGGATGTACGCGCTTCGGGTTGGCAGCCCTGGGTGGGCGAAGCCCGCCAGATAGGGTCGCGCTTCCTGGTTCAGGCCTCGGGCAGCCGCAGCGAGGTCTTCCTGCCGCTGGCAGGCCGGCACAATGCCGAGAACGCCTTGGCGGCGATTGCTGCTGCTCATTCCTTCGGGGTCCCACTAGCCAGCGCCAGCCGCGCGCTGCGGGAGTTCAGAACCTTACACCAGCGAGCCGAGATGCTCACGCTACCGGAAGACGTCGTGGTCATCGATGATTCGTACAATTCGAACCCCCGGGCTTTCGAGCAGATGCTGGCCACGCTTGCCGTCTGGCCTGGCGCCAGCCGGCGGATCGTTGTGGCCGGTGAAATGCTCGAGCTCGGCCCCTCATCGCCGGATTGGCACCGCCAAGCGGGGCGCCAATGCGCCAAAGCTGGCATTGACTGGCTGGTGGCAGTCCAGGGAGATGCGCAGTATATCGTCGAGGGAGCAATCAGCGGCGGACTCCCTTCCAGCCGCACCCGGTTCTTTGATTCTGCCCACGAGGCCGGCGAATTCGCCAGCCAAGTCGTCCGACCGGGTGACGTGGTGTTAGTGAAGGGTTCGCGCGGCGTCCGCTTGGAAGCGGTGGTCGAAAGGCTCAAGGAGCTGCACGGCAAGTCTGACCTACCGGCCTCCGCGCCTCTCCCCGACAAGCCGCAACACCCGCTCCCGTAAGAAAGGCCTGTCGTGAGGCTGTGATGGCCGGCCACCACTGACGAAGGAATGTTTTACTACCTCTACCTCCGATTTCACACGTCGTTTCACCTTCTCAACCTTTTTCGCTACATTACCTTCCGCACCGCCTACGCTAGCCTCACGGCCCTGCTGCTTTCGCTGCTTCTCGGTCCCTGGCTGATCCGTAAGCTAACGGAGTTTCAGATCCGGCAGTACATCCGCGAGGAGGGTCCTGCCTCGCACCAGGCGAAGGCCGGTACCCCCACCATGGGCGGGGTGTTAATCGTGCTTTGCATCGTGCTGCCAACGCTGCTGTGGGCTGACCTGAGTAACGTCTTTGTTTGGCTCATCCTGGGGGTCACGCTGGCCTTCGCGGCCATCGGGTTTCAAGATGATTATCAGAAGGTCCGCCGGCGTCGAAATTTGGGCATGACCGGACGCACCAAGCTGCTGCTGCAGATGTTGGTCAGTTTCCTCTTCGGCGTAGCCTTGATGCTGCTCGCCGCTACGGGTTACTACTCGACGGATCTCACGTTTCCTTTCTTCAAGCGCATTCACCCGGACTTTCTGATCCCATGCTTGCTCCACCATCGGTGGACTTACCCGCTGGCTTATTCCCCCTTCCTGGCCTTTGTCATGCTCGTTCTGATGGGCTCGTCAAACGCTGTTAACCTTACCGACGGGCTGGATGGGCTTGCCATCGGCTGCGTCATCATTGCCGCCTCGGCCCTGACGGTGCTCACCTATGTGGCGGGTCATGCCGTGCTTTCGAACTACCTTGAGCTCGAGCATCAGCCGCGCGTGGGCGAGCTGACCATCTTCTGCGGCGCCATGGTGGGTTCGAGCCTCGGCTTTCTCTGGTACAACGCCTACCCGGCAGAGATCTTTATGGGTGACGTCGGCTCGCTGGCTCTGGGTGGCGCGATAGCCGCCGTGGCCGTCGTGATCAAGCAGGAATTGCTGCTACCCTTCATTGGCGGCATCTTTGTAGTGGAGGCCTTATCCGTGATCTTGCAAGTAGTGTCGTATAAGACGCGGGGCAAGCGCATTTTTCGCATGGCTCCGCTGCACCATCACTTCGAGCTACTGGGCTGGAGAGAATCGAAAATCATTGCACGATTTTGGATTGCAGCGCTGGTTTTCGCGCTCTTCGCCCTAACGACGCTGAAGCTTAGGTGAGAAGTAAGGAACCAAAGGGCCAAAGCGGGGCGATGCTGGGTAAACTCATGCCAGTAGGGTTAGAAGCGGTGCCAGGGTCTTCCCCTTCTTTGGTTCCGCCTTGCCGAGGTTAAAGTGGACGTTCGCGGTAAGCGCATCCTCGTCGTGGGCCTGGCCCGGAGCGGCCGTGCGGCGGCCATCTTTCTGCGCCGTCAGGGCGCGGCCGTCACCGTGACCGACTCCCGTCCGCCGTGGAACTTTAACCCGGAGATCCGCGAACTGGTTGCGCTGAACATCGGGCTGGAGTTGGGCACCCACCGCGAAGAGACTTTCCTCAACCAGGACTTGGTGGTAGTCAGTCCCGGCGTTCCGTGGGACCTTCCTCCATTGCGCCAGGCGCGTGCGCGGGGTATTCCGGTGGTCCCTGAGGTGGAGGCGGCATCCTGGTTTCTCAAGGGCACTCTGATCGGCATTACCGGGAGCAACGGCAAGACCACTACAACCATGCTCTTAGGGCGCATGCTGGAAGCCTCAGGCTTTGACACTCTGGTGGGCGGCAATATTGGTGTCCCGCTGATCTCCTTGGCTGAAGAGAGCTCCGCCGACACCTTGACGGTCGCCGAGCTGAGTAGCTTTCAGCTGGAGGCCGTGCAAAATTTCCGCGTTCACATCGCTGTGCTCCTCAACATTACGCCGAACCACCTGGACCGTCATGCCTCCTTTGAAGCCTACACTCGGGCCAAGGCGGGCATCTTCCGCGGCCAGACGCACAGCGACTACGCGGTGCTGAATGCGGACGATCCAGTGGTGATGAGTTTGGCGCCCGCCATTGTTTCCCGCAAGGTATATTTCAGCCGGAGGCAGAACCTGCCAGATGGCGTCCTGGTCTCGAACGGCAAGATCATCTACCGCGTCGAGAACCTGGAAGCGGCACTGATGGACCTCCGCGATGTTCGGCTGCGCGGAGAGTTCAACCTGGAAAACGTGCTGGCCGCGGCCGCCGCGGCCTGTGTCTGCGGAGCCAGTTTTGACGCCATACGGCGTGCGGTCCGCAACTTCGCCGGCGTCGAGCACCGGCTGGAGTACGTCGCTTCGATTAACCAGGTCGACTTCTATAACGATTCGAAGGCCACCAGCGTGGATGCCACGGCGAAAGCGCTGTCGGCCTTCGAGCGTGGCGTCCACCTGATTCTCGGGGGCAAGGACAAGGGGGCGTCTTACACACCCTTGCTGCCCTGGCTCAAGGGGCGGGTGCGCGAGGTGCTGCTGATCGGCTCGGCGGCCGAGCGCATTGCCGAAGAACTGGGTGGAGCGGTGGAACTGGTTCGCGCCGGCGATCTGGAAACGGCCGTACGCATCGCCTTCGAGCAGGCCAAACCGGGTGACACCATCCTGTTGGCACCGGCCTGCGCCAGCTTCGACCAGTTTCAGGACTTCGAGCATCGAGGCCGCGTCTTTAAGGAACTCGTGAAGCGGCTGGCTGCCGCTCAGACGGCCAGCTCCGCTCAGTCGCAGGCCGACGCTGGCCCGGCGCGGATCCCTGAGCCCGGACTGCTTCGCCGCCTTGAACCCGTTCACCTTTTCGAAGTCAGCGGCGAGGAGTTCGCTCCGCTCGCACTCAGCTTGGAGGTGGGGGCGGGCTGGCAAGACCAACCTGCCTCACTGGACCTGCGGCCCCTCGAGCCTCCGGATACCGATCCCATGCTCTACGAGGTCGGCGTTGCGGCGTCGCGCCCGCAACCAGAGGCCGTGGCTCGTGGTGCGGCCTCGAGTCGAAAAGGCGAAGGGCAGGGGCGATTGCCGGGAATTTGAAGGACCAAGGGAGGTGGCCGCGTCGCCGCCTCCTCCCAGGCGAGAAAACGAAGACTTTAAGAGTCACAGGGACCGAGGATCTATGGCCAGGAAACTCCAGTCCGACAAGGTACTCTTCGGTACGGTAGCCGTTCTGGTTTCGTTTGGCGCGCTCATGGTGTACAGCGCCTCGGCGGTGATGGCGGCAGAGCGCTACGGCCACAGCTACTACTTCCTGCTCCGACAACTAGCGTGGGCCGCGGTCGGCCTAAGCCTGATGGTGGCCGCTACGAACCTTGACTACCGGCGCTGGTGCAGTCCACTGATCGTTTTCCCCGCCTTAGCCGTCGAGCTGATCCTGCTTGCGGCGGTGCTCTTCACCGACCGCAGCCACCATGTGCACCGGTGGTTCCGCCTTGGCCCAATGAATTTTCAGCCTTCAGAGCTGACGAAGCTGGTGTTGGTGTTATTCCTAGCTTACTTCTTGGACCTGCGCCGGAAATCACCCAATGACCTGGCCCACACGCTCTTGCCGATCGCTCTGGTGTCGGGGGTTAGCCTGGGGCTCATTTTGAAGGAGCCTGACTTGGGTACCACGCTGGCCATTGGGATGGTCGCCAGTACGATGCTGCTCATGGCGGGCGTTCGCTGGCAATACTTTGCTGGCCTGGGCCTGGCGGCGATCCCGGCTTGCTACCTCCTTATTTGGCGGGTTCCCTACCAGCGCGACCGCCTGCTGACCTTCCTCAATCCCTATGCCGACCCACTCGGCAAGGGATTCCAGATCCTTCAATCCTACATCGCCGTGGGTGTGGGTGGAATCTTTGGTGTGGGTCTCATGGAAGGCAAGCAGAAACTGTTCTACCTGCCGGAGCCGCAGACCGACTTCATCTTCGCGGTGATCAGCGAGGAATGGGGGTTTGTGGGCGCTCTAGCCGTGCTGGCGCTGTTCGCGGTGATTCTTTGGCGCGGCCTGCGTGCGGCCGCACTCTGCCGCGACGAATTTGGCCGTTTACTGGCCACGGGACTTACGGTTATGTTGGTAGCTCAGGCCCTCATCAACATCAGCGTGGTGGTGGGCCTTCTGCCGACCAAGGGTATTCCGCTGCCGTTTGTGAGCTACGGGGGTTCTTCGTTGGTCATCAACCTGCTCGCGGTGGGGATTCTGTTGAACATCTCCCAGCGCGCCGGCCAGCTTGCGGGGTAGCCGTGGCCGCGACGGAACCGTTACGGGTGCTCATGGCGGCAGGTGGGACGGGGGGACACGTCTTTCCCGCGTTGGCCGTCGCCCAGGAACTCGAGCGCCACCATCATGGCGAGAACGGTTGCCACATAGAATTCCTGGGAACCCAGCGCGGCCTTGAGGCACGCGTGATTCCGGCGGCGGGGTTCAAGCTACGGGTAGTCGCCGCGGCCGGGCTTAAGGGAAAGAGCGGCATCGAGCGAGTGCGTAACCTGGCGGTTCTGCCGCGCAGCGGCATCGAGGCGGCGCGCGTGCTGGCCGATTTCAGGCCCCGGGTGGTGGTGGGCTTGGGTGGATACCTCGCCGGACCAGTCATGTTCGAAGCAGCCGTCATCAACATTCCGACGTTGCTCATTGAACTCAACGCCGTGCCCGGTTTTACCAACCGCATCCTGGCTCCCGCCATCCGCCTGGCGGCGGTCGGCTTCGAGCAGGCAGCCGAATTTTACGGTGGCAAAGCGCGCGTGACAGGGCATCCAGTGCGCCGCGAATTCTACCAGGTTCCGCCGAAGTGCCACGTGTCGCCTTTCACCGTGGCCATCCTGGGAGGGAGCCAAGGCGCCGCGCCCCTTAACGAATGCGTGGTCCGCGCCTTGCCACTGCTTAAGAAGGAAGCGCCGAATCTCCGATGGATTCATCAAACCGGCGAACGCGACTTCGAGTGGGTCCAAAGGGCCTATCAGGAGCATGAGGTAGCCGCCGAGGTGAAGGCGTTTGTCGACCATGTGCCGGATGTGTTCGCTCGCGCCGACTTGGTAATTTCCCGTGCCGGCGCCTCGACAATCTCCGAGATCGCGGCCGCGGGAAAGGCGGCGATCCTGATTCCGTTCCCCGCCGCCACCGACCAGCATCAGAGGGAGAATGCGCGCGTGCTCGAAGAGGCCGGGGGGGCGGTAGTCATTGAACAATCGAAGCTGGCGCCTGATCGCCTGCTCGGGGAGATCAGGCGCCTGCTGGCACAGCCCGACCTGCTAGCTCGGATGGAGCAGGCTTCGAAGCGATTAGCGCACCCCGACGCGGCCTCCCGTATCGCAGACTTGGTCGAAGAATTGGCCGCCGTGGGCTAGGAACAGGGCGAGGCAAGGAGGAAATTTGAAGGAACGAAGCCACCAAGTTGTTGAAAATAGGGCTAACCGCCAGCCCGTCAAACCTATTAGCGGGGCGACGGGCTGTGGAGAGACTCGGCATTGGGGGACGGCGAATGACCAGCTTAAGTCAGAAGGCCGAAATTTGAGGAACGAAGCCGCTAAGTTATTGAAAACACGTGAAGGCGAAGAAAAAAAGCAAGTTAGAGCCAAATCGGGGGAATGACCGCAAACCTGCCGCGAAGGGGCGGAATTTACAGGAACGAAGCCACCAAGTTATTGAAAACACGCACGAGGCTTCGCGTTTTGGGGCTGGACTCCAAGGCTAAAGGCGCAGGAAGAGCAGGCGCAGTCTACCCCGAAGAGAAGGCAATGTTAGGAAAGATTCGCAAAGTACACTTTGTGGGCATTGGCGGCATCGGCATGAGCGGTATCGCCGAGGTGCTCATCAACCTCGGGTTTACGGTGTCAGGTTCCGACACAAAGGCAACAAGTGTTACCGCGCGGCTGGCGCGCCTGGGCGCCCGCATCTGGATCGGCCATGACGCCGCCTACGTGGATGACGCCCAAGTGGTGGTAGTGTCGTCCGCGGTGCCACCGGACAACCCCGAAGTCGTGGAAGCCGGGCGCCGCCAGATCCCGGTCATACCTCGCGCCGAGATGCTGGCGGAGCTGATGCGCCTGAAGTTTAGCGTGGCGGTAGCGGGTGCACACGGCAAGACCACGGTTACGTCGATGATTGCCGTGATGCTGACTCAGGCGGGCATGGACCCGACGGCGGTGATTGGCGGCCGCCTGGACGTCTTCGATTCGAGCGCCCGTTTGGGCAAGGGCGAGCTGATGGTGGTTGAGGCCGACGAGAGCGACCGCTCATTTCTCCATTTGGCGCCGACCATAGCCGTGGTCACCAACATTGACCGCGAGCACCTCGACCATTACCGCAACCTGGAGGAGATCGCCTCCGCGTTCGTCTCCTTCATGAACAAGGTCCCCTTCTACGGCACGGTTATCCTTTGTTCGGACCCCGTCGCGAGTGGATGTGAACTGCGCCCGCTCATACCGCGGCTGCGGCGGCGCAGCATCACCTACGGGCTCGAGGCGGGCGCCGACGTGAAAGCGGAAGGGGTGGAGCTAGGGCCGTACGGCTCGGCCTTTGACGTCCGGTTACGCGGAGCTTTCCTGGGCCGGTTTACGCTTCACGTTCCCGGTCGACATAACGTGCAGAACGCGCTCGCCGCCGTGGCCGTTGGCGCCGAGCTGGACCTCACCGCAGCGCAAATTCGTGAGGGGTTGGAGCGCTTTCGCGGTGCCGACCGGCGTTTCCAGGTAAGGGCGGAAGGTCATGGCATCACGGTGGTGGATGACTACGGCCACCATCCTACTGAAATCCGTGCCACGCTGGAGGCTGCGCTGGCGCGCCGGCCACAGCGCATCCTGGCGGTGTTTCAACCGCATCGGTACACCCGCACCCAAATATTAATGGATGATTTCGCGCGCGCCTTCACGCCCTGTGACCAGGTGTGGGTGCTGGACATTTACCCGGCCAGCGAAGCGCCCATCCCTGGCGTCACCGCGCAGCGGCTCGTTGAGCGCATGCATGAGCTGGGCTTTGACCGCGCGCGCTACGCCCTGTCCGAGGAAGCTGCCGTGCAGGATGTCTTGGCGGTGGCTCGTCCGGGCGACCTGGTGCTGACCGTTGGCGCGGGAACGGTATGGCGAGTTGCCGAAGCGCTGGCGGACGCTCTAGGTTCGTTGAAGCGCAGCGAGCTGCGTGCCGATGGCGCCGCCTGAATTAGGTTCCATGAAGGCAATGCCCGAG
Organism: Acidobacteriota bacterium; assembly: GCA_902812465.1. Taxonomy (GTDB): domain Bacteria; phylum Acidobacteriota; class Terriglobia; order UBA7540; family UBA7540; genus CADDZE01. The sequence continues at coordinate 39,682 of CADDZE010000021.1, read as the reverse complement.
ACGCATGACGTTCTGCTTGATGATGAGCTCACTGAGGATGAGCTTCTCTACCACCGCCGACGGCGACCGATCGCGGTGCGCCAGCGGAGACTGCGGTCCTTGCGGGGTATTCTCCGCGTTGTACGCTGGATGGTTGGCATCGCTGCGCCGCTCGGATGGGGAGTGGCTCGCCTGGTGCCCTACCTGCTGACGTCGCCCCGTTTCAGCCTGGCCGCCCACGATGTCGTCGTGACTGGCAATCGCTACGTGCCTAGCGAGGAGATCATCGCTGCTCTGCAAGCCGCACCCGCGGGCCACACGGCCGTTTCAAGCGCCAACCTCTTTGCGTTATCGCTCAAAGAGAGGCAGCAGCAGCTGGAAGCACTGCCCTGGGTTCGTTCGGCGGCTCTGGCGCGCACTTATCCCCACGGCCTTCTGGTTCACATCACCGAACGTGTTCCGATCGCCTTTGCCAGCATCGATGGACGCGTCGTCCTGGTAGATGGCGAGGGAGTTGTGCTCGAAAAACCGGCTGCGGCGGCGTTTAATTTTCCTGTCCTTTCCGGATTGAGCACCACCGACAGCACGGAGGGGCGCCGGGCCCGCATGGCTCTTTATCAAGAGTTCTTGCGGGAGACGTCAGAAGAGTTGCCTGACTCTGGATGGCAGATCTCGGAGGTTGACCTGAGCGATACGGATGACCTCAAGGCTCTTCTGGTGCGCAATGCGGAAACCATCCTCGCCCATTTTGGGCACCGCGATTTCGCCGAACGGCTGCACAGCTTTCTGGCGCTCTTGCCCGACATGCGCAAGGCCGTGGGCAAGGTGCAATCCGTGGACCTTCGGTATCGTGACCAGGTTGTGCTAAATCCGCAGGAGAAATGAGGGAGGACATCCGCCGGCAGGACTTAGCAGAGCAGCTGGGCCGACCGTGGGAGTGGCGTCCTCCTCCCAGGGACGGGAAGGGGAGCGAGGTGACCAGGGCATCTTTCGCCTTCTGACTTGGACTCCTGAACTCTGTCTTCTGCTTTCGCCATGGCGAAGCCTTCGTACATCGTCGGACTCGACTTGGGCAGCACGAAGACGTGCGCGCTCATCTGCCAGCTGAACGAGGAGGGCAAGCTCGAGGTGGCCGGCGTGGGAACAGCGGAATCGAAGGGATGGCGCCGCGGGCTGATCGTCAGCCTGGATTCGGTAGTGCTGTCGATCAAGAAAGCTGTGGAGGCTGCTGAAGACGTCGCCGGGGTACCCGCCGACTCAGCCTATGTCGGCATAGGCGGCCCGCAGATCAAGGGCGTTGATTCGCGCGGCGCCGTCGCCCTGGGACCCAAAGGCCGCGAGGTACAACGCGAAGATGTCCAGAAGGTGTTCCAGGCCGCGCAAGCCATCTCGCTGCCGCCCGACCGGAAACTGATCTATGCCGAGCGGCAGGAATACCTGGTGGATTCGCAGAACGGCATTCGCAATCCGGTGGGCATGACGGGCAAGCGGCTGGAAGCAAACGTGCACTTGATTACCGGCTCGCTCGCCGCACATGAGAATATCGTTACTGCCGCCAACCGCGCGGGCATCGTGGTGCTGGAGACGGTGTTCGAGGGCATGGCGTCCGCCGAGGCGTGCGTGACTCCGGATGAGAAGGAACTGGGTGTCGCCGTCGTCGACATCGGCGGCGGCTCGTCGGAGCTGGTGATTTACGCGGAAGGCAGCGTGCGCCGGACCGCGTCCATTCCCGTTGGCGGGGAGCACTTCACCAATGACATCGCCGTGGGACTGCGCACGCCCATTCCCGAAGCCGAAAAGATGAAATTTGCCTGGGGCGAGTGCGATCCCGCGGATCCTAGTGTACCGGTCTTTGAGGTGGCCAGCGTGGGGGAACGGCCGGCGCGCATCGTCAATTACACCATGCTGAAGGAGATCATCGAACCGCGGGCGGCCGAGCTGCTGGAGCTGCTGCAAGCCGAACTGGGGCGCTTCGGATACGAAAACCAGATTCCGGCGGGCATCGTCTTGACGGGCGGAGGGGCCAAGCTGGGCGGCCTGGCTGCCCTGGCCGAGCGCACCCTTCACCAGCCCGTCCGCCTCGGCAGACCCCACGGGTTGGAAGCAATGGGAGACCAGCTTAGCGATCCTGCCTTTGCCACCGCGGTAGGGTTGGTCCTGCGCGGCAATCGCCTGCGCCGGTTGCACGAATCGCAGGACGGGGGTTGGAAAGGGTGGTTGAAGGGATTCTTCGGCTGAGGAGCCCGGCAAGCTGGCGCGGGCAAAGCATGGCTCGCCGGTGATCGCACACTGCGGCACGATATTGGAAATTTCGAAAGGGTCAGAGGTGAAACATGGCGGACCTCGAGGAGAACAACGACCTGCGTGTCGGCTTCGATGAAGACTTTCACAAGGACGCCAAGATCAAGGTGATCGGCGTCGGTGGGGGAGGAGGCAACGCGGTGAATCGCATGATTGCCGCGCGGCTGGAAGGAGTCGAATTCATGGTGGCGAACACCGACCTGCAGGCGCTGCGCGCGTCGCAAGCACCCGTCAAGATCCAGATTGGCGCCAAGCTGACGAAAGGGTTGGGCTCCGGTGCCAACCCCGACATTGGCCGCCGCGCTGCCCTTGACGATTCGGAGAAGATCGTTGCTGCCCTCGAGGGGGCGGACATGGTGTTCATCACCGCTGGCCTGGGAGGCGGTACCGGCACCGGTGGCGCTCCAATCGTGGCCGCCCTGGCGCGCGAGCTGGGGGCACTTACCGTAGCGGTCGTGACCAAGCCGTTCGCCTTTGAGGGCAAGCGTCGTATGGCACAAGCCGAAGCGGGGTTGGCGGAGCTGAGCGAAGCCGTCGATACCGTCATCTGCATTCCCAACGAGCGGCTTATGCAGTTTGTCGACAAGGGCACCAGCTTCTTTGAGGCCTTCCGCATCGCCGACGACATCCTGCGCCAGGGCGTGCAGGGTATCTCCGATATCATCACCATCACCGGCATCATCAATCGCGACTTCGCCGACGTGAAGACCATCATGGAAGGCATGGGATACGCGGTGATGGGTACGGCGACAGCGCGGGGCGAAAATCGCGCCGTGGAAGCCACCCAGCAGGCCATCTCCAGCCCGTTGCTGGAAGACGCTAGCATCAACGGTGCCCAGGGCATCCTGCTCAATATTACTGGGTCCAGCAAGCTGACTCTTTACGAGGTTCACGAGGCGTCGACTATCGTGCGCCAGGCTGCGGCCGAAAATGCCAATATCATATTTGGTGCGGTGCACAACGAAGCCATGGATGATGCGGTGAAGGTGACGGTGATCGCTACCGGTATCAAGTCCGACAAGCTGCGGCCACCCGTGCGTCCAGGACAGTCCTCGGCGGCGCGCTCCGTCCAGCAGACGCTGAGGAACGCCGTGCTTAAGCGAGAGAAACTACCCATCGAAGAGACGCATCTGCCGGAGGTCACGGCGGAGATCCCGCTCGATGACCTCGACGTCCCGGCATTCATGCGGCGGCGTAAAGCGGAGACGCCTTAGGACGGAGGGGAAGGCGCGGTCCGTCTGAGCGCGGCCAAGAATGCTGTGGTGCGCAGCGAGCGAAGGGCAACATCCCCCGTTACCTTCGGCCGTGCGGGTGGCATCCTTCATGCCCACTCAGTTCAAAGTCGCCCTCGTCCAAATGGCGTGCAGCGCCGACCCCGCTGACAACCTGGCGCGCGCGATCGAACGCGTACGACAGGCCGCGCGCGGCGGGGCACAAGTGGTGTGCCTGCCGGAGCTGTTTCGCTCACGGTATTTCTGCCAACAGGAGGACGTCAGCCTCTTTGATCTGGCTGAGCCCGTTCCGGGACCCACAACCGAGGCGCTGGGCCAAGCGGCGCGGGAAGCGCACATCGTGGTCATTGCCCCGGTCTTCGAGCGGCGCGCCGCGGGCGTTTACCACAACAGTGCGGCGGTCATCGATGCGGATGGTAGGCTGGCGGGGCTGTACCGCAAGATGCACATTCCGGATGATCCCGCCTATTACGAGAAGTTTTACTTCGCGCCCGGCGACCTCGGATTTCCTGCCTTTGACACGCGGGCGGGAAGGCTGGCCACACTCATCTGTTGGGACCAGTGGTATCCCGAGGCAGCGCGGTTAGTCGCGCTGCGCGGGGCCTCGGTGATCTTCTACCCCACGGCGATCGGCTGGCACCCTCACGAGAAGGAGCAGTTCGGTATGGCCCAGCGCGACGCCTGGCGCACCATCCAGCGGGGCCACGCCATCGCCAATGGGGTCTACGTCGCCGCGGTCAACCGCGTCGGCCACGAGCCCGCGGCGGAGGGAGCCGGCATCGAGTTCTGGGGAAGCTCCTTTTGGGCTGACCCTTTCGGCAGGATCGTCGCGGAAGCCTCGACCGATCAAGAGGAAATCTTGTTCGGTGAAGTCAATCTTGGGCGAATCGAAGAGGTGCGACGCAACTGGCCATTTCTGCGCGACCGGCGGGTTGATGCGTATTCCGGACTCGAGCGCCGCTGGTTAGACCCATAGCGGACAACGAACCAGTTATAGACCAGTGAACTGCTCAACGGGAGGTTGGTCACCCTGCGGCAGACGAAAGCGCGAAACCCAGGATGTAGAATCCGTCAGCGGAGACACGCGCCTCCCGAAGCCCATTCCACGGTTGCTACCCCTCACGCACTCGGGTTTCGCATGCCGGCGGAGTGGGAGTTGCACGAGGCGACATGGGTTGCTTGGCCTCACAACCTCAGTGACTGGCCGGGAAAGTTTGCTCCGATCCCATGGGTCTATGGCGAGATCGTGCGCCGCCTAGTTGCGGGCGAAAAGGTACGCATTCTCGTTAACTCCACTATGCATGAAGCGCGAGCGCGCAGAGTCCTCGTGCGCGCGGGAGTGAATTGCGAGGACGTGGAGTTCTTTCATTTTCCCACGAATCGAAGTTGGACGCGCGACTATGGCCCACTCTTCGTGAAGCGCGCACGCGGTCCTCACGCCCCTGGACACTCTTCGCAGCCCGCTGAAGTAGCCGTCTGCCGCTTCCGCTTTAATGCCTGGGCGAAGTATCCCGACTGGCAGAAGGATGATCGCATTCCCGAACTCGCGGCTCGCGCCCTCGGCTGCCAGCTATTTCACGCGCGCGCCGGAGATCGCGACCTGGTGTTCGAAGGTGGCAGCGTCGACGTGAATGGCCGCGGGACCTTGCTAACCACTGAAGAGTGCTTGCTCGATGCAAAGACCCAGCCGCGCAATCCGGGTTTGGGAAGGAGAGAGATGGAACAGGCGCTGCGCGATTTCCTGGGCGTCACCCACGTGCTTTGGCTGGGGCGGGGAATAGCTGGCGATGACACGCACGGCCACGTCGACGACTTCTGCCGGTTTGTCGGGCCCCGGACCGTCGTGCTCTGCCAGGAAGACGATCCCTCGGACGCTAACCATTCGGCGCTCGAGGAGAACCGTGAGCGCCTGGAAGGAATGCGGACGGAGGACGGCTCGAAGCTCGAAATCGTGCGGCTTCCCATGCCCGAACCCCTCTATTTCGCTGGCCAGCGCCTGCCCGCCAGCTACGCCAACTTCTACATTGCTAATGCGGCAGTCCTCGTGCCTACCTTCAATGACCCGCATGATCGCACCGCCCTGGGTACACTCGCCGAGCTTTTCCGCGACCGTCCCGTGATCGGCATTCATGCCGTGGACCTCGTCTGGGGTCTCGGCACAGTCCACTGCCTTACGCAGCAGCAGCCTGCTGCTTCTCCCTGCTGTGGGAGTCAGCAGCGATCGTGACGGCTTGCGGCGTGCCCGGCAAGCTGCCCGGCTGAGAGGACCAGCAGGTTGGCCAAGGGTGCTGGCCGCCGTGACTGCGGCGAGGCACGGAAGTGTCACGACCTAAAGCCGCCGCTGGTGGGAAAGGCCAAGGCTCCATGCCGGCTCAATGCTCGCAATGCCAGGCACCTAGTGAGTTAAAATGCCGCGCCTAGTGCCTAGACAGTATTGCCTCAGTAGCCTCGGCGCAGTTAAGGTGCGGCCCTTGGAAGAGTGCGTCGGGTGTTGGTCTTTCCTTCGTAGGAAAAGCTGGTGTTTCAGTCCTGGGCAAGCTGCGGGGCGGGCGCCCCTTCGGGGGTACCAACCGGAGTTCAGTGGCGCCGCCACCCTTTCTCCTGATTCCATGCGGCACCTCATTCCTTTTGTAACTGCGGTTCTCCTGACAACAGCGTTGAGCCTGCCGCTTGCTGGTCAGGTCAACAGCTCGCGAGTGGCGGGCATCGTCAGTGATGCGCAAGGGCTGCCTTTGCCAGCCGCAGAGTTGGTGCTCACCGAGGTGCGTACCCACTTACAGCGCTCCGTACTGAGTTCAACCGACGGCAGCTTCGAGTTTGCCAGTCTTGCTCCCGGTTCGTACGAACTTGCCGCGCGGGCGAAGGGTTTCACGCCCGCAACCCGCAGGTTCCTATTGGAAGTCAATCAGAACCTGCAGCTTGATTTGACTCTGGGAGTGGGCGAGGTCAGCGAGCGGCTGGAAGTGGTGGGATCCGCGCAGATGCTAAGGACTGCGGACGCGAGCCTGGGCGAGGTGGTGGAGCCGACACTTACGCAGCAACTTCCCCTGAACGGCCGCCACTTGCTGGACCTGGCCCAGCTCGCGCCTGCGGTCCACGCCGGCGCGGGGGCTCAGACGGGCAGCACCAATCCCCTTTACTGGCGGCCTCAACAGAACTCGGCTTTGAGCGTCGGCGGCGCCCGGCCGAACGCTAACTTCTTCCTGCTGGATGGCACGACGGACACCGACCCGACCTTCAATACGCTGGCCTTTAGCCCCTCGCCGGACGCGGTACGGGAGTTCAAGGTGCAGACGGGCAGCTATTCGGCCGAATTTGGGGGAGCCGGTGGAGCCCAGATTAATATCGTCACCAAGTCGGGCAGCAACGAGATTCATGGCGACCTTTATGAGTTCAACCGCAACAGTGCTTTGGACGCGCGCTCGTTCAACGATCCGAGTCACCTGCCGCACCTTGTGCAGAACCAGTTCGGTGCATCGGCGGGTGGGCCCATCCGGCGCAACAAGACCTTTTTCTTCGCCAACTATGAGGGCTTCCGCCTGGGCCGCGGTATCGTACAGGTCGAGACGGTACCGACTATGGCCGAACGTATGGGAGACTTCAGCCAAAGCGGGTACGCCATCTACAATCCATTCAGCGCACATCCCAACCCACGCTTCGACCCTTCGCGGCCAGTGAACCCCAGCAATCCCAAGACGATCCGCGATCCGTTCCCCGGGAACATGATGCCGGTGGACTTGCTGAACCCGGTGGCGGTGAGGGTTCTCAACAGCGTTCCCCTGCCGAACATGGCTCCGGGTATGGCCATGGGCGGCATGGGTTCCATGGTGATGGGAGGTAGCGGTCCCTCCTCTACGGGTGGAAGTCCGGATTCAAACAATTATCTGGACCTGCGCACCGCCCGTAACAACTCTGACCAGGCCACGTTCCGCGTTGACCAAAATTTCGGCCGCGGCGATACTTTCTTTGCTCGCTATTCCTTCGGGCACGAGCGTGACTTTACGCCCCAGAACCTGCCGGGCTTTGGCGCCTTTGATAACAATCTGGCGCAGCATCTCACGCTCTCTTACACGCGCATCCTCTCACCCACATCTGTCAACACCACCTGGTTCGGGATCTCGCGTCTTTCGATGCATCGCTTTTCCGAGAACGACTTTACGCATGACTACGTGAGTGAGCTTGGCATCCGGGGAGTGGGCTTCGGTGGGAAAGGCGCCTGGGGCATGCCCTGGTTTGCAATCCAGGGTTACGATGGCATCGGCGACTCATACGCCGCCACTCCGGTACAGGATTGGGATACCGTGCTGCAAGTCGGAGACCTCTGGAACTACCTGCGTGGCCGCCATGCTCTCAAACTGGGAGGGGATTACCGCTACTTCTTTTGGCCGATGTGGGGTTTCTTCCAGAATCGGGGCTACTATCAGTTCACCAACGGATTTACTACTCAGACGGCAACGAATGATGGCACCGGCGCAGCGCTAGCCAGTTTCCTGCTGGGCCTGCCCGTGGTCAAGCAGCGACAGGCGGGAATCCCTGCCATGGACCTGCGCCAGTGGTATGCCGACGCCTTCTTTCAGGACGACTGGCGGATAACGAGGTCCACTACGCTGAATCTTGGCCTACGCTATGAATTTGCTACACCGCTCTGGGATGCCAGCCATCCCGGCAGTAACTTGGTCTTCCGGAACGGCAAGCCGTACGCCTTTATCGGCGGACAACTCGGCATGCCGCGCGGGCTTACCTATGCCAATGCGCTGAATTTCGCACCCCGCCTTGGCATCGCCCACAGCATCGGCGGACGGCTGGGACTGGTGGTCCGCGCCGCTTACGGCATCTTTTACACCCCGGTGGATATGAACACCTACTGCAACCAACGCCACGTTCCGCCCCTGGTCTTTGCGGAGACGGACCAGAGCGACAACTTCACTCCCTCGTTGCACGGCTTTGATTTCGGACCTGCACTACTGGGCCAGACGACTGTCAGTTTTGCTTCGGTGGACCCGCATAGTCCTGCCCAGTACATTCAGCAGTGGAGCTTCTCGGTGCAGCGCGCTTTGCCGGGAGGTGTGGTGATTGAGACAGGATACCAGGGCTCACACGGCCTTCATCTGCAGCGGGCTCACCTGATTAATAATGCGCCGCCGGGTCCTGGCCCTATCGGTCCCCGCCGGCCATTCCCCAAGATCAGCTTCCTGCCAGGAACGCAATTCCCCCCTGATTTCGACCTGGCCAGTACGACTTTTCCGGTCTCCGCCATCAACTACTTGGAGAACACCGCCAAGAGCTGGTACGATGCGGGCTGGATCGATGCCCGCCGCCGTTTCTCACACGGGCTTACTTTCCTCGCTAACTACACGTACGCCAAGAGCCTCACCGATGCGCCCGATTTCCGCTCGCCCATGGATGAATCTGCCATTCCGCAGGACAATTCCCATCTAGAGGCGGAAAAGGGCCTGGCGTGCGACCTGCGCCATCGGCTGACGGCCAGCGTCGTCTACAGTGTTCCGGGGTGGAGGGCCCAACAGCTGCTGGCTCGTCTAACCAGCAACTGGAGCGTGGCTAGCGTGTTTCAGGCCCAAAGTGGGTACCCGTTTACCATCTCGGTCTTCGGTGACCCCGCGAATGCTGGCACGTTGCTGGGCGAGAACCCCATCCGCGCTAGTGCCACGGGGCAGCCAGTTTTCCCGAAGGGAACACGCACGGCCCAAATGTGGTTTAACCCCGCGGCGTTTGTGGCGCCGCCCGCCTACCAGTTCGGCAACGTAGGTCGCAACACCGTCGAGGGCCCGCCCATGCAGCTGCTCGACCTTGCCTTGACGCGGGAATTCGGTTTGACTGAGCGGACCCACCTCCAGTTTCGTACAGAGTTCTTCAACGCGTTGAATCACACGAATCTGGGCACGCCCAACCGGTTTGTGAACACGCCTCAGTTCGGTACCATCACCATGGCCATGCATCCAGGGCGAGAGATTCAGCTCGGAGGGAGGGTAACGTTTTAAAGGCGAGCATATCTTCGAACTAAGCGAGCCGTGCTTTGTTCTTTGCGTCTTTCATCAGGTTGCATGGTCGCAGTGCATAGATCCTTTTAACAACCCGCGACAACCGGCAGCGGCGCATGTTCTGCGATCATCATGCCGTCCTGAAACGTAATGGTTCGGCCCGAGTTGGCAGGGATCCGCTCGCCTGGCAGGATGATCCCGCTTAAGTTTAGCGGATCGGCCGCTGAGATGGTTGCGACTTCACCGGCGGGTTCCAAACGGCGTAGGGCGCGCAATGATTCGAGCGCCAATGGTAACCCAAACTGCTCCCCCAGGAAGCCGTCCACAAAACGGCCCCCTCGGATCTCGCCCCGGTCTTCGAGACGACGGAACACGACCAGCAACTCACGCCACTTGAAGGGGAAGCTCTCCCGCAACGTGAGCTCACGGAAGACGATGCCGTAGCGCTTGAGGAGCACCCGGCAGGCCGCCTCCGCCGCCTTCACACGGTCGACTGACGATTCGGCAAAGAGCAGCGACCATCGGCCAGCGCTGTGCCGGGGGCGCAAGTTGCGGGCGCGGCCTTGGCCGGCACGCCGCTTGGGATCGATGAGCGCGCGCAGACTGTCGAAACTATCGGCGGTTAGCAGGCCTGCCGCTACCAGTTCCCACAGACCTGTTTCTACTTCCGATTTCAGCTTACCTGTCCCGCGGACGATGTCGACGAAGAAAGAAGCGCCGTGCCGACGAATGAAGTCCAGCACGCTGCGCGCTGCGTGGCTGAGCGCCGCAGGCATCGGCTCAGGTGTGCTGCGCTGAGGAGCCATCCAGTCCGAGTCGTCGCGGACGAAGAAGGCAACAGGCGCCACACTCGAGGGAACAAGCCGCCGCATTCCGGTGGGACGCAAATTACCGCCGCCCGTTTCGACTTCCGCCAAAGCCGGATGGGGCGACAGTCTGCCCCAGCCAACCTCGCCCGAGAGACAGAGCTGATCGAGCATGGCAGGCATATATCCGGCAACCCGGCGTCCCAAGATCTGGGGTTCCCAGGCGCTGGCTGGCGCTGCAAATCCCTGCAGCTGGTGAAGGATCTCACGCAGTCCGCGCTCGCCGAACACCTGTGCTCCTGGCGCAACATGCTGCCAGCGCAGCAGCCAACGCATGAATTGTGCGGCGCTGACCCGCTGAATCTGCTTGCGTAGCTCGCCCAAGGTAAGGCGGTGAATACGAGCCAGCAGCCGACGCTCGCACCACTCAGCCACCCGGGCACCGGTGAACTGGCCGCGCAATACGGTGCCCTCGGCCTCCAATCGCAGCATCGCCTGCTCGATCTCGCTGTCAGGCAAATGGACGATGCTTGTCAGCCATGGAACGGCGACCGGACCGGAATCTGCCACCCAGCCGCGTACCAGGGTAACGGCAGCCTCCTCGCGATCTGCCTCGTCCTGCTGGGTCCCCGCCAAAACTTCAAGCGGAGTCTCGAATCGAGCCGAAGGAAAGAGCAGCCGGAACATCCATGCTCTCTCTGCGGCCACCCAAAACGTACTGCCGTTCGCTATGGCGCGAGCCGCGCGCTTCTGATCAACAAGCTCCTGAAAGAGAGTTCCCCAAGCGTCGGTAACGGCACTTCTGGCGGGCGGAGTGAAGTCCTCGGGTAAAGCTACGAGCACCTGTAGCAGTTCGCTCAGTTCGTCCGCATCACGCACATCCGGCCACGCCGCTTCGCGCACTTGGGCAATGGCTGCCGGGTCGAGACGGCCAAGTTCTGAGAGTACGGTCTCGGGCAGCGTGCGCCGAAGAGAGACAGCGCGGGCGCGCCGTTCCTCGAGTGGAGCGTCGTCCAGGTAGGCGTGGGGAGAGGCATTCAGAATCTCATGCGAGAAAGGCGACGGAGCAGGCGTATCGACGGCAACGGTGCGGATGTCCCCGTCCATGATTCCACTCAGCACCTGACGCAACCCACCGAGGTCTAGCGCCTCGGTGAGCACGTCTTTCATTACCTCACGGATGAGCGGATGATCGGGAACACAAATGTCGCCTTCGATGTTGTCCTGGCAGGCTGCGGCGTCGGGAAACACGGCTGCCAGCAGATCATCGGCGCGGATACGCTGGATGGCTACCGGTATCTTCTTTCCGTTACGAAAGCGAGTTAGAGCTAAGGCGCGAGTCCCGTCCCAGCGCCAGCGCGTGGCGAAGAGCGGGGTGGCCAGTACGGCTTGCTCGAGCACGGCGCCGACGGAGTCCGGCGTGAGGAAGTGAAAGACCGAGCTCAGCGGAAAGCTGTGCTGCTCTCCCAAGGAAATATTGAGTCCGTATTCTGTAGCTGCGGCCTGCAGCTCAAAGTTGAACGAACGGCAGAAACGCTTGCGGAGCGCCAGGCCCCAGGCGCGGTTGATCCTTCCGCCGAAGGGCGCGTGGATGACCAGCTGCATACCACCTCCCTCGTCGAAGAAGCGCTCGGCGACCACCGTACGCTGGGTGGGCACGACGCCCAGGACAGCCCGTCCAGCAAGGACGTAATCCACTGCCTGCTCAGCGCCGGCTTGGTTCAGTCCGCACTGCTCTTGCAAGAAAAAAATCGCTGCCGTCCGCCCGTTGGGAGAAAGTGACTGCCCGGGACCAGCGCCGGCCAGATTGCTGATCGCCTCGCGTATCGCTGAGACTTGCGCTGAAAGCTCGGCTGTCCGCGGCGGAGCTTCACCCCGCCAGAAGGGAACATTGGGCGCGGCGCCGTGCGCGTCTTCAACTAACAGGCGACCGGCCTTGCTTTCGAGGCGCCGGATGCGCCATGAGGTGTTTCCTAGAAGGAAGACGTCACCGCACACGCTTTCGACCGCGAAATCTTCGTCGATCGTGCCGACCACGGTGCCTTCCGGTTCAGATATCACGCTATAGAGCGCGGTTTCTGGGATTGCGCCACCGTTCATGATGGCTACCATGCGGCTGCCCCGGCGCCCTCGGAGGCGGCCCTGCACGCGGTCGCGGTGGAGATACGCGGCATAGCGACCGCGGCGGGCGGTGATGCCCTCCGAAAGGATGCCGATGAGCGAGTCGAAGTCAGTGCGTGGCAGCTGGCGATAAGGCCAGGCTCGGCGCACGATAGCAAAGAGGTTGTCCTCCTTCCACTCTTCACAAGCACACATCGCCACGATTTGTTGCGCCAAGACGTCGAGAGGCGCCTCGGGAAGATGCAGGCGGTCGAGCTCGCCATCGCGGAGGGCCTGGACCAGTGCGGCACACTCGATTAACTCGTCGCGCGTCATGGCGAAGAAGCGGCCCTTGGGGACAGCCCCGCGCCAGTGGCCGGAGCGGCCCACGCGTTGCAACGCGGTCGAGATCGAACGCGGTGAACCGATCTGGCAGACCAGGTCGACCGTGCCAATATCGATGCCTAGCTCGAGCGACGCCGTCGCCACCAATGCCCGGACCTCACTGCATTTCAGCTTGTTCTCGGCTGCCAGGCGCAGCTTCCGCGACAGACTGGCGTGATGCGCGGCTACCGCGTCAATGCCAAGCCGTTCGGCAAGGTGGTGGGCAACCCGTTCGGCGAGCCGCCGGGTGTTGACGAAAATCAGCGTTGAGCGATGGGCTCGCGCCAGTTCGGCCAGGCGGTCGTAAACCTCGTCCCACATCTCGTTGGTGGCCACGGCCCCTAATTCGCTCTCGGGCACTTCGACGGCGAGGTCGAGTGCCCTCCGGTGACTAACGGCGACGATGACGGGCTTCGGCTGGCCAGTTCCAACCAGGAATCGGGCTACCAGCTCGATGGGACTTTGCGTAGCCGAAAGGCCGATGCGCACGGGAGGTTGTCCGGGATGCGCCTGCGTCACTAGGTGCTCGAGCCGTTCGAGCGTCAGCGCCAGGTGGGCCCCGCGCTTGTCGTCGGCGACGGCGTGGATCTCGTCGACGATGACCGTCTCGACGTCGCGCAGGATCGCGCGGCTTCTTTCCGCCGTGAGCAGGATGTAAAGCGATTCGGGCGTTGTGACGAGGATGTGCGGCGGATGCGCTAGCATCGCGCGCCGCTCTGGTATCAGCGTGTCCCCGGTACGGACCGCAGCACGAATTGGCGGCATCCGCAGGCCACGCCGGCCTGCCAGCTCGAGGATCTCGCCCAAAGGAACTTCGAGATTCTTACGGATGTCGTTACTCAGCGCTTTCAGAGGAGAAACGTAAAGAACCTCGGTGCGGTCCTGGAGCTCGCCATTGAGGGCCTTGCGGATAAGGTGGTCAATGCAAGCGAGAAAAGCCGCCAGCGTTTTGCCGGAGCCTGTCGGCGCGGAGATCAGGGTGGGCCTACCGGCGTAAATATGCGGCCAGCCCCGCTCCTGTGGGTCGGTCGGTGAACCAAATCGTGCTAGGAACCATTCCCGAACCAGAGGATGTGCCCAGCAAAGAGCGCGGACAGTTGAACCCGGCGTACTTCCTTCGGCTTGCATGGCTCAAGCTATCGTAACATGTCGCTCCAGTGCTTCTTCGTCTTGCGGTTGTGGGTGTGCGGGTTCGCGTACCCGCTCAGTCGGCGGGGGAGTGGTGCAAGGTTATGTCAGCGGGTCGCTTGGGAGGTCAGGAATCAGGCACCGAGGCGCCACGCCGCTCATCGAGGGAAGGCTGCCGAAAGTGGTTTCTAGGTTTTCTTCTCTTCCGGCTTCTTGTCCGACTCGGTGGAGGACATGCCACCGCGCAAGGCGTCTTTGAACTCACGAATGCCTTTGCCCAAGCCGCGACCCAGATCGGGAAGCTTACCAGGACCGAAGATGATAAGCACAATGATGAGAATCAGCAGCAAGTGCGTGGGTTGAAGTAGGCCTTCCATAGGTTAAACCTCCTGGCCATGGTGAAGCACCTGCTGGCCAACGAGCGCGAGGCACAGCCTCTGCTGATATCTTGCACGTCGAGACCGTCCGCGCGCAACCGCAAACCTCACAGTGCAGCGCCTGCCCCCGCATTATATCGCAAGCGGCGGAGTACTCTCAGCGTTTTCTCTTCTTCCTTCCTTTCCCGCGGGGCAGAGGGGAAAAGACCATGTCACCCGGCCGTACGCCCTGGGCTTGGCAATGGCGCCGGTACAGGGTGCCGTAGCTTGCAGTGATATAGTCTTTAGGAGTGTATCCCAACTGGCGCGCCGTCATATCGATCCAGCGGCGAGGCCCCTCGAGTTCGATGAAGTCGCCGATCGGCGTTTCGTCGTAGACCAGCTCCTTGCGTGATGAGTAGTTGCTTCCGGATGACCCCGCGTAAACGGTGCGGTACTTGTCGTAGCGAAACACCTCGCGCAGTCGCAGCCTTTTGAAGATTTCCTGCAGGTATTTGCCCTCCTCGACCTCGGTCTCGACTTCGTGCCGGATCTTGTAGGAGCGGCTCCGGAGCGGTGCCCCTTTGAAGGTTAGCACGCTTCGCGAGCCGGCAAAGCGCAGGCGCAGCAGGCAGCCTGCCTTGCGCAGGGGTCGTCCCACAAAGTCGTAGAGATGGTTACTCTCAAAATGCCGCGGCACCACCGGACGAAATCCGAGCTCGGCCAACAAACGCTTCATTACGCGGCGACGAGGCACCGGCAATTTGACTTCGATTTCGTGACGCGTACGCATCATCACGCGAAGTAGACATCAGGACTCACGCTCGACGACGAAATCTACCAGAGCTCGTAATGCCTCACGGTACGGAGAGTCGGAAAAAGTGTCCAAACACTTCCGCGAAAGGCTGGCAAACTGGTAAGCCTTGTCGCGGGCCCTCTGTAGGGCACCACACCTTTGCATGAGCGCCACAATCTCCAGCAGCTGTTCGGGACGAAGGCTGCCGTCCGCCACCAAACGCGCCACGCGTGCTGACTCTTCGCCGTCCGACTGGCGCAGAAGATAGATGAGAGGCAAGGTTAGCTTACCCTCCCGCAAATCGTTGCCAGTTGGCTTGCCCAGCTTTTCTTCGGAGGACGTCAAGTCGAGCAGATCATCGATGATCTGGAACGCCAGCCCGAGGTTTGCTCCGTAGGAACCTAGGCGGAGCTCTGCTTCTTCGCTAACGCCTCCCAGCAGTGCTCCCAGGCGCATGCAAGCTGAAAAGAGGCAAGCGGTCTTACGATACGCTAGCTCGAGGTAGTCATCCTCGCGGATATCGGTTCGCCGAAGAAACGTGAGCTGAAGCAGCTCGCCTTCGACCATCGACTGCGTCAGCCCGATGAGGATGTCTAGAATCCTAAAGTTTCGCTCGGCCAGGGCGATGTTGAAAGCCTGCATGTAGAGCCAGTCCCCTGCTAGGACGCTCATCGAGTTGCCCCAGCGCGAGTTGGTGGAGGGACGGCCGCGGCGCTTGTCCGCCTCGTCAATGACGTCGTCATGGACCAGCGTGGCGGTGTGGATGAGTTCGACCACCGCACCAAGCCGGATGGCGGGCGGCCCTTCGTAACCACATAGCTTCGACGCCAGTAGCAGCAGCGCGGGCCGTAAGCGCTTACCACCGCTCACGTGAAGGTACTGACCAATTTCGGTAATAGGTTGGACACTAGAGACACTCTGCCGGCTGAGTTCGTCCTCCACTTTGAGGAGGTCGGGGCGAACCAAATCGAAGATTTCCCTAATCGAAATATTCTGGATGGATTCCAACTCGCTGCTTCCGGAGACTGCTCCCTGGCGGCTGCACCGCTCGAGCGATTGATGTTCCCACAAATCCCCACTGAAGGGAAGCGGGAACTTACGGGTGAGTGGCTAGCCTCCTCCCTCACTGGGCAGCCAGCAAGGCGCTGGCGGAGAGGGTGGGATTCGAACCCACGGTTGAGTTTCCTCAACACACGCTTTCCAAGCGTGCTCCTTAAGCCACTCGGACACCTCTCCGGCCGTGGATGGCCAAACGCGAACATCCGCAGTATAGCAGGATGCGGCCGTTCACAACCGTGGGCGCGGCGCCGCGGCCCCGAGCCGCAGACACGAACCGTTGCTATTTCAACCTTCTCCGAAACCGCAGCTCCAGGCCATAGACGCCATTCTGGTCGCGCACCCCGATCAGCGAGGTGTGATCACTAAGGTCCCACTCGAACTGGAAGATCCGCTCTTGGTACTGGCTGGAAGTATTGGTGACGTACGTAAGCGTGAGGTTTCGCGCCACCTGTTCTTCCACCGTGACCCGTGCCCCGCCCGTGGCCACCGGGCTGTTGACGTTGGGATCGATGCGGATGCGGCTGACGCCAAAGATCCGCTGTACCCGGCTCGATACCTGTGTTGACAGCGCCTGGGAGAGTAGAGCGCTGGCGCCCACCGAGCTAAAAGACCGCTGGCTGCTCAGCCCACCCGCCAGGGGCTGGGCTTGCAGGGTCGTACCCAGGGCCAGAAGCGTGGGGATATCTTCCGCTGGCAGCGGGGGGTCCGAACGATAGGACAGTCTCATGCGGTCGGGTGGCCCGGACAAGTCGAGCGTCAGATCGTAGGCCTGCACGCGCGTCCGGGCTTCGACATCAAGCACCGGGCGGGTGCGATAGGGATCGGCAAAGGTGATTTCGCCGCGCGTCACGGTGAACTCATTGCTCCGCACGAGGGCCCGTCCGCTGAGGAGGCGGACCGTGCCCAGCGCCACCGGATTGGCCGCTGTCCCGCGCAACCGCAGGTCGATACTCGCCGTAGCGGTGAGGTTGTGCGACTCCAGACGGACCTCGGGTTCGGATGCGACAGCGATATTCAGATGAACGCGGGCCGCCGCGGGCGACGCCATGGCGGGGCTCGTTGCCTGCGCCGCCGCTGCGGCCATCTGGGTCATCCAACGCAGCAGGTCGAAGTCCTCGCTCACATACATCTGCTTCACCGTGAGCAGTCCATTCAGCTGCGTGTTCTCGGGTGTGCCGGTGAGGCGCAGCCTTCCGTCAAGCACCGAGGTGAACTCGGCAGGATATTGCACGGGGGCCCGACTTAAGTCCGCTCGCAGGTCGAAGCGCGGAGTCCATCCTAGGGTAATGGAACCGGTCAGGTTGACCGCGCCCTGGCCCGTCACCCCGCGAACGGAAAAGAGGTTTGCGCGATTCCCCTGGAGGTCCACCACCCCATTGAGGCCGGCGAGGCGAAAGGGAAGGTCGGCGTAAGCCAACCCCACATCCCTGACTGTGATGTGCCCGCCGAGCAAAGGATGCGACGGTGCGCCCGAGACATGGAGGTCAAGAGCGATGTTACCAGTCGACTGCAGCGTGGGATCAAATAGCTCGAGCAACTTCGCGTCCGCCTGACCATGCGCCACCAGTGAGACGGTGCCCGGCTGCAAATCGATACCGGGACGCACGGTGCCCTGTACTTCGAGGTCCGTTGAAGGCCCGCGGAGGAAAAAGGACGCCACGGTGAGCATACCCCTGGAAAAGCTGAGTTCCACCGGCTGGACGTTCTTCCACTGGGCGTTGCCAGCAAAAGAGAAGCCGAGTGTCTGCGCCTGGAGGTGTCCGCTTATCTGGCCGGGGTCGCGCAGTGGGCCCGCGGCGCGGAAAGAGCCGCTTGAAACAATGACCGCCTTCACACGCCCGGCTTCTGCCAGGTTGATCCACGGGTCGAGGCGCAGATCGGTGTAGCGACCTTCGAGCTGGAATGGCCAGCTGCCCTCGGTGCGGGCCGTGACGTTGAAGCTCAGCGTCCCGCCCGCTCCACTCAGGTTGGCGCGGCCCCGCAGTTGCCGGTCCTGCCAGTGAAGCTGGCCCTCGAGGCCACCTGCAGCCTGGCCACTCAGGTGGAGGTCGTTGACGGCAAAGTCGGAATCGAGCTGCGGGTGCTCGAACGTTCCGTGCGCACGAGCGTCAAGTTGCACTCTGCCATCTAGGGCCGGCTGGCTAGCACTGCTTGCCGGCGTCCAGCCCGCCAGCCGATGGAAGCTGGCGAACCGGAACCCAGAACCGCGCAGCACGGCGGAGAAGCGGCCGGTTTGAAGGTCAATGCTGGCCTGACCTGTCATCTGGCCGGGGCCTTTTGCCAAGGCGATGTCCTGCAGAGAAAAGGTTGAACCCGCCAGGTTAACATGTGCGGACAGGGCATCGAAGGGCTCGGCTGCCACTTCGCCGCGGAACACCTTGAAGCCGCCTGAGCCTTTCAAGTCACTGCGCGTCCCGGTGGCTTCCAGGCGCCCGGTCAATTGTCCTTCCAGAGGAAGGCTGAGGCCCAAGGCCTGGCCCAGGCCGCTCAGCGGAGTCCGGTTCGCCTGGAGAGCAAGGTGGACGGGGGATTGGGGGGTGAAGTTGCCGCCTTCGAGCCCAATCGTGGCGGCAAAGGACACCGTACTGCTTCCTCGGAACAGGCGTCCGCCGCTGGCCTGAAGCAGGGCTGGCGTGCCGCTGATTCCGGCTTCTGCCCCGTCCCAGCGCTCATTCGCATACTCGAAGGCTCCTACGCGAAGCTGGCTGTTCAGGCGCGGCCGGCCTGCCGACGCAGACCACGTCGTATCCAGGACCAGCGTGGATTGCAGCCGGAGTGGCAGATGCCTAGAGGCGCCGCACCAAGCTTCGACCAAGGGCCGCCATTCTTCGAAGTCCGTGGTGGTCAGCCGCGCCGCGACCATTGACTGTGAAGAACTCAGAATGCCGCGAGCTGACAATGCCGATTGAGGCGTGCGAAGCTCCACGCGATCGAGATTCACTCGGACTGCTGGCTTCCATTGCACCGCGCCCTGTGCCATTCCCTCTAAAACGTGAGTTGTGGTACGGTGCAAGTCCATCCGGGGATCAAACTGTAGGTCGAAGCGGACGCAGTCCGGTGACCCTTTCCCAAAGGCCTCGACCGTGCCGTTTACCGTCGCATCCAGTTGCAGGTTATGCACCACTTCCTCGCCCGCGTGAACGGCGCTCAGGCTTTCAGCGAGGTCGAGCTCGCGAAGCTGGGCATGTAGGGCGAAGCTCTGCCGGCGCCAGTCGGCTTCACCCTTTCCTGCAATTTCTCCGCCCAGCAACTCAACGCGAAACCTGGGTAGTAGCAGGCGGTTAAGGCTTGCGGCGTAGTTAGCGGTAAAACTCACGGGTCCCGATGCAAAAGCGAGACTCTCGAACGTGACGCTGCGCCCCTGCACATTTCCCGTCGCATCAAGTTGCGGTGGCGCCTTCAGGGCACCAGCCACGTAGTTGACCTGGCTGCTCCAGCTGATGCTGCCCCCCTTGAACGCCTTGAGGCGAAAGATCTGCGCTACAGTGGATGCGGACCCTTCTCCGTGCAACGAAGCCCTGGCGGTCAGCGACGGGCGCCAGCTTAACTCGATCGATCCTTCGCCTTGGGTTGGCGATTCACCCCGCTTGGCAATCCCTTTCGAGCGCCACACCAGCGAGGGAACCGTCAGGCCGTCTCGTGAAAGGTCGAACCGGCAGGCTAGGCTGAGCGGCGGCAGATTCAGGGTCGGATGTTTGATCTGAACCTCCGACGAGGAGAAACTTCCAGAGTAGTGCCGCAATGGCTGAACCAGGCCCAGCACGCTGTGGATCAATCGGTCGCGGCGAAAGCCCATGAGAAGAGCAACATCGTGTGCGCTTAAATTGAGCGGAATGGGGTGATCGTCCCAGACCAGCACTGTCCTATTCAGCGTGACGCGGCCGACGGAAAGGTCCAGCCAGTTGGAAAGCAGGCTCTCACGCCCCGCTGGCGGCCCGGGAAGATTGGTAGATCCGTCCGGGTAGGTCTCAAGATGGACGCCGGCACTCTCGACATCCAGGCTCCGTAGGCGAAGTCCTCGCCAGCTGAGCGAAAGAGGGTCAATGCCCATGACAAGCGTTCGAGCAGTGAACAGAGGAGGTTCGGACGCTGGTTCCGTGCCGTGCAGGACCAGCCCGCGCAACGAGATCTCGAGGCTCAGCGGCTCGAAGTCCATGGCAGCGATCTCCGCCCGCGCCCCAGTGATAGCCTCTAGGTGGGAAATCACCTGCTGCCTGAGAAGCCGATGAAACCACGCCGTGCTCATGACCACCACAAGGCCGGCATAGACAGCCAAAAGGGCAGCTAACAAGACGGCAACGACGCGAAGAGCGTTTCGCATGGAAGCTAACCATCCGCTGGGCGGCTACCTCGGGGCGCCGAGTGGCGGTGAATGCACCCCCATCAGTTTCTCAAACCTTTTTCAGCGACCTGGCCGTCGGCTTCCGCCCAGTACCCGGCACCGCCGAGAATTCTGACTTGCCGTTCGGAGCGTAGCTCCGTGAGCCAGGCCTCCAACAGTTGGTTAACCTTTTGCTGCACCAATATCTCGCGAACCGGACCCTCGACCTCCGCCAGCGGCGGTGCGCTACTGCGGTTCTGTTTAAGGTATTCGGGGACGAATTTATTTCGGTAGTAGGCCTCGACCTCCCGCTGGCTGACCGACACCTGCGGACGCAGCCGCTGGTCAATGGCCTGTAGCATGCGTTCCCGCTCCACCATTCGGGCGAGGAGCTGCGACTCACTCAAGCCCAGCGCCTGGAGCGCCGCCTCGAACGCTGGCTTCGATCCCACATCGGTTTGGATTTTGGCCAGGCGCTGTCGGGCGATGTTCTCCGGGGCCGCCGGGTCGCTGGCCGCAGGTGCTATCTCCTCAGCGAGCAGCCACTGATCGATGAGTTGGTCGCGGACACGCTCGATGGTGCTGGGGTCGGGCGGATTGGATGGTATTCGCTCTTTATCCAGAAAATACTGGATCCGGTACTCGGTTTGCACTTCGCTGAGTGTGATGGCTAAGTTGTCCACCGAGGCCACAACGGCGTCAATAAGGCGCACGGTCGGCGGTTTAGCGGCTGACGCCTGTGGCAACTGAGCGGGCGCCTGAGCTTGGAGGGCCACTGTCAGATTCAGCATCACAATCAGGGTGTTGGATCTCATGCTGCGACGGAACAAGCCAATTAAGACTTTAAAAGCTCTGTCCCACGCTAAGCGAGAATTGTACCCGCGACAGCCGCCGCAGTTGCACGTTCTGGGACGGGCACACCGTCACCGATGGGTTGCTACACACCTCGTATTGAGTGGGATTGAAGTTGTAGCCCACATCAAACCGCAAGGGTCCGAGCGGCGTACGATAGCGCAGACCAGCTCCCAAGGCGTGCGAGAGATAGCTAAAGTCGCTGGGTGACCGCTGGCTGAACTTCAGCAATTCCATGCGGCGCACGCTCGAAAACACATTGCCGGCATCGTGAAAAAGCACCAGCCCATAACGATTCGCCCGCATTGGGAATCGGAGCTCTAGCGTGTTCAGGAACGAGCCCTCACCGCCCACGGGGAACCCAGTGATGGGGTCGCGGGGGCCAGCTTGGTTCAGAGAGAAACCACGATGCGATTCACTGCCGCCCATGAAGAATCGCTCCGCCAGCGGAATGGCGTGGGTCAGTGTGGTTCCTTGCGGAGTAGTTACTTCGCGGAGCCCTCCGAAAACCGACTCGAGCCCGAGGCGCGTGTTACGGGCAAAGATGATGTGTGAGCCGAGGCGGTAGTAGGTGGAATTTTGGCCGCTAAGGCGCACGAAGTCTGCTTGGGAGCCAAACCCCGTCCAAGCAACGGCGGCGTCGGCCAGAGAGAAGGAGCCCTGGGTGGCATCAGCGGGGTTGTCGCGATGGTCGTTGATATAGGTCGATCCGACGGTGGCCACGCGCACAGGCTGGCTTAAAAGCGGAATGGATTCCGGTTGAATCTTCAGGTTAGCTACCGAGACGAGGCGGTAGCTGTAACCGGCAACCAGGGATGTCGATTTGCTGTAGCGTTTCTGCACCGTGGCCGACACCTCAGACCGCCGCGAAGTGAACGTCAGGACGTCGCGCACCTGCTCACTGAGCGCGGTAAGACGCAGCTCGAGGTCTTGCCGGCCACGGAAGCGGGGGATGAAGTAACTGGCGGAGCCGCCCGTCTCGAGGTTGGAAAGCCTTCCCCGCAGCGAGAACGTCTGTGCCAGCCCTCTCATGTTGAGGCGCGTCAAGTCAAAGGAGAGGCGGGGACTAGCACCATACTGGCCTTGCGGCTGCGAATTTTCGAGCCTCTGGAAGTCCACGCCGCCTCCGTACCCGATCGTCCACCGACGAGCCTCTTCCATGCTCACCAACACGGTCTTGTGGGCCTCCGGGGCAGCGGGGTCGAGAGGGCTGATTTGGACCTGACTGAAGACTCCCAGGTTATAGAGGCGTGACTGCGACTCAACGAGGGCAGTCTGGCTTAGGTCCTGGCCGGAGGAAAACGTTAGCTCTCGGCGAACCACGGAAGGACGCGTCCGCGTGTTGCCGACCAGAACCACACGTCCAACCTTCTCCCGCAGTCCGAGCTCGACCTGGTATTCGAGGTCGACTGTGTGGCGATCCGAGGGCGGGGAAGCCGTCCAGGTTACGGAAGCATTGCTGTAACCGTGGTCTGCCAAAAAACCTAGCATCACCTCGCGATCGGCTTCGGCTCGCACCGGCGAATAGGGTTTGCCCGGTCCGAGTTGCATGAGCGATCCCAGCTGCAGCTCAAGCGCGCTATCAACGCCGTGAACCGAGAGCTTCCCGACGGTCGTGCGTGGACCCTCTTCCACCTCCAGAATCACAAAGAGGCTGTTTGGGCGACCTTGGTACTGGCTGTTAAGGCGGGGACTGACGCGAACGTCGAGGAACCCGCGCGACTTGTAAAGGTCGGTAAGGGCATTCACATCGTGCTCTAGGAGAGTGCGGCTGAATCCTTGGCCTCCTCTGAAACTCGATGCAGGCGGCAGGCTCAGCACGGAGTTTACTTCAGCGCGCGAGATCGAGTGGGTACCCTTCACCTCGACGCCGGCAAATTCGCCGCGCGGCCCCGGCTTGACAGTATACGTTACCAGGATCTTGGCGCCCGAAGATGCACGGCTCCAGTTTACCTGGGCGAAGAAATATCCTCGCCTGGCGAAGTCGTCCTGCAAGCGACGCTGGCCCTGCTGCAGGGTGAGGTCATCCGTCAGCCCGTCGCGATAGGTGGGCAGCAGCGTTCTTAACCGGCCCTTGCTGATGTGTGCTCCCTTCAGCTGTACCTCGACGATCGGCCCAGGTTCAATCCGCACCACGACACTCTCCGTCTGATGCTTCGCATCATAAGTGCGATTGCCTGCGCTGACCCGACATTGCAGGTAGCCCTGCTGGACGTAAGCCTTCTGAATCCGGGTTAGGCCCCGTTCGAGACGGCCCTCTGTTAGTTGCATTCCTCTGCGCCACCGGGCGAGTGACATCAGGCGTCCGACTTCGGCCGGGGGAAACCCGGGGAAATCGACCTGGCCCAGGGCGGCCGGCCGCCCTGGTTGGACGGTGAAGAGAATGTTGGCAATGGCATTCTCCGGGTCGCGCTGAATCGCCGTCTCAATCCGTGCGGTGTGATAGCCGTTGCTCGCCAGCGCAGTCAGCATCCGGTTGCGCGCTGCCGCCAGAGCCTCCTCAGAAAGGGGATAGCCCACACGCAACCGTGCCGCGCTGGCTAGTGCGGACGCAGAAATCGCCCGGGGAGCCTTTTCGACCTGGACGGATCCGATGAAAAACGTGGCCGTCCCGGCAAACCGCAAAATGAGTCCACCGGGCACCGACTCGGCCTCCGCACGCAGTTCCTGGAAACGGCCCGTGGCATAAAGGTTCTTCAAGCTGGTACGCACCTTCGCGGGATCGAGCGGCTCGCCAAGGCGCTGCGTGATCCGATCCGCGAAATCGTCGAGGCTAAGGTGTGCGTCTGATATGTCCAGGCGGATGGCGAGAACCCTTTCCCCTTGTGCCGCGGCCAAGGGCCTAAAAGCCCCGAGCCACAGCGGTAGCAGACAAAAGGCCAAGCGCCAGCGAGCGGGTCCTGGCAACCGGAGCGAGTTGCGGAGGATCATGAAGAAACGCGAACGGCGGCTGACCCAGTGATGAAGATCCCTGAGAGCCGCTCGTGTTGCCGGCCAATCCTCTCCCCTCCCTTCCGTTGGAAGGCCACGCACTAGCAAATGCTGCCTGGCCTGGCGGCCGGTGTTTTACACTACTACAGGTGAGCCAGTCCCGAGCAGCTAAATTACACGGTGGGAACGTCAGTAGAGCGCGAAAGGAAAGCGGGCCCCCAAATGAATGACTAGCAAGAGCTGTTCAGCGAGGTAACGGTTCCCCGTCCAGGCTTGGATTGTCGCGACCGGGCGGTCATTTTGCTGCCATGAAGGAAGCCCGCAAGCGCGCCGTTCCCCAGGCCACCTCCATCACGCCCCGGTCGCCCTCACGGTTAAGGGTGATCTTCATTACCTCCACGGAGTCCTTGCCTTGCTCAAACTCCATGGGAATCTCGGCCACCTTGGCGGAGTCGTCGAAGTGTTGTACCGGCTTGTTCGAGACAATCAGCGACCACTTACCGGGCGCATTCATGCGAGCCAGCAGGATGTACTTGCCCTTGGTCACCCGCGTGCCACCAAAATCCAGGTCGCCGGTTGTCTCCAGGGTGGTGGGAATGTCCGCTCCCAGCCGCCAAAGTTGGCCGTGCTGGATCATGCTGAGCGGGTCCCGGCCCTTGAGTGCTGGACCGGCGTAACTAATGGTCACTTCCGCATTGCCGATAGTTGCCTTGGCTGTTCCCCTCTCGTTGCCATGCGCCCAAAGGTAAGGTCCAGCCCAGGTGCAAAGTAGCGTTAGCAGCAGGGCCGCCTTGCTATTCGAAGTCTTTTTTGTCATGCTTCACCTGCCTTACCCGTCGGCTCGATCCTCCAGTTGCCTGACGAGAGTATACGACGCGGATCTGTGCGGTCAAGACAGCTGGTCCCTCGGCTCCTTCGGCCCTCGGTTCTCTCGGTCCCCCCGGGCGCACACTTATCGCTCTGGGTCCCTCAGAAAAGCGCAAAGCCGGTCTTAGGAACGACCGGCTTTGCGCTTGCCCGTCAAGCTTTGAGCGGCTCGTTCACACAGCCACCTTCTCTTCAGCCGTTACGGACGCCGGGACCGAACCGCCGTGTCCGTTGCCAGGGCTGCCGCTGTTCAGCGGGCCGCCAATCTGCACCAGCTGCGGCTTGGGCTTCTTCAACACCAGTTCCTCGTATAGTTCGCGGACCTGTTTTGCTTCCCATGCCGCCCTGCGCCGGGCCCTCTCTTCTTCGGCGGCAGTCAGGGGCACGTCATGATCACGCTGGCGCACCCGAGCGGCATCCTCAGGATTGACGTAAAGCGAGTGTTCGTAGTTCTCCAGTTGCACCTTTTTGCCCGCCGCGTAAATTTCGTGCTTACCGTGTTTTCGGTACCACTCCGCAACGGTCGCATTCTTATACATGTTCTCGATGATGTTGCGCCAGCCGATGCCAGTGTTATAAGCGCAGAAGGAAATCTCGCCCCGTTGTGTGGCGTACGGGATGATGCACATCTCGGTGCGGCGGAAATCGTAGTTAAACAGATCCTGGAACCACATGCCGGCAATGAAGAGGAAGTTCCAAGGGTCCGAGCGCCGCTTCAGCGCGTCTTCCAAGGTTCGATCAGGGCTGGAGTCGCCGTACTTCTTCTTGGTGTCGCCGGTCAAGGCAAAGGACTTGTCAAACTTCTTCAGCAGGTCGACGAGGGCGAGGCTGGGCGGCGACTGGAAGGGCTTGTAATTTTTGAGCAGCGCCAATCCCATCATGAAGTTCGAAAACCACTTGCCCCGGCCCGCATCGGTGATCTTCTGCATGTCCTTGACCAGCTGGGGAATATCCAGGAACTGGGGCACTGGCGCCCACTCCTTGTTCTCTTTGTTGATCATGATGGCGGTGCCGACGCCGCAGTTGGGATGGCAGCCGCAGCTCACCTGTCCCCATTGCGCCTCCGGTCCGTGCACCAGGTCCGCGAAATCGGCGAAGGCGCTCATGAGCGAGATAGGAAACCAGTCCCGCGTCGGCTCGGTGATGCCCAGTTGCTTCTTCACGTCCAGGGCCAAATGCGACAGGGTGTAACGCTGCCGCATGCGCCGCTCGGGCGTGATCAGCTCGTCGCGACCAGTGAAGGAAACCGGCTGAAAAGCGATGAAGGCGATTTTCTTGGGATTTTCGCGGGCGAAGTTGATGATCGGCCCAACCTGGTCGTTGTTGACATTATTCACCAGCGTGGTGACCAGGATGATCTCAATGCCCGCTTCGTGCATGTTCTCGATGGCCTTCAGCTTCACGTCAAACAGGTTACCCACGTGGCGGTGGCTGTTGGCGTCGTTGCCGATGCCGTCGAACTGCAGATAAGCGTAGCGCAGTCCGGCCTCGAAGGCGCGGCGGCAGAATTCCTTGCTCTTAGCGAACTCGATACCGTTGGTGGCAGCCTGCACGCTGTTGTAGCCCAGCTTGCGCGCATAGCGAATGGCATCGATGAAGTAGGGCGACATGGTCGGCTCGCCGCCCGAGAACTGCACGGACATCTGGCGGCGCGGTTTGATCTTCAGCGCGTTGTCCAGGATCTCGGTGATCTCGTGCCACTTCAGCTCGTGGACGAACCCCACCTGGTTGGCGTCCATGAAACACGGGTCACACATCATGTTGCAGCGGTTGGTGAGGTCCACGGTCAGCACCGACCCGCGCCCGTGCTTGATGGTGCTCGAGCCGTGGTTGTGCAACTTCTCGTCGTTGTGGGCACGAATGTCGCGGCCGGGGAAGTTCTTCTCAATCCAGGCCAGAAACTTGGAATCCACCGCCATCAGATCCTCGTAATGGCCGTGGATGGGGCAGTCCTTGACCATCCACACCTGGCCGTCCCGCTCGATGATTTGCGCTTTGATCTCGCCCACTTTCTCGGTGAGCAGCGTGTTGAGGTCCTGCTCGCCGTTGATGATGCGCTCGCGCGCCTCGCGCACGCAGGCCGGGCACAGCGAGTCGGTCTCACGCGGCCACCCGAGCGGCGGCTTGGTCTTCTGCCAGGACTTCAGTAGCGGCTTATCGCTCCACCGCGGCGTGAAGGTCTCGTTCGGACGGTATTTGTTAAAGAACTGGATGGTATTGAAAGTGACGCTGGCCGCAGCGGTCACGGTCCGATCGACGTATTTCATCAGCCGCTGACCTCGAATTCTTGGCATGGCGGTTTTTCCTCTCTTTTTTTGGTGTTGCGGGCTCGCTGGCTTAATTCACTTGCTGCCCGCGTGCGACCAAAGGGCTGGCCTTTGCCCGGTGGTCGTGGGCCGCGGCCTCACACCGCGGAACTGCCCGATTTAACTTCTCGGCCGAGAGGGGCGCAGCAGCCTTACTGCACCCTGGGGTTTTGATAACCTCCGCCCCCGTTTCTCGACCAGCCCATGCTAGACGGTGGAGGGAAAGAGGGTTAAGAACTTTATGCCGAACGGCTACTTCGCCGGGGTGGACGGCGCCAAATTTTGGGCGAACGGAGAAGACGCCATGTTGTTGAAAAACAAGGAGCTGATGAAGAATCCCCGGATCGAATCGGTCCCCCCGGCGGACCACCGGAGAAAGCGCTGCGTGTCCACGCGCTTTTTGCGCCCCGGAATCGGGTCTGTTTCTTTGCCTGGCTCGCTGGTTAGACCACTCCTTGCAGGTGCGACGGGCTTAAGCGCTTGAAAGGCGCGAAAGAGGAGACATCCAAAGAAGCGAAGCGTGGAGGGACTGGATTCGAATCGGCGAACGGCCGCCCTCAACAATGTCGCCCGAGGCGGGCGAGGGCTAGGCTACTTCCCGCCGGTAATCGCAGCTTTCGTTCGGACAATATCGCGTAAGGCCGGATTTCCTGGTGGTCTTTTCGAGCAGCACGGGCGAGCCGCACCGGGGGCAGGGTTCGGCGACGGGCTTATCCCACACCGTGAATTTGCAATCCGGGTAGCGGCTGCAACCATAGAACGTCCGCCCGCGCTTGCTACGTCGCACGACAATCTCGCCAGAGCACCCTTTTTCCGGGCAGGCAATGCCCAGCGTCTGGCGCTTAACGTACTTGCACTGAGGGTAGTTGCTGCAAGCGGTGAACTCCCCATACCGGCCATGCTTGATGACCAGCTGATTCCCGCATTCCGGACAGGTCTCGTTTAGCGGGATGTCCTGGACCGCTTGGACCGCCCCTTCACCCATGACGATCTTCTTGGTGTTCTTGCACTCGGGGTACCCCGTGCAGGCCAGGAAGTAGCCGAACCGCCCGCGCTTCACGGTCATCGAACGCCCGCATTTTTCGCACGTCTGATCGGGAACTTCCGGCGCTGGTGGGCCGCCGCTGGTGCCAATGCCGTATTTCTTCGCTTGCTCTTCGGTGAGGTCGGAGGTGCCATCGCAGTCCGGATACCCGGTGCAGGCCAGGAAGGCGCCGTTGCGCCCCAGCTTGATCACCATCGGCCGGCTGCACTTCTCGCATTTCTCCTCGGTGGGAATGCCTTCGCCCTTGATGTTGGTCATCTCCCGCTCGGCCACGCACAGATCGCGCTTGAACTTCTTGTAGAACTCTTCCAGCGCCTCCGTCCACTTCCGCTTGCCCTCTTCAACCTCGTCGAGCTCCTCTTCCATGCGTGCGGTGTAGGCGACATCGAAGATGTCGCTGAAGCTCTTCACCAGCAGGTCGCTGGTGACCATCCCCAGCTCGGTAGGAACAAAACGGCCCTGCTTCTTTTCCACGTAGTCGCGGTTCTGGATCACCTGCAGGATCGTGGCATAGGTCGAAGGCCGGCCGATGCGCTTCTCTTCGAGCGCCTTAACGAGGGTGGCCTCGCTGTAGCGGGGCGGCGGCTGGGTGAAATGCTGTTCGGGAGTGACCTGGCGCAGCTTCAGCACTTCGCCCTGTTCGACGGCAGGGAGCCGATGCTTCAACTCCTCGTCTTCTTCCATCTCCGCCGGGGTCAGATCGTCTTTGCCTTCCTCGTACACAGCGCGGAATCCGTTGAACTTCTCCACCGATCCCGTGGCGCGCAGCAGGTAATCGCCGGCTTCGATATCGATGGTCGTCTGGTCGAACACCGCCGGGTTCATCTGGGAGGCCACGAAGCGCTGCCAGATGATGGTGTAAAGCTTCAGTTCATCGGCGCTCAGCTGGCCGCGCAGCGATTCGGGCGTGCGGGTGACGTCTGTGGGACGGATGGCCTCGTGGGCATCCTGGGCGCCCTTCTTGGTCTTGTAGCGGACGGGCTCGGGTGGCAGGTAGTTCTCACCGAATTTTTCGCGGATGTACTGGCGGGCCGCCTGAAGCGCGGGCTCGGCCACGCGGGTCGAGTCCGTGCGCATGTAAGTAATGAGTCCCACCGGCCCTTCGTCGCCCAGTTCGACGCCCTCGTAGAGGCGCTGCGCCAGCATCATGGTCTTCTTGGCGGTGAAGTTCAGCTTACGCGACGCTTCCTGCTGCAGCTTGCTGGTGATGAAGGGCGGCACCGGATAGCGGCGCTTCTCCTTGGTCGTGACGGAGCGGACCACCAGCCGCGCCTTCTCGATGGCCGCCTGATGCTGCTGGGCACTCGCCTGGTCGGGGATCTGCAGGTCTTGGTCCTGGTACTTGATCACCCGGGCGTCAAAGGGTGGAGGATTCTTTCCCTCGACGTTGACGGTGAGGGTCCAATACTCTTGCTTCTGAAATGCCTGAATCTCGCGCTCGCGCTCGACGATCAGGCGGAGGGCCACGGTCTGAACCCGGCCGGCCGAGATTCCCCGCTTAACACGGTCCCACAGCAGCGGGCTCACCTGGTAGCCCACCAGCCGGTCGAGGATCCTGCGCGCCTGCTGCGCTTCCACCAGCCGCTCGTCAATCTCGCCCGGATTCTGGAACGCCTGGCGGATGGCGTCGCGGGTAATTTCGTTGAAGATGACGCGGTAGAACTTACGCTTCTTGGCTTCGAGCAGCTCGCGTAAGTGCGCGCAGATGGCCTCTCCCTCGCGGTCAGGGTCGGCGGCTAGGTAGATAGCGTCCGCCTTGGCCGCAGCGGCCTTGAGCTCCTGGATGACGCTCTTCCGGGCAGGTATAACCGTGTAGGTCGGCTGGAAGTCCTTCTCGATGGCCACCCCGAGGTCCTTCTTGGGAAGGTCCATCACGTGGCCCATGGAGGCCTTCACGGTGTAGCCCGCGCCAAGATACTTGTTGATGGTCTTGGCCTTGGCTGGTGATTCGACGATGACGAGCGATTTAGCCATAAGGTACCCGTCGTTTGCTGCTCGAGGCCAGCGGTTGGCGGCCAGAAGGCCCTCTGGCTAGAGGGCGCCGGTCATCCGCTTGCCCTTCGCCGCTTGCCACGGCCTGTCTCACAGTTTCCGGATAAAATTCTTTCCTGGCAATTGCTTTATCAGCCCACTCATTTCCAGGTTTAGCAGGGCGGCTAACACCCGAGGCTGGGGCAGGGCCACCGCCCCGCAAATGGAATCCACAAACAAAGCCTCATCCACGCGCAGCGCTTGGTACACCGCCTTCTGGTCCGGGTCCAGGGACTCCTCGAAGAGCGAGTTTGCGCTGCTGGCCGATGGTACGGCTGCCGCGGGTGGCATCAGTTCCGCTCGGACGGCCACCGGCAGTTCCTCGATCACGTCTACCCACTGGTCGACCAGCTTGGCCCCCTGCTTGATCAGCAGATTGGGACCGAAGCTCTGCGCAGAGGTGATGTTTCCTGGTACGGCAAACACTTCCCGATTCTGTTCGAGAGCCAGCCGGGCGGTAATCAGCGACCCGCTATACTCGGCTGCCTCGACGATCACGGTGCCCAGTGCCAAGCCGCTAATGATGCGGTTGCGGATGGGAAAGTTTTCCGGCGTCGGCGCCGTGCCCAGAGAAAACTCGGAAACGATAGCGCCAGCAGTGGCGATCCTTTCGGCTAGCTTGGCATTCTCGCGCGGGTAGATGACGTCAATTCCTGAGCCCAGAACAGCAACCGTCTTGCTGCCGCCCGCCTCGAGCGCGCCGCGATGGGCCGCCGCATCGATGCCGCGCGCCAGGCCGCTGACAATCACCAATTGTCGGTCGGCCAGGTCTCGGGCCAGGCGCTGAGCCACTGCGCTCCCATACGCCGTCGGACGGCGAGTGCCTACAACGGCGATGGCGTGCCGCGAAAGCACGCTCGCATCCCCTCGGACGAAAAGGGCCAGCGGCGAGTCTGCTATCTCTTTGAGTAAGGGAGGAAAGGCGTCCTCGGCATAGGTAATCACCGCGTATCCGGCCGCCTGGGCCGCCTTAAGCTGGTCTTCAGCCTCCCTCAGGCCGGCCTGGCGAAATAGCGCCTGGGCCACCCGGGCTGGCAAGCCGCAGCTCTCCAGCTCGGTCAACGAGGCGTGATAAACGCGCTCGGCCGAGCCGAAGTAGTCAAGCAGCTTATGGGCACTGCGAATTCCCAAGCCCTCGACGCGGGCCAGGGCCAGCCAGTATGGAGTCGCGTCGTCAGACACGTTAGCTAAGATGGCAAAAGTTGCGATAGGAGTGCAAGCCCGGCGGAGATGGGGTCGGAAACCTGGTGCCCACCCTCCTAGTTGGGAACTTCAGAGACCCCCTGTGACTCATGGAGTTCAAAGCGCGACACGGATAACGCTTAGAAGTTACAAAAACTTAGACCGGACCTTTTCCCTAAGGTCTGGGTCAGCCTTGCTGATTACCCAGTCGCCCACATCGGCCGAGGCATCGCAGAGAACCTCGAAGGCCGAACGGGAGACGTGAACCAGACCCGCCACGGCCTTTACGCCGAGCCACACGAACAGGCGCTGGGCTGATCGTGCCGGATCGCTCAGAGAGAGCCGCGGGCTATATCCAGCCTCCTGATAATGACGATAGCCAATGGAAACTAGTGCGGTATAAACAGCCACGCACGCTACCAGCCCCACCTCTAGGACGTACCAACCCACAGCATGAAGCTTCGGAACCATCTCACCACCTCCGGTTCACCCTACCCAACACCCTCCAAGCTGGTTAGATACAGTGACCCTGGGTATCGTTGCAGCCTGCTTTCCATTCCCATTGTCCCCTGTGCCGATACCACCGGACGAGCGTGTAGCGCCTTGAATACCATGGGGTTCGGAGCCCAGCCGGCCACTGAACTCAGAACGCGCACTCGCCCGCAAAAAGCCCCGTGCTATCCTATCGGCTTGCCCCGGCGCGAACCCCAGCCCCTCTGCCAGCCGTCGCCCAACCAACGCCTGTGTTGACGCTGCGATCCGAAGCGTCTATAACGAGTTGGCGGCAGACGGGGTTAGGGCAACTTTACGGTGAAGGAAGCCATCCCTGGGTTGAGGCCGTTTCCCGTGCCGCGGCGTGATTTGCAAGGGTTGGCATGACGGCTAATGAAGGAAAGTAACATGAAACGATACTTCGCTATTGCACTGTGTTGGATGGTGGTTCCAGCGCTCTCAGCCAAGGAGGAAACCAAAGAGGCGAAACGGCTTGAGAGCGCAGCGTTTGTGGTGAATGAGGTGTTGCAGACTCCGGACAAGGGTATTCCCCAAGACCTGCTGGACAAGGCTGTATGCGTCGGCGTGGTTCCCTCCGAGTTGAAGTTTGCGGTGGTCGTGGGCGGCGACTTTGGCCGGGGCGTGCTGGTTTGCCGCAAGGGTGGGGACGGCCCCTGGGGCGCGCCCTCCCTGTTCACCGTGGGCGGTGCCAGCTACGGGCTGCAGCTCGGTGGCAAGGCCACCGACATCGTCTTCCTGGTGATGAACAGCGGCGGAGCTCGCAAGCTGCTGCAGAGCGGCGTCAAGCTCGGCGTGGATGCTTCGGCCGCCGCCGGGCCGGTGGGCCGCTCCGCTGAGGGCGCTACGGACGTCCAATTGCACGCCGAGATTCTCAGTTACTCGCGCTCACGTGGCCTCTTCGCCGGGATCTCCCTGAACGGCGCCGTGATTAAGCAGGATGACGAGGGCAATCACCGGCTTTACGGCAAATGGGTGGTCCCGGAGGATATCCTCATTGCCGGGACCGTGGACCCGCCCCCGGCCGCCAAGGCCCTCGATGATACCCTTACCAAGTACTCTCCCCGCGGCGGCTCGGCGTTTCCGAAGATAGCTGGCTCAAGCGAAAAATGAATGGCGGCCGAAGGTGCCGCCGTGGGTCGCCACGGTCACAGGGCTTGCCTGCTCGGAGCTGGACGGACCACCCGTGGCTCAGTGTAAGAACCTTCTCTGACGCGCGAGGTGACAGCCACACATCACACGGCCTGTTGACCGCCGTCGTACTATACTAACGGCCTGAACCTCTGCCAGAAGGGCCGGAGGATATCTGCCTGAAAAGCCCCGCTCTCCAGACCCCGAGTCGCCAGCCGCACATCCTCCGCCCGACGGGCTGGGCGGCTTTCTTTTTCCTCGCAGCCTATGCCGCCGCTCAGGAAGCGCCGCGCCACCCGCCCACCATCCGCACCTACTATATCGCCGCCGACGAAGTGATGTGGGACTACACTCCGGGCGGCCGCAATCTGGTGGGAACCCCCAGTCTAGAGGGATCGGAAGGACCCTCGGCCGCGGCACACCGCATCTACCGCAAAGCTGTCTACCGCGAATACCGCGACCGCACCTTCACGACTCTGAAGCCGCGCCCGCCCGAATGGGAGCACCTGGGAATTCTGGGGCCGCTCATCCGGGCCGAAGTGGGGGACTTGATACAAGTGGTCTTCAAGAACAACACCAAGCTCCTCTGCAGCATGCACCCCCACGGGCTTTTGTATGCCAAGAATTCCGAAGGGGCGCTTTATAACGACGGCACGTCCGGGGAAGACAAGAAGGACGATGCTGTGCCGGCCGGCGGAACGCATACCTACGTCTGGCCCGTACCCGAGCGCGCGGGTCCAGGGCCCGATGATCCCAGCTCGGTCATCTGGATGTATCACTCTCACGTGGTCGAGCAGCGTGATATCAACACCGGCCTGGTGGGCCCGATCATCGTCACCCGCCGGGGCGCTGCCAATCCCGATGGCACTCCCAAGGACGTCGATCGCGAATTCATCATGGATTTCGCGATCTTCGACGAGACCGAAAGCTGGTATTTCGATGCCAATATGATGCACCAGCGCCAGTATTCCCCGGAGCTGAGGGCATCCGACCCAGTCTTCCGGCTACGGAATCAGCTTTACAGCATCAACGGCTTTATTGAAGGCAATCTGCCGATGCCCCTAATGAAGAAGGGTGAACGCGTCCGCTGGTATCTGCTCAGCAACAGTAATGAAGATGACGTGCATGCGGCGCACTGGCACGGCGAGACCGCCATGATGAACCGCATGCGCACGGATACGGTCAGCCTCTTCCCTATGTCCATGGCCGTCGCCGAGATGGTGCCGGATAACCCCGGTACCTGGCTCTTTCATTGCCATGTCACCGAACACCTCGAGGGCGGCATGATCGGCAGGTTTAAGGTCCTCCCGTAGTTTCGGCGCGGCAGGCCAGCTCAAGCAACGGCCAACCCAGGAAGAGGGTTTCAGGTCCGGCAAGGCCGCGGCCGCATACATTCATCACACCGTTCGCCGATGTATACATTGTGCACAAGTGGACACCACCCAAGGGCTCGGTCGCGCTGTCGCGCCCCAAAAAGTGATTTTGACGAAACGAACCGGATATGTGATTGAAAAGAAAGGAACGGCGTTCTGACAAAGGCAAAAACTGACTGGGGAATGGGAGGTTCCTATGGCACCGCGTCTTACTGCGTCCGGGCCTTCGAGGTTAGCCCGTTGGCCGTCCCGGGGCGGGGAGGACCTCGGTCTCGATGCAGGCCGGCTCGCCCCGCTCAGCGTCGATGCTGTTCTGGTATAATTGGCTTTGTGGGAGGCGGCTGGCCAGTCCGCTCTGGCAAAGGGTAGCCTCAGGGTTTCCCCTTGTCCCTCCGAGTCGCGTTGTCCTAATTTTCGCAGCGCCTCCAGGTCATCCGGGCACGGCGGTTCAGAGGACGCGCTAGTCGCTCATCGGAGCCCTGGCGGGAGGCCTCGCGGACGGCGCTGGTGGGCCTTCAAGGAGAGTCATGGGAGTCACCGAAGTCACACTCAGCGAAGTAGAAAACCAGGCCGCACCGCATCGGGTCGTCAACGACCTGAGCATCCAGGTGGCCACGGTGAACGGTTCGGGGAGTCAGTCCTCGAATCTGGTCCTGCTGCGGGCCATTTTCCAGATGGGCATCCCCGTTTCCGGCAAGAATCTTTTTCCTTCCAACATCGCCGGACTACCCACCTGGTTTACCATCCGCGCCTCCAAGGATGGCTGGATCGCGCGCCGCAAGGAGATTGATTTCCTAGTAGCGATGAATCCCGAAACGGTGGAAGAGGACGTCCAGACCTTGGCGCCGCAGACGCCCGTCGTCTACGACGAGAAGCTGGACGTGGGGCGGTTCCGCAACGACCTGGTGCTCTATCCGGTTCCCTTTGATCAGCTCGTGGCACCTGTCTGCCCGGACGCCAAGCTGCGCAAGCTGGTGCGCAACATGATTTACGTCGGCGTGGTCGCCAAGCTGCTCGGCATTGACATGGCCGAAGTGGAGAAGGCTCTGCGCAAGCAGTTTCAGAAAAAGGTCAAGGCCGCCGACCTCAACTTCAAGGCCGTGGTGGCGGGCTATGACTTTGCGGACCAGCATTTGCCCAAGGCGGACCGCTTCTGGCTCGAGCGCATGAACGCCACCCAAGGCAAGATTCTGATTGAGGGCAACGCCGCTGCCGCCCTGGGCTGCATGTTTGCCGGCGTCACGGTGGTCTCCTGGTACCCTATTACGCCGTCTTCGTCCCTGGCGGAGACGCTGATCAGCTACATGAAGCGCTACCGCATCGATCCGGAAACTAAGAAGGCCACCTTTGCCATCGTCCAGGCGGAAGACGAGCTGGCGGCGCTGGGCATGGTGATCGGCGCGGGCTGGGCGGGTGCGCGCGCTATGACTTCCACCGCCGGACCCGGCATCTCGCTGATGGCAGAGTTTGTGGGACTCGGCTATTACGCTGAAGTGCCCGCGGTGATCTTTGACATCCAGCGCGTAGGTCCTTCCACCGGCCTGCCCACGCGCACCTCCCAGGGCGACATCCTTTCGACGGCTGTCCTCTCCCATGGCGACACGAAACATCCGCTGCTTTTCCCGTCGTCGGTGGGCGAATGCTACAGCATGGCGATGGACGCTTTTGACCTGGCGGAAGAGCTGCAGACCCCGGTCTTCGTGATGAGCGACCTCGACTTGGGCATGAACTATTGGATGTCCGACCCCTTCCCCTATCCCACGCGCCCCTTGCGTCGCGGCAAGGTGCTGACGGCCGAGGACCTGAAGCAGCGGGGCGGTTTCCTTCGCTACGCGGACGTGGACGGCGACGGCATCGGCTACCGCACTCTGCCCGGCACCAATCATCCGGCGGCGGGCTATTTCGCCCGCGGCAGCGGCCACGATGAGCGCGCCATCTACAGCGAAAAGCCGGATGTCTACGTCCGCAACATGGACCGCTTGGCGCGCAAATGGGAGACGGCGCGGCGCCTGGTGCCCGGCCCGGTGATCGAGGGGGGCGCGGGCGGCGGCATTGGCATTCTGGCCTGCGGCACCTCCCACTGGGCGGTGATCGAAAGCTTGGACCAGTTGAAGCGCGAATATGGCGTCGAGGCCGGTTACTGCCGCGTCCGAGCCTATCCCTTCAATGACCAAGTGGCGGACTTCATCCGCCGCCATGTGAGCACCTACGTCGTGGAGCAGAACCGCGACGGGCAGCTCTGCAGCCTCTTGAAGCTGGAACTCGACCCGGAGGATACCGCGCGCCTCCGCACCGTCCGCCACTACAACGGGCTGCCCATTGACGCGCGTAGCGTGACCGACTCCATCGCGCAGCAGGAAGGATGGAACTGAGATGGCTACGACGACCGCTGTCCCCCCAGCACCCCCGCGCCGCGTGAATCGCATTGGCCTGGAGCAGGCCGCCTACAAGGGCAACAAAAGTACGCTCTGCGCTGGGTGCGGGCACAACGCCATCAGCGAGCGCATTATCGAGGCGTTCTACGAGATGGGCGTCGAGCCGCACCGGGTCATCAAGCTCTCGGGCATCGGCTGCTCCTCCAAGAGCCCGGCCTACTTCATGCGGACCTCGCATGGCTTCAATGCTGTCCACGGCCGCATGCCCTCGGTGGCCACGGGCGCCATGCTGGCCAACCGGCACCTGATCGCTATCGGCGTCAGCGGCGACGGCGACACCGCCTCCATCGGCATCGGCCAGTTCGTCCACTTGATGCGTCGCAATCTGCCCATCATCTATATCATCGAGGACAATGGCTGCTACGGCCTCACCAAGGGCCAGTTCTCCGCCACCGCGGATATCGGCTCCGTGCTGAAGACCGGCGTCGTGAATGACCTGCCGCCCATCGATACCTGCGCGCTGGCCATCCAGCTCGGCGCCACCTACGTCGCGCGCTCGTTCTCCGGGGATAAGCGCCAGCTTCTCGCCTTGCTCGAGGGAGCCATCGCCCACCGCGGCACCGCCATGCTCGACGTCATTTCGCCCTGCGTCACCTTCAACGACCACGAAGGCTCGACCAAGAGCTACAGCTACGTCAAGGACCACGATGAGCCGCTCGGCGACCTGAGCTTTGTTCCTTTCTTCGAAGACATCACGGTGGATTATGATCCCGGTACGACGAAGGAGATCACCCTGCACGATGGCTCCCGCCTGCTGCTGAAGAAGCTGGGAGAGGACTACGATCCGACCAACAAGGTTGAGGCCCTCCGCGTCCTCACCGAGTCGCACGAGCGCGGCGAAGTGGTGACCGGCCTCTTCTACGTCAACACCCAGCGCCCGGACTTCCTGCAATTGATGAACCTGGTGGACGAGCCGCTGGCCACGCTGCCCGAGTCGCGCGTCCGCCCGCCTCAAGCCGCCTTGGACGAAGTCATGGAGTCGTTGCGCTAGGGGGCTTCCCCTTTGCCCCTCGTTTGCTGGCCGCGCCTCACCCATCCAGGGTTCCGCCGTACACGGAGGGGCGATGCCGCGCCTGCCTCAAATCGTGATTGTCGGCCGTCCTAACGTCGGCAAATCGACGCTGTTTAACCGTATCTGCGGCCGTCGGCGAGCCTTGGTGGGCAACGAGCCGGGTATGACGCGCGACCGCCTCTATGCCGCGGCCGAGTGGAGGGGCAAGCGCTTTGAGGTGGTCGATACGGGCGGCATCGTGCCGGGGGAAAAGGAGCTGGTGGCCAGCGAGGTGCTACGCCAGGCCCGCTACGCCATCGAGCAAGCCGCGCACGTGGTGCTGGTGGTCGACGCCCGGCAGGGTATCATCCCCCTGGATGAGGAGCTGGCGCATTTCCTTCGCCTCAGCGGTAAACCGCTCGCCCTGGCGGTCAACAAGATCGACCATCTCCAGCAGGCGCCGCTGGCCGCGGAGTTTCATCGCCTCGGCATCCCCCATCTCTTCCCCTTGTCGGCCGAGCACGGCTTAGGCGTCGATGACCTGCTCGATCACTTGACGGCCGGCTTTCCACTGGCGAAACCTTCGCCCGCTTTCGAGGAGGGGGAGGCAGGCGGGCTCATCAAGGTGGCCATTATCGGGCATCCCAACGTGGGCAAGTCGACGCTGCTCAACGCTCTGCTCAACCAGGAGCGGGCGATCGTCGCGCCCCTACCCGGCACCACGCGCGACGCCGTTGACGCCGAGTTGCAGCGCGACGGCCAGCGCTTCCTCTTCATCGATACGGCGGGCATCCGGCGCAAGGGCAAGACCCGGCTTTTGGCAGAAAAGCTCAGCGTCATCCAGGCGCGCCAGCACCTCGAGCGCTCCGACGTTGCTTTGTTGATGCTGGACGCGCTGGAGGGCGTCAGCGCGCTTGATACGCACATCGGCGGTTACGCGCACGAGAGCCAGCGCTCCGTGATCCTGGTGGTCAACAAGTGGGACGCCGTCCCCAAGGGTCCCCGCGCCACCCAGGAGTTCACAGAGATAGTGCGCCGCCGCCTGAAGTATCTCGACTACGCTCCCCTCGTCTTCATCTCCGCGCTGAGGCGCCAGCGGCTGGAGAGGCTGATGGACATCATCGCCGACGTTGCTGCCGCCCGCCGCCGCCGCATTCCGACGGCGGAGATGAATCGCTTCCTGGGGCAGCTCGATTTGGAGAATATGCCCGGTCCGCGCGGCCCGCACGGCCAGCCCTTGAAGCTCTACTACCTGACGCAAACGGGCGTCGCGCCGCCGACGTTTGTGGTGTTCGCCAGCCGCGGCGGCAAACTTCATTTTTCGGTAGAGCGCTACCTGGAGAACCGCCTCCGGGAGCGCTTCGGTTTTCCGGGCACGCCCATCGTGATCCGCGCGCGGCCGAGCCGCTAGGCGGCGGAGCGCGCCCGGCTGGGCCTCCGTATTTTTCTGTTGACAGGAGCCCCGCGGCGATATACTCTACTACATCGATAGACATAATTGATTCAGTAGAGTCACAGGAAGGGAGGAGGGAGAAATGAAAAAGAGGCCAGGGGGTTCGGGGGAAGG